>JACAEB010000207.1 GCA_013389075.1 Alphaproteobacteria bacterium
AGCGGCCCCTGCGCCCGGCCGCCCGGGCCCCCTTCCGCTGAAAAAGGCCGGCGCGCCGCGCCCGACGCCTGCGCGGGACCGCCCGCCACGGAAAACCGGGCTTTGCGCCTGCGCACCGATCTGCTAGATACCCCCTCTCGCCCCCGGGTGCCCGCGCCCCGGCAGGGCATCCCCATTCGCCGGCGTAGCTCAGGGGTAGAGCAACTGATTCGTAATCAGTAGGTCCGGAGTTCAAATCTCCGCGCCGGCACCAGGGAAATCAATGGGTTAGGGGAAATCCTCCCGGACGGCCTGCCGGCTTGGTATCCCCTGGTCCGGACAGCGGCGGGGGAGGCCACCGCCTTCACGGCAAGGCCTTCCTGCCGCACCCCCTTGAACCCGCCGTCTGCCGGCGGCCAGGGCTCGATACCCAATTGTGTATGGAGAGCGTCAATCTCCGGCCGGTTCGGTGAGCGGATAGGCGCCACGGACGATCACCACGCGATATCCCTCCGGGTCTTCGAATGTGACCCCGTGTCTGTCCCAGTACGGATTGAAGGATCTTACGGGCTCGAATCCGTGCGCCTGCATCCGCAGGACGGCCGCCGTGTGAGCTGAAACGCTGTCGATATAAAAAACCAGAAGGTGGTCCTCGGTCGGCGCCCGTGGAGCCACGTGACCGGCAGCTTTCGTAAATTCGATCTGCGTGTGCCCGTCGGGCAGAGACAGTATCAAACCGTCGAATCCCTCATGGCCCACGAACTCGGCCAGCACCTCGAGAGACAATCCGTCGACGTAGAATTGGCGTAACCGGGCGAGATCATTGCTCGGCCGCGCAACACGAAAATCCACAACCGCCTCCATGCCACATCCTCCCGTTTCCGCCTGCAGCGGAGTCTGAAAACTGCAAAGCGCAAGCATCAAGAGCCGTGCCCAGGTTTTCCGCATGACGTCTGCTCCTCGCCCGCCGCATGTCAACCGGAGTCCGGTCGCGGAAGAGCAGGCTCTCCGGGACGGCACTCCAGCAACGCCAATCTGAGGGCCCGCACGGGGGTTGCCTAGAGAGTCCCGGTGCAAGGTCTCTTTACTGACGGATGACAGTCGACGGCCTCAAATGCGGGTGCCGCCGGCACAGGCGAAAGGCGAGGCGCGGATTTCGGCGCTATTGCTGAAACAGACCTGCAAGGAAATCAAGGAAGGCGCGCAGCTTTGGCGAGGCCTGCCGGTGCGCAGGATACACCGCGAACAAAGCTTGCGGCTCGCCGCCCCAAGCAGTCAGTGTCCGCTGAAGAGCGCCGCTCGCGATCGCCTCCTCGACATAGATCCGGGGCAGGAAGGCAAGGCCGAGGCCCTCGAGTGCGGCGTCGCGGAGGGCGAGCGAGTTGTTGACCCGATAGCGGCTTGCAACGGTTACGGAGCAATCCACACCGTCGTCAGAGACCAGTCGCCAGACCTCAGGCGATGGGGCGTTCGAATAGATCAGACATTCGTGCGCCCGCAGATCTTCGGGCGTGGTTGGTGTGCCTCTTCGTTCCAGGTACTCCACCGCCGCGCAGACAATTCGATCGATGGTCGTGAGCTTTCGCGCCTTCAGGCTCGAATCCGTCAGTTGGCCTCCACGGATCGCAAGATCGAAGCCCTCCTCGACGAGGTCGACCACGCTGTCATTCATGACAAGATCGACGGAAATGTCAGGATACTGAGCAGCGAATGCGGGTAGCGCTCGCGACAGCGCGGTGAGGCCGAATGACATCGGCGCGCTCACCCGCAACCGGCCCCGCGGGGTCGCCATATGCATGCGTACCACATCATCGGCCTCCGACAGGCCGTCAAGATGGTCGCAAACCCGGCCGAAGTAATCGCGCCCGATGTCCGTCACGTGGAGCTTGCGGGTGGTTCGAACAAGCAGCTGAGCGCCGAGATCGGCCTCGAGCTCCTTCACCATCTTGCTCACCGCGGCGTTCGAATAGCCGAGGTCGCGAGCGGCGGCAGCAAATCCGCCCAGTTCCACCACGCGCCGAAAGACGGTCAGCGCGGCCATCCGATCCATTGTTCACCCAGAGCAAAATGAGTCTCGCCCAACATGTTGATTATCATCCGTGGGTGAAGTCTCCAAACTCGATCGCGTCACTTACAGAGGAGACCACCATGTCTGGCCATACCACCAAACCTGTCGTCGCCACGATCGTCTTCGCCATGGCCGCCTGTGCCGGAGCATCCGCGCAAGTCACTGTCGGAACGAGTCCCTGGGGCCCCGAAGATGAACTTGGCAAGCTCAATCTCATCACGCCGCAGTCCCGCGCGGCGATCCTCTCCCGCGCATCGGCGGAGCGGGTTTACGACCTCTCCGTTGAGTATTATGTCGGCATGCCGAGCTGGCAGGCGGCGGGCGATCCTCAGTATCAGCTCTGGATGACCCATACGCCGCGCGGGACCAAAATCGATGATCCCATGCATGTCGGCGACGACCTCAACGGCCATGTCAGCTACACCGGTTCGGCATTCTCCATGTACAGCCGCACCGGAACTCATATCGATGCCCTCAACCATTTCGGCATAGCGGGTCGCCTCTACAACGGGTTCGCCGCCGATGAGCATCTCGGTGATCGCGGCTGGACCCGCACCGGCGCGGAGACCATTCCCCCGATCGTCGCCCGCGGTGTTCTCCTCGATGTCGCCGCCGCCCGGGGCGTCGACATGCTGCGCGACAATCATCGCATCTTGAGAGCGGATCTGGAGGAC
The DNA here is from genome assembly GCA_013389075.1 of Alphaproteobacteria bacterium. GTDB lineage: Bacteria > Pseudomonadota > Alphaproteobacteria > JACAEB01 > JACAEB01 > JACAEB01. The sequence continues at coordinate 2,722 of JACAEB010000207.1, forward strand.
GCCTTGAGGCGCCAGAAGGTGAGCCTGCAGCAAGGCGACGTCGTTCTCATCCGAACCGGACGGATGCAGGTCTATGCTGACACGGCACGGTACATCGCGAATCCGCCGGGCCTGGGCCTCGACGCCGCGCGCTTCCTCGTCGAGGAGAGTGGCGCAATGATTCTCGGCGCGGACAATCTGAGCTTCGAGGCCTTCCCCTCCGAGGTCGAAGGCAATTACGTGCCCCTGCACACCTATCTGCTTGCGGAACACGGCGTGCCGATCATGGAGCTTGTCTATCTCGAAGACCTGGCGCGCGACGAGGTCTTCGAGTTCGCATTCATCGGCGCCTCCCTGAAGCTGCGCGGCGCGGACGCGGCGCCGATGCGTCCCATCGCTCTGCCGGTCCGCTGATGCCGGCAGGCGACGGTTGACTTGCCGTCTGCACTCTCCGCGCAAGCGATTTGGGCCACGCGCGCGGGCGGCGCAGCGGGCGGAGCCTCGCTCCGCCACCGGTCCTCCGCTGACGGAGCATCCTGACTGCGGGATTCGGTCGGGAGGCCGATCCGGTCATGGCTGCAGATCCGACCAGGCAAGGCCGAACCGGGCGAGATATTTGCGCAGCCGGTCCGCATCGTTGCTGGAGGCCTTGCGGGCGCGCGATGCGCTGAAGAGCCGTCGCCCGGCCTCCGACAGCGATCGGCTCGCGCGGCAGATGGCCACCACATAGGCAAGCTGGACCCGGTCGAAGGGGTCGAGGGCCGCCAGCCGGTCGATGCCGAGGACGGCCTCGAGATCATCCCCTTCCCCGCTCGTCGCCGTCCAGAGCTTCCTGAGGCGGACGATTTCCGCGTCGACGCTGGCGCGATCGATGCGGCCTCCCGGGCTGAACGTTGCCATGCGGGTGACGCTCGCAGCGAGGTCCCGGAAATTCCCCGTCCACAGCGCCTCGGGACCGGTCGCGAAGGCGAGATACGCCTCGCGCGCTTCCTTGTTGAAGGTGACGCGGTTTCCCTCGCGCTCGGCGAAGCGGTCGAGCTCGTAGTCGAGGTTGGGGGCGATGTCTTCCTGGCGCTCGGCAAGGCCCGGCAGCTCGAAGGTCCAAAGGTTCAGGCGGGCGAAGAGGTCCTCGCGAAAGGCGCCGGACGCAACCTGGTCCGTCAGCCTGCGGTTGGTTCCAGCGATGAGCTGGAAATCGCTCGCGACGTCGGTGTCGGCGCCGACGGGCAGGAACCGCTTGTCTTCGACCGCGCGCAGGATCATCGCCTGTTCATCAAGGCCGAGCTCGCCGATTTCGTCGAGAAAGAGGACGCCCGTGTCGGCGCTGCGCAGGAGCCCCGGCCGATCCGCTGCCGCGCCGGTAAAGGCTCCTTTCCTGTGGCCGAACAGGGCCGACATGGTGCCATCTCCGCGCAGCGTCGCGCAATTTACCTCGACGAAGGCGCCCTTCACCTGATGCCTGAGGCGCTTGAGCTCGTAAATCCGCCGGGCGAGCTGGCTCTTGCCGGCCCCGGTGGGGCCCATCAGCAGGAGCGGGGCCTTCGAGCGCAGAGCGACCTGCTCGATCTCGTCGATCATGCGGTTGAAGGCCCGGTTGCGCGTCTCGATGCCGGATTTGAGAAAGGAGGTGCTTTCGGCGGCGTGCGCGGCAAAACGTGTGGCGATGCTGTCATAGCGCGACAGATCGAGATCGATCGTATTCCACATGCCGACGGCATCGGCCGTCCCCCTGCGCGGCTGGGTCTGGAGGAGCTTGCCGGGAAAGTAATGCGCCTCGGTCAGGAGAAAGAGGCAGATCTGGCCGACATGGGTGCCGGTCGTGATGTGGACGAGATAGTCCTCGGCCTCCGGATCGAAACGGTAGCTGCGGGCGAAGTCGAGAAGCTTTCCGTACACTTCCTCGAAATCCCAGGGATCCCGAAAGTCGAGGACATGCCGCTCGACCGTCGTCTCGGGGGAAACCGAGGCGATGTCCTCGGCCACATAATCCGCAAGGCGAAGGTGCGGCGTGCCGTGCAGCAACACGAATCGGTCAACCCGGAGGTCCTCGTGCATGCAAAGCGCGACGGAGGGCCGCCACTTGCTCCAGCGCGAGGGGCCGATCTTGCTCGCATCGAGCGTGGAGCCGAGGAAACCTATGACGACAGTCGCCTTCATACCGATCCGCCACGATAAAAATCTATCCACACATATCAGCAAATCGGGTAGCTGGCGAGGCGCGGATTTGTCTCAGCGGTCCCTCGAAAAGAAAATTCCGGAGGAAAATCAGCCGGTTGATGCGCCCGGGCAGGCAGGCGCGGAAAACTGGTACGCCTCTCGCTATGGGATGGGCGTCGGGTCGGCGATATCGGCCCGATGGCACGCGAACGACGGGGCGGCCGGAATGGGCCGGCCGCCCCCCCGGACCTCGCAAGGGATGATGTCCATGGCGAACGAACCCGCGACATGTGGTCCATCCGGCATTCGCCAGATGATGGCCAAGGCGACGAGACGCAGGCAGACGATCCTCGTCCGTCGCCTATGGCCTGTCTGTCCACTCTCTTGTCGCTGGTACCGATTATGCTGGCAAATGCCGGCGGGACTACAGTGGGTCCGGAGGATCGACTCCTCCCCTGAGCGATCAGGAGGTCCCGCCCCGACTCGTTGCCAGCGCTTTTGAACGGATGCGAAGGAGACCGCTCCCATGGGCGCACAATTCGACCTCCAGCACGTCGATGGCGGCGTGCCGATCAAGATGTGGACTCGCGGCGTGCCGGTCGAGGACAAAGCCCGCGAGCAGCTCGCGCGCGTGGCGGCCATGCCTTTCGTCTTCCCGCATGTCGCGGTGATGCCCGATGTCCATGTCGGGATCGGCGCCACGGTCGGCTCGGTCATTCCGACGAAGGGTGCGGTCATTCCGGCGGCCGTCGGTGTCGATATCGGCTGCGGCATGATGGCGGCGCGCACCTCGCTGGTGGCGCACGACCTGCCCGACAGCCTCGGCCCGATCCGCAGCGCGATCGAGCGGGCGGTGCCGCATGGGCGCGATGTCGGCCGCGGCCGTCGCGACACGGGGAGCTGGGGCGAGCCGCCGCCGTCCATTGTCGCGGCCTGGGCCGGTCTTGCGGCCCGGTTCGGCGACATCGTGGCGAAGTATCCGCGGCTCGAGAAGACGAACAATCTCGTGCATCTTGGGACGCTTGGCACGGGCAATCACTTCATCGAGCTTTGTCTCGACGAAGAGGCGCGGGTGTGGGTGATGCTGCATTCCGGCTCGCGCGGGGTCGGCAATGCCATCGGCACGTCCTTCATTGAGCTCGCGAAGGAGGACATGCGCGGCTGGCACGTGAACCTGCCCGACGAGGACCTCGCCTACTTTCCGGAAGGGACGACCCATTTCGACGACTATGTCGAGGCGGTCGGCTGGGCGCAGGATTTCGCGGCGCTGAACCGGCGGGTGATGATGGCCAATGTCATAGAGGCCCTCCGCAGGGAAATCGCAAAGCCCTTCGACGCGGAGCTCGAGGCGGTGAACTGCCACCACAACTATGTGAGCCGTGAGCGCCATTTCGGCGAAAGCGTGCTCGTCACGAGGAAGGGCGCGGTGCGTGCCGCCAAAGGCGTGATGGGGATCATTCCGGGCTCGATGGGCGCGAAGTCGTTCATCGTGCGTGGACTGGGCAATGCAGAGGCCTTCGACAGCTGCAGCCATGGCGCGGGTCGCATCATGTCCCGGACCGAAGCGAAGCGGGCGGTGAGCCTCGACGAGCACATCGCCGACACGGCCGGTGTCGAGTGCCGCAAGGATGCCGGGGTCATCGACGAGACGCCGAAGGCATACAAACCGATCGACGCCGTCATGGCCGCACAGGCCGATCTCGTCGAGATCGTCCATACGCTTAAGCAGATCGTCTGCGTCAAGGGCTGATGATTGGACGACGGATGATCATCATCGACGGATCCGAAGGCGAGGGCGGCGGGCAGGTGGTGCGAACCGCCTGCGCGCTGTCGCTCGTCACGGGCGAACCGTTCCGCATCGCCAATGTCCGTGGCGGACGCGACAGGCCGGGCCTCATGCGCCAGCATGTCACTGCGATCGAGGCGGCCTGCGCCATCGGCACGGCCACGTGCGAGGGGCTGAGCGTGGGCTCATCGGAAATCGCCTTCCGGCCCGGACGGATCGTGCCCGGTGAGTATCAGTTCGCCGTCGGCACGGCCGGCAGCACGGCCCTCGTGCTCCAGACCGTTCTGATGCCGCTCCTTCGGGCCGACGGGCCGTCGCGGCTCGTCCTCGAGGGCGGGACCCACAATCCGCAGGCGCCGCCCTTCGAGTTCCTCGCGCGCGCCTTTCTGCCCATCCTCAACCACATGGGGCCGAAGGTCTGCCTGCGCCTCGTGCGGCATGGCTTCTATCCGCGCGGCGGCGGCCGGATCGAGGTGGATATCACCCCGGCGCCGCTCGAGCCTATCGCATGCCGCGAGCGGGGCGCGCCGGCAGGCTGCTCCGCCCGTGTCCTCCTCGCCGGCCTGCCGCTCTCGATCGGTGAACGGATGATGACGGCGGCCCGCAAAGGGCTTGTCGACTGGCCCGCCCCCGCCTTCGCGATCGACGAGTTGCCAGCCGATCTCGGCCCGGGGATCGTCCTCCTCCTCGAACGTGCCTTCGATCATGTCACCGAAGTCATGAGCGGGTTCGGCCGGATGGGCGAGCGGGCGGAGGCCGTGGCCGGGACGGCGGCAAGGCGCATCGCCGGCTATGCGGCATCGGGGGCCTTCGCGGGTCCATACCTTGCCGACCAGCTCCTCCTGCCCATGGCTCTTGCCGGCGGCGGCAGCTTTACCACGGTGACGCCGAGCAAGCACAGTCGAACGGCGGCGTCCATCATCGAACGCTTTCTGGGACGACGCTGGTCCTTCACGGAGGACGGCGAGGCCGGCCATCGGGCCGAGTTGGTCTGAAGCCGGCGCAGGTTATGCGGCGCGGCGCCCATCCCCGGGGCATGATGCGTACACGGATCGAGGCCCCCGGCACTGGAGCGCCCGCCGCTCAGCCGGAGGGGACCTCGTTGAACGGCAGCGCCTTGTCCACGCGCGGCTCGGGGGGCAGGCCGAGGACGCGCTCGCCGATGATGTTGCGCAGGATCTCGTCGGTCCCGCCCTCGAGCCGGTTGCCGATGACGCGCAGGAACGAGAAGTGAATGTCGCCGTCCTCCCCGCTCGCCAGCGCCGCGCCGCCGATGTCGAGCAGGTCTAGGAGCTCGAACAGATAGAGCTGCCGGCGCGCCCCCAGCATCAGCTTGCCGATGGAGGCTTCCGGGCCAGGCATGCGTCCCTGCGACAGGGCCGACTGCAGGCGCAGGCTGAAATTCTTCAGCCCCTGCCGCCAGACATACCAGTCCGCGAGGAGCTGAAGCACGCCGCCCGCCTCGATGGCGGGCCGGTCCCCGAGCGGGGTCTGCGCGGCAAGGCGCCAGGCGTCGTCGAAATTGGTCGGGAAGATGCTGCCGATGGCCGCGCGCTCGTTCATCAGCGTGGTGAGAGCGACGCGCCAGCCGTCCCCGACCTCCCCCACGCGGTTCGAATCCGGGATGCGGACGGCTTCGAGGAACACCTCGTTGAAGTCGCTTCCCCCCGATGCCTGCCGGATCGGCTTCACGGTCATGCCGGGAGACGTCATGTCGAGGAGGAAATAGGTGAGCCCGGCATGCTTGGGCGCGGCCGGATCGGTCCGTGTGATGAGGATCGCGAAGTCCGCATAGTGAGCAAAGCTCGTCCACACCTTCTGGCCGCTGACGACCCAGTCGTCGCCATCGCGGACGGCGCGTGTCCTGATGCCGGCAAGGTCCGATCCCGCCGAGGGCTCGCTGAAGAGCTGACACCAGATCTCCTCGCCCCGGGCGATCCGCGGCAGATGGCGTTCCTTCTGCGCCTGCGTGCCGCACTGCATGATCGTCGCCGCGGCCATGCCGATGGTGATGGCGTTGGCGACCGAGAGGAGGCTGATGCCCGCCGCCTCCTCCTCCTGGCTGTAGATCAGGGCCTGCACGGCGCTCGCGCCCTGGCCCCCATAGGCCTTCGGCCATTGCAGGCACCCCCAGCCGCCCGCATGCCGGACGGCCTGCCACCGGCGCACGGCGTCGAAGCCCGCAAGGTCCGAGCCCAGAAACGCGCCCTTGTGCGCCTCGATGAAGGTGCGGGCCGCCGTCCGGTAGGCCGCTTCCTCCGGCGTGTCGTCGAAATTCATGGCGTTCCTTCCCGGGCCGAAGCGTCCTTCTGCTGGAGGCGGGACACGAGCACCTCCCGCCAGCGGGCCTGACCTCCGATCACGGCGTTGAGCAGCGTCGCCCGCCGGTAGTGCAGATGCGGGTCAGCCTCCCAGGTGAAGCCCATGCCGCCATGGACCTGGACGCACTCCTTGGCGCAGTCGAAATAGGCCCGTGAGGCGCTCAGCCGGGCGCAGGCCGCCGCCTCCCCGAGAACGGCATCCCCGCTCGCGAGCGCCCAGGCCGCGAAATAGGCGTTCGAACGGGCGAGCTCGAGTTCGGCATACATGTCGGCGAGCTTGTGCTTGATCGCCTGGAAGGACCCGATCGCGCGACCGAAGGCGAAGCGCTGCCTGGCATGCCCGACGGCCATGGAGAGCGCCGCCTCCGCACCGCCGATCTGCTCGAAGGCGAAGAGCACGGCCGCCCGGTCGAGCGCGGCGTCGAGGGCGGCCCGTCCGGCCGAGCCGAGGCGCGCGCAGCGCGCCCCCGAAAAGGAAAGCCGCCCGAGCGGCCGGCTCTCGTCGAGGCCCGGCTCGGGGTGACGGGTGACCTCCGGCTGATGGAGATCGACGAGAAAGAGCCCGAGCTCGCCGGAAAGACGTGCACTGACGATGGCCACATCCGCGGCGAGACCATCGGGCACGGGCTGCTTGACGCCCGTGAGGGCGTAATGGCCTCCCCCGAGCGGGGTCGCCCGGGTCCTCGCAAGCCCCCAGTCGGCGGCGCCGGGCCCCTCGGCGAGGGCGAGCGTGCCGATCGCGGTTCCGGCGGCGAGCCGTGGCAGCCAGTCCGTGGTCTGGGCGTCGTCGCCCTCGCGCAGGATCAGCTCGGCCGCAAGATAGATCGACGAGGAAAACGGCGTCGGCGCCAGCACGCGGCCCATCTCCTCGGCGAGCACGCAGAGCTCGAGATAGCCCGCGCCGGACCCGCCGAAGGCCTCCGGCAGCGCGACGCCCGTCCAGCCCAGGCGACCCATCTCCGCCCACAGCTCGCGGCTGTAGGGTTCATCCGAGTCGAGGACGGCGCGGACCGTCTCGCGCCCGCAATGGCTTGCAAGGAAGCGGCGCGCCTCGCCGCGCAGGGATTCCTGATCTTCGGTGAAGTCGAACCGCAAGGCGTCCTCGTCGAGCGATGCCCGGCGCGGGCGCCGCGCCAGGAACCGGCGGAGGGTAGCGTCCTCCCGCGCGGCACAGCGCGGCGGAATGCGACAGGCCCGCCGGCTTTTCTCGCCAGCCTCCGCCCTGTCGGGTTTTGCGAGACGGCGTGTCGGACTTCGCCGGGGGCGCGCGGCCCGGGCTAAGATACTCTCGGCAGGATCAGGATGAAGGAGGAACGGATCATGGCCGGAAAGGCGTTCATCGGCGGCGTCGCGATGGTGGAGTTCAAGAAGCCGGGCGCGAACGAGCCCTACGAGATCATGGGAAGCCGCGCCATACGCGGCGCGCTGGCCGATGCCGGGATCGAGCTGTCCGCCGTCGAGCAGGCCTATGCGAGCTACATCTACGGCGACAGTGCCTGCGGCCAGCGGGCGCTCTACGAGGTCGGCCTTCCCGGCGTGCCTGTCTTCAACGTGAACAACAATTGCTCCTCGGGCTCTTCGGCGATCTTCCTTGCCCGGCAGGCGGTCGCCTCGGGCATGGCCGACTGCGTCCTCGCCTTCGGCTTCGAGCACATGCAGCCGGGCGCGCTCCGCGCCCATTGGGATGACCGCATCTCGCCCGGTCAGTTCGTCGTCGAGGCGCTGTTCAAGGTTCGTCCGCAGGCGGAAATGGGGATCGGCGCGCCGATGCTGTTCGGCTCGGCGGGGTTCGAATATCTCGAGACCTATGCGGCCAGCCCTGAGCTGTTCGCCAAGGTGGCCGTCAAGTCGCGCCGGCACGCGGGCAACAATCCCTTCGCGCTCTTCACCAAGCCGCTGACGGTCGAGGAGGTGATGACCGCGCCGGTCGTCTATGGCGACAGCCTGACGCGCCTCATGTGCTGTCCGCCGACCTGCGGCGCGGCGGCCGCCATCATCGTCAGCGAGCGCTTCGCACGCCGGAACGGCATCGCAAGGCTCGTCGAGATCGCGGGGCAGGGCATGGCGACCGACACCGACACGATCTACGCCAATGCGCGCAACATCGTGGGCCAGGACTACGCACGCCGCGCGGCGAGGATCGCCTATGAGCAGGCGGGTATCGGCCCGGAGGACATCGACGTCGTGGAGCTGCACGACTGCTTCACGCCCATCGAGGTGCTGGCCTATGAGTCCCTCGGGCTGTGCGAGGAGGGCGAGGCGACGAAGTTCGTCGATGACGGCGACAACACCTATGGCGGGCGGATCGTCGTCAATCCGTCGGGCGGGCTCATGTCCAAGGGCCATCCGATCGGCGCCACCGGCGTCGCGCAATGCGTGGAACTCACCTGGCATCTGCGCGGCGATGCCGGCAAACGCCAGGTCGAAGACGCGCGCATCGCCGTCCAGCACAATATCGGCGTTCCGGGCGCGGCCGTCGTCACGGTCTACAAGAGCGCCTGATGCGGGGGGGCGGGCGCCAGCGCGTCCGTCCGCCACGGAAAGATCGGCCGGGGCCGTCCTGGGTCAGGCGGACCCGCCGATCGGAAGACCGAGATTGGCGAACATGGGGGCCGCCGCGTCGGCGACCGATTCCGGATGCTCGGCGCGATTGAAGCTGACGATCTCCGGCCAGGCGGCGTCGACGGCCTCCGGGGTCAGCGGCGTTTCGATGCCGAAGGACACGCCCCGGCTCCGCTCCCAGCGCAGCTTGGCCATCCAGCCGCCCGCGAGCTCGAACAGCGAGCCGGTCTCGAGGGAATGGTCGGCGCACAGGCGCAGCACCAGCGGCGTCACATATTCGGGCTTGGCGGCGGAGATGAGCTCGGGCGTGGCGACGGTCTCGAGCAGGCGCGAGGCCGCGATCGGCGCGATCGCGTTGACAAGGATGTTTTTGCTTGCGCCCTCGATGGCAAGCGTCTTCGTGAAGCCGACGAGACCGAGCTTGGCGGCGGCGTAGTTCGCCTGCCCGAAATTGCCATAGATGCCCGCCGCCGAGGCGGTGTTGACGATGCGGCCGAAGCCGCGCACCTGCATCGGGGCCCAGGCCGCCTTCGTCACCTTGAACGCGCCGAAGAGGTGCACGCGGTAGACGCTTTCCCAGTCGTCCTCCGTGAGGTTCTTGAAGCTCGCATCCCGGAGGATCCCGGCGTTGTTGACGAGGATGTCCACGCGCCCGAATTCGTCCAGCGCCGCCTCGATGATGCGATCGCCCTGCTCGACGGACTCGTAATTGGCCACCGCGATCCCGCCCTCGCGAACGATCTCGCGGACGACGGCATCGGCCGCCGCAGATCCCGATCCGCTCCCGTGAATGTCACCGCCAAGATCGTTCACGACCACCCGCGCGCCGCGCCGGGCGAAGGCGAGGGCGTAGGACCTGCCGAGCCCGCCGGCGGCTCCGGTGACGACGGCGACGCGGTGGTCGAACCGGATCATGCGAATACTCCGCCTGCTGACAGGGTGGTCCTTGCGATCTGGGGCGGCGCGAAGCGGCGACCATAGGATCGCGCGAGCTCCTCGCAGCGTCTGACGAATCTCTCGAGGCCGAAGGTGTTCACGAACTGGAGGTACCCGCCGGTCCATTTCGGCGCGCCGATGCCGAGGATCGACCCGATATTGCCCTCGGCGACGGAGCGCAGGACGCCCTCCTCGAGACATCTGAGCGACTCGATCACGGCGGCGAACAGAAGCCTGTCCTTGATGTCCTCGTCCGGAATCTCGAGGGAGGCGCGGTAGTATCTTTCGAGCAGGGGCGGCCAGATCTTCTTTCCGCCCCCGTCATAATCATAATATCCGCCCCCGAAGCGGCGGCCGCCGCGCCCGCGCTCCACCATGTCCCGCAGCAGCGCATCCGCGAGGGGCGCCCGGGTGTCGCCATGGACGTCGAGGCCCATGTCGCGCTGGGTGTTCAGCGCCTCGAGCGTGAGCCTCTGGCTCACCTCGTCCTGAAGCGTCAGCGGACCGACCGGCAGGCCGATGGCCCTGGCGAGGCTGTCGATCCGCACCGGATGGACGCCCTCGGCCAGAAGCTGGACGCCCTCCATGACCTGGCGCGTGATCGTCCGTGAGGTGAAGAATCCGGCCTTGTCGCTGACGACGATCGGTGTCTTGCCGATCTGCCGCACGAAGTCGAAGCCGCGGGCGAGGGCTTCCTCGCCGACCCCTTGCGGACAGACGATCTCGACGAGATCCATCCGGTCCACGGGCGAGAAGAAGTGAAGCCCGAGGAAGCGGGAGGGATCGGCGCACGGTTCGGCGAGACGCGCGATCGGGAGTGTCGATGTGTTCGACCCCCATATGCCGCCCGGCGCAAGGAGATCGAAGGCGCGCGCGGCGATCTCCTGCTTGAGCTCGAGCTGCTCGAAGACGGCCTCGACGATGACGTCCGATCCGGCGAGAGCGCCAGGATCTGCGGTCGGAGAAATGCGGGCGAGAACCTCGCCGAGAGGAGCGCCCCCCGCGCCCCTCGCCCTGGCGCGCGCGAACGCCTTCTCGGCATAGGTCTCGATCTGCCGCGCCTTTTCGAGGCTCACATCCACGAGAACGGTCTCGATGCCCGCAGCCGCCACGGCATAGGCGATCCCCTGTCCCATCATGCCGGCGCCGATCACCCCGACGCGGCGTGCGAGCGTGCGCGCGGGCGCCTTCGGCCGGCTCCGTCCGCGCCGGACTTCGTTCAGCTGCAGGAAATTCGCCGACATTATGTTCTTGCCGACCGGCGAGACGATGAGGTTGACGAGCGCCCGGCTCTCGACGCGCAGGGCGGCATCGAGGCTGAGCTTCGCGGCTTCGGTCGCCACGTCGAGAATGAGCCGCTTGTTGGGATAGAGCCCCCGCGTCTCCTCGAACAGCTTGAAGGCGGTCATGAAGACGAGGTTCGCGACCTCGGGATTGGATAGATCGCCCCCCGGGATCCGGTAGTCTGGCCGATCCCAGGGCTGGATGGAGGCCAGGGGATCGCTGCGTTTTGCCCGCAGCCAGGTCTTCGCCTGTTCGATCAGCCCCGCGCGGTCCGTCGCCACGGCATCGATGAGGCCCGCCTCCAGCGCCCCGGTCGCCGAGAAGGACCGCCCCTCGAGGAGGATCGGAAGGGCGCGGGCCAGCCCGAGCAGCTTGGTGAGCCGCACCGTGCCACCCCCGCCGGGAAGAAGCCCAAGCGTTGCCTCCGGCAGGCCGATGCGGACGCGGGGATCGTCGAGCGCGACACGGTGATTGCAGACGAGCGCGAGCTCATAGCTGCCGCCGAGCGCGGCGCCGTTGATGGCGGCGGCGGTCGGGACCTTCAGCCGCTCGATCCGCCGGAGCAGCCGCGCGGCGCGGAAAACCCCCTCGGTCAGGGCGGCGTTGTAGTCCCCGCCCTCCTGCGCGGACATGCCCTTGATGTCGCCGCCGGCAAAGAAGGTCTCCTTGCCCGAGGCGAGGACCATCCCGGTCGCGGTCGGGTCGCTCTCGACCCTCGCGAGCGCCTCGTCCATGCCGGCGAGGAAGGTGTCGTTCATGACGTTGACCGGTCCGGCCATGTCCATCGTGATCGTGACGATCCCGTCCTGATCCGTGTGATGATCGATCGAAGCCATGGAGTGAGACCAGCCCTAAAGTCGCTCGATGAGGGTCGAGATTCCCATGCCGCCGCCGACGCACATGGAGACCATGCCCCGCCGCAGGTTCCGCCGTTCGAGCTCGTCGAGGATGGTGGACACGAGCATGCCCCCCGTCGCGCCGAGCGGATGGCCCATCGCGATGGCGCCGCCATTGACGTTCACGTCGTCGGGATCGATGTCGAGATCGGCGATGTAGCGGAGCACGACGGAGGAGAATGCCTCGTTGATCTCCCAGAGATCGACATCCCCGGTCGAGAGGCCGGCGATGCGCAGGCATTTCTTCGCGGCCGGTCCCGGCCCGGTCAGCATGATCGTGGGCTCGCTCGCGATGATCACCCCGGCAAGGATCCGCGCGCGCGGCTCAAGGCCGAGCCGGGCCCCGGCCTCCTGCGATCCGACGAGCACGGCGCTCGCCCCATCGACGATGCCCGAGGAATTGCCGGCATGGTGCACATGGTCGATGCGATCGAGCTCCGGGTATTTCGACGGCGCCATCGCGTCCATTCCGTTGGCGGCCGGGTCGGCGAAGGCGGGCTTCAGCCTCGCGAGAGCCTCCATGCTCGTCCCAGGGCGGATTAAATCGTCCTTGTCGAGAATGATGACGCCGTTGCGGTCGCGGACCGGGACCACCGACCTCTCGAAATAGCCGTTGTCGCGGGCGAAGGC
>JACAEB010000165.1 GCA_013389075.1 Alphaproteobacteria bacterium
GCCGCGCACCGCGCGGCCCTTCCTGTCCTATGCGGGTGGCGGATCGCCCGGGCGCTCAGGTCCCGAAGCTCTGCACGAGACTGCCTGCGCCGAGGAACCAGCCGTCGACGAGCACGAAGAAGATGAGCTTGAAAGGCAGGGACACGATGATCGGCGGCAGCATCATCATCCCCATCGCCATCAGGACCGAGGCGACGACGAGGTCGATGATGAGGAAGGGCAGGAAGAGCAGGAAGCCGATCTCGAAGGCGCGGCGCAGCTCCGAGATCATGAAGGCCGGCACGAGAACCTGAAGCGGCGTGTCTTCGGCGCGGGCAGGCGGCTCGGTCTTCGACATGTCGAGGAAGAGGCCGAGATCCTTCTCGCGCACATGCTCCATCATGAAGGCATGGACGGGCGCGGCCGTACGCTCGAAGGCCTGTTCATGGGTGATCTCGCCCGCCATCAGCGGCGACAGCCCGTCCGTATACGCCTTCTGGAAAACGGGGGCCATGATGAAGGCGGTCAGGAACAGCGCAAGGCTGATCATCACGGAGTTGGGCGGGCTCTGCTGGACCCCGATCGCCATGCGCAGAAGCGACAGCACCACGACGATGCGGGTGAATGAGGTGACCATCACAAGGATGGAGGGCGCGAGACTGATGACGGTGATGACCGCGACGAGCTGGATCAGCTGCGAGGTCAGCACTCCGCCTTCCGCACCCAGATCGATCGACAGCGATTGCGCGGCGCCCGGCGTGGGCAGGACGAGCGCGCCGATGAAGAGGAGCGCGCAGGTGATGTGGCGGCAAAGGCGCACCGCGATGGCGCGGTCAGGCCTGGCCATAGGCCGCTCCCCGCGCGGTGCCGGGTCCGAAGGCGCCGTAGACGGTGACGCCCGCATAATGCTCCTCGGCGAGTGTCTCCTCGACGCTCTCGAGAATGATTTCGCCGGTCGGGCCGAGGAGAATGAGGTGCTCACGATCGTCGCGGCGCACGAGGATCAGCCGGCGGCGATTGTCGAGGGTCAGCGTCTCGACGAGGCCGAGGCGCCGTGTGGAGGCGGACCCGATGGCGCCGGCGAGACCGAAGCGGCGGGCGAGGAGGGCACAGGCCGCGATCAGTCCCAGCACGACGGCGAGCGCGCCGAAAAAGCGGAACAGGTCCACAAGATCCATCATCCCGATCCTTCTAATCGTCGGGCAAAAACAGTCTGTGCCCGTCATGATGGCGATCATGGTTAAGGGAACAGGCTTAAGCCGAAGTAAAGAGGCGAGGTCTGCCTGCACTCCTGCAGAGATCAGGGTTAACCCCTCCCAACAGTCCCTTACCGGGGGGATTCAAAGTTTCTTAAATGCCGAGGCCTATCGTTCGGCTTTGAACAGGGATTGTCCCGTGTGACATGTCCGGCGGCGAGGCGCGGCAGGCCCCATGGATCTACGTCAGATACCGCTCTTCTCCCTGATCCGGGAGAAAATGTCCTGGCTGTCGGCACGGCAGACCGTCCTGTCACAGAACATCGCCAATGCCGACACGCCGGGCTTTGACGCGCAGGACCTGACGCGGCCCGATTTCGGCCGCCTCGTCGCCCGCTCGATGGCCGAAGCGGCTCCGGTCTCGCGCCCGGGCGGGCAGGCGCTGGTCTCGAACCCCCAGCACATCGCCTTCTCGACCGCGACCGCGGCCGGATCGGCCAGGGGCTTCAAGGAAGAGGATGCACCGGGCTGGCAGGTGAGCCCCAGCGGCAACTCCGTGGTGCTCGAAGAGCAGATGATGAAAGTGGCGGAAACGGTTTCCGAATATGAAGTGGCCACCGCGCTCTATTCGAAGGGCATTGGCCTCATCAAGACCGCGATCGGCAAGGTTTAGGAGTTTCACATGCTCGACCTCATCAAGCCCATGCTCGTCGCCGCCTCCGGCATGCGCGCCCAGTCCGAGCGGATGAAGGTCATCTCGGAGAACATCGCCAACGCGAATTCGACCCCCGAGACGCCCGAGGGCGACCCCTATCGCCGTCAGATCCCGACCTTTCGCGCCCAGCTCGACCGCGAACTGGGCGTCAAGCTCGTCTCGATGCCGAAGACGGTGGCGGACGACAAGGATTTCGGCATGCGCTACGACCCCTCTCATCCGGCCGCGGATGAAAAGGGCTACGTGAAGCTGCCCAACGTGAACACGCTGATCGAGTCCATGGACATGCGCGAGGCGCAGAAGAGCTACGAGGCCAATCTCAATGTCATCGATTCCATGCGCCGCATGATGAGCCGGACGATCGAGCTCCTGCGGGCCTGAGGAAGGGTAGGACACCATGACGATCGCACCCTCACTCGCAGCCACGGCCTATGAGGTGGCGAGGGCACGCGCCGCGGGCGGCCCGGCCGAGATCGCCGGCGCGGGTCTTGCGGGCGGGGAGGGAAGCTCGTTCGGCGCCCTCCTCAAGGGAGTCGTGAACGATGCCGTCGCCACGGGCGGGGCGGCCGAACAGGCGTCGATGAACGCCGTGGCGGGCGAGGGAAGCCTCGTCGATGCCGTGTCGGCCATCGCCGCCGCGGAGGTCACGCTGCAGACGGTCGTCGCCGTGCGCGACAGGGTCGTGGGTGCCTATCAGGAAATCATGCGGATGCCCATCTGAGCATCGGCAGGTGACGGGGATCAGAAGATCCTCCTTATGCGGAGAAGTCGCATGACGTCCCCCGAGATTCTCGATCTCGCGCGCAGCGGGATCATCGTCCTTCTGAAGACGGCAGGGCCCATCATGCTGGTCGCGCTGGCGGTGGGCCTCACCGTCGCGCTCTTCCAGGCCCTGACCCAGATCCAGGAGATGACGCTGGTCTTCATCCCGAAGATCTTCGCCGTGCTCATCGGCCTTCTCCTGCTCCTGCCCTTCATGGGCGCCGTGATGAGCGGCTTCATGACCGACATCATGTCGCTGATCGTGTCGGGCTGAGGCCATGGGCGCGCTCGCGGGGAAGGTCTACGTGGTCGAGGAGGTCTTCGCCTTCCTCATCGTCTTCGCGCGCGTCGGCTCCATCTTCATGCTCATGCCGGGCATTTCCGAGATGGCCGTATCGCCGCGCATTCGCCTGACGCTCGCCCTTCTCGTCGCGGGGCTCCTGACGCCGCTCGTGAGCGCGGGCCTTCCCCCCGTGCCCGCCGGCCTGCCCGCGCTGCTCTTCGTCCTGGGGCGGGAGATCCTGATCGGCATCGTTCTCGGGACGCTGATCCGGCTCTTCGTCAGCGCACTGCAGATCGCGGGTACCGCCATCGCCATGCAGACGGGCCTTGGCTTCGTGCAGTCCGTCGATCCGACGCAAGGCACGCAAGGGGCGCTCGTCGCGACCTTTCTCACCATTCTCGGGACGACGCTCGTCCTTGCCACCGATCTTCATCTGATGATGATCGCCGCGGTCCATGACAGCTACAGCCTGTTTCCCGCCGGCGCCGACCTGCCGCTCGACGATGTGGTTGCTCTCGCGCAGCGCATGGTGTCGGGCGCCTATGCGCTCGGCATGGCCATCGCCGCGCCGTTCCTCATCTTCGGTCTCCTCTTCTATTTCGCGATGGGAATCCTCTCGCGGCTCATGCCGCAGCTGCATGTGTTCTTCCTGGCCATGCCGCTCAACATCCTCCTGTCCTTCGCGATCCTGTCCATTCTCATCGGCACGCTGATGGTCATGTATCTCGACGCGTTCGAGGCCCATCTCGCCCGCTTTCTCGCGGGGTAGGCCATGGCGGAGGGTGGCGACGACGCCGAAAAGACGGAAGACCCGACATCGAAGCGGCTGAGCGATGCCCGCTCCAAGGGCGATATCGCGAAGAGTGCCGAGCTGTCGGGCTGGTTCGTGCTGCTCGCGGCGACCTTGCTCCTCGTCTGGGCGAGCGGCCCGCTCGGCTCGGAGATCGCCCGGCTCTGCCGCGACTTTCTCGCGCGCGCCCATGAGATGCCCGTCGAGGGATCCGCCCTGCGGGGCCTTTATGCCGGGCTTATGAAGGACCTCCTGCTGGCGCTCGCTTTGCCCTTCGCGGTGCTCGTGGCCGCGGGCGTTCTCGGCAACCTCGTGCAGCAGCCCCCCATGCTGACGGGCGAGAAGATCAAGCCCAAGCTCGAGAAGATCTCCCCGCTCGCGGGGCTCAAGCGGCTCTTCGGTCTTCAGGCGGTCATCAACCTCGTCAAGGGCATCGCCAAGCTCCTGATCGTCGGGGCCATGACGATCTTCGTCCTCTGGCCAGAGCGGCACATGCTCTACATCGCGCCACATCTAGCGCCCGGAGCCCTCCTCGATCTCGCGCGCAAGGAGGCCTTCCAGCTTCTCGTCGGCGTGCTGGTCGTGGTTTCCGTCGTTGTGCTGATCGATATCGTCTATCAGCGCCATTCGCACTGGCAGAAGATGCGCATGTCGCGCCGCGAGGTGAAGGACGAGCACCGCCAGGCCGAGGGCGATCCGCACGTCAAGGCGCGGCTGCGTCAGATCCGGGCCGAACGCTCGCGCCAGCGCATGATGCAGGCGGTCCCCGAGGCAACGGTCGTCATCGCCAACCCGACCCACTATGCCGTCGCGCTCAAATACGAGCAGGGCAAGATGAACGCGCCCGTCTGCGTCGCCAAGGGCGTCGACGCGCTCGCCCTGCGCATCCGTGCCCTAGCCGAGGAGCACAAGGTGCCGGTCATCGAGAACCCGCCGCTCGCCCGCGCGCTGCACGCGTCCGTCGAGCTCGACCGGGAGGTGCCGCCCGAGCATTACCGCGCCGTGGCCCAGGTGATCGGCTACGTCATGCGCGTGCGGGCGAAGTCCGGCAAGCGGGCGCGGTAGGCATGGGGATCTCGCCTTGCGAGGCTCCGGCTCCTCGCAGGGGGCGGGGCCGGCGCGCCGTTTCGGAAGACGCAGGATGCACCATCAGCCAGAAAGGCTTTCCCATGACTTGCCGTCAGCTCGTCGCAGCGGTCGCGCTCGCCCTCATCTCCGCCATGGTCACGCTCGTGCCCTCCGGACCGGCAGCGGCCGACCCGGTCTCGGCTCAGCTGCGCGCCTCGCGCCTCGGGGCGCTCGATCCCGAAGCCCTCGGGGCCTTCTACGAGACGGCCTTCGCGTTCACGACCGTGCGCCGGATCGAGGGGAAGGGCTGGCTCGAGCTGATCATGCGCGCCAAGGATGCGCCCCTTGAGGCCGCGTCTCTGGTGATCATCACGCGCTCACCCGACCTTCAGATGGGAACGCTGCCCTACCTCATCCTGGGCGTGCCGAGCCTCGAGGACGGGATCGCGGCGGCCGTGGCGGCCGGCGGCAGCCTGCATCAGCCCCCGCGCGGCGAGGCCACGCGCTATGCCATGATCTTCGACCCCGATGGCAATCAGGTCGAGCTCATCGAGATGAAGTAGGCGCGCCGGTCCCAGGGGGCCTATTTCTGTCCCTGCGGACGATGGAATCGCGCTAGGAGTCTCGGCCCGAGGCGTGGCGTGCACCTGGCCGCGCCGCGCGTGTGTGAGGTGCCGGCTCAGGCTTTGGACAGGTGACGATGAGCGTCGAGACAGCGCTCGACGATATTCCGCACCGGGACAGGAGGTCGGGCGCGCGCCATGCCCGTTCCTCCGCCGGCCTCGCGGACCGGTTTCAGCCGGCGGTTCCCCACGGATCGCTGGCCCGAGCCCTCGTGCTCAGTGTGGGCGGCTTCGCGATTGCCGGCGCGGTGGCGGCCGCATTCTGGCTGGCGACGGAGCAGTCCATCCTGTTCTTCGGCGGCCTTGCCGTCCTCTTCGTCTTCGTGATGGTCTGGATCACCCTCGACATGGGCTCGAGCGGGGAAGACCGCCGGCTCGCCGCCCTGGGCCTGTCCGCCCTCGATGCCCTGCCCGAGCCCCTTCTCATCACCTCCCGCAGCGGCCGCATCCTCTATGCCAATCCGGCCGCGCGCGCGGCCTTCCACTGGAGCGGCGTCCTGCCGCGCGGGGTCGACAGCCTGTTCGAACCGGAAGGGCCGTCGGGGGCGGCGCTCTACCGGCTGCTGCAGGCGGCCCGCGCGGCCGTGGAGGCCCATGAAGGGCTGAAGCTCCGCGCCGCGCCGGACGCTCAGGTGGGCGTCAGCATCTGGCCGAGCGGGACGGGCGGAGGCCATCTCCTCTGGCGGATCCTCGCTTTCGATCCGGCGGCGGAGGAATCGGCCGGCCAGGTGCTGCAGGGACCAGAGATCCTCGAGCCTTCCGCGCCTCCCGCCCTCGCCCATGCCCCCCCGCGCCGCGCCTCGGCGCTTCTGCCGCAAAGCGAGGCGCTCGCTGCCACGACCTTCGATGCGGCGCCCGTCGGCATGGTCCGCGTCGGCGCCGATGGCGGCATCCGCGCCGTCAACCGCGCCTTCCTCGAGCTCGCCGACCTGCGCGAGCCGGGGCTCGCGATCGGTCGGTCGCTGCTCGACATGTTCGGGCAGAAGGATCGCGCGGGCGTTGCCGCCCTGATCGCCGAATTCCGCGACGGGCGGCAGACGGGCCCGGTGGAAGCCGCCTTCGCCGGCAATCAGCGCGTCGCCGAGCTGCACCCGCTGCGCGTCGCCGCGCTGGATCCGGACGGGGGGGGCGAGACGCTGATCTACGCGCTCGACGTGACCGACCGCAAGCAGTTGCGCCAGGCGGACAAGATGCAGGCCATCGGGCAGCTGGCGGGCGGGGTGGCACACGACTTCAACAATCTGCTGACCGCCATCATCGGCTTCTGCGACCTCCTGCTGCTGCGTCACGGCGTCGGCGATTCGTCCTTCAACGACATCAACCAGATCCGGCAGAACGCCACACGCGCCGCCAATCTGACCAGCCAGCTCCTCGCTTTCTCGCGCCAGCAATCGCTGGTGCCGAGGGTGATCGACCTCAAGGAGGTGGTCACCGATCTCAGCCAGCTCCTGCGGCGCCTTCTGGGAGAGCGCATCCAGCTCACGGTTCAGCACCAGCGCGATCTCTGGCTCGTGAAGGTCGACAAGGTGCAGCTCGAACAGGTGATCATGAACCTCGCCGTCAATGCGCGGGATGCGATGCCGGGCGGGGGATCGCTGACAATCCGGACCGAGAATGTCGATTCCCTCGCGGCTGCCGGGCTCGGCCACCCCATCATGCCGGCGGCCGACTATGTGATGATCTCCGTCACCGATACGGGGATCGGGATCGCGCCGGAGGATCTCGACAAGATCTTCGAGCCGTTCTTCACCACCAAGCCCGTGGGGCAGGGAACCGGGCTCGGTCTTTCCACCGTGTACGGAATCATCAAGCAGACCGACGGCTTCATCTTCCCCGAGAGCGAGCCCGGCAAGGGGACGACCTTCCGCATCTACCTGCCGCGCCACCGGGCCGAGGAGAGCGCGGCGGTGCAGCCGGCCGAGAGCGTGCGCGTTCAGCCCGATCTCACGGGCCAGGAGACGATCCTGCTCGTCGAGGACGAGGACGCGGTGCGGACCTTCGCGGCCCGGGCGCTCGAGAGCCGGGGCTACAGGGTCCTGTCGGCCGAAGGCGGGGAGGCGGCGCTTGCCCTCCTCGAGGAGGCCGGAGGTCCCGTGGACCTCGTCATCTCGGACGTGATGATGCCGGGCATGGACGGGCCGTCGCTGGTCGCCGCCTTGCGGGAGCGTCATCCGGAGGTGCGGGTCGTCTTCATCTCGGGCTATGCAGAAGGCGCATTCCGTGACCAGCTTGTCGAGCGCGGCGACTTCGAATTTCTGCCCAAGCCGTTCACGCTGAAGCAGCTTGCCGCGAAGGTGAAGGATGTGCTGAATGCCACATGATCCATCGGTGCGCGGGGGCCGCCCTCCCGCCGATGGACCCGCTTGCAAACCAGAACAAAACGAGTACAGTGCAGTCTCCTGTTGCGGGCCCAAGCCGCCGGCGATCACTCTCACGGAGCTGCATCATGTCCACCAATGTCGTTTCCATTGCCGAGTCCATGCACGCTGACAAACAGAAAGCCCTCGACGCCGCCCTGAGCCAGATCGACCGCGCCTTTGGCAAGGGCTCCATCATGAAGCTCGGCCAGCGGCAGGTGATGGAGGTCGCGGCCGTCTCCACCGGTTCGCTGGGGCTCGACATCGCCCTCGGTATTGGCGGCGTTCCCAAGGGCCGGATCGTCGAGATCTACGGGCCCGAATCCTCCGGCAAGACCACGCTCGCGCTCCATATCGTATCGGAAGTGCAGAAGAGCGGTGGTGTCGGGGCCTTCATCGATGCCGAGCACGCGCTCGATCCCACCTATGCGCGCAAGCTGGGCGTGAACATCGACGAGCTTCTCATCTCGCAGCCCGATACGGGCGAGCAGGCGCTCGAGATCACCGACACGCTGGTGCGCTCGGGGGCGGTGGACGTGGTCGTGATCGATTCGGTTGCCGCCCTGACGCCGCGGGCCGAGATTGAGGGGGAGATGGGCGACAGCCTCCCCGGACTGCAGGCGCGGCTGATGAGCCAGGCGCTGCGCAAGCTGACCGCCTCCATCTCGCGGTCGAACTGCCTCGTGATCTTCATCAATCAGATCCGCATGAAGATCGGGGTGATGTTCGGCAGCCCGGAAACGACCTCGGGCGGCAACGCGCTGAAGTTCTATGCCTCGGTGCGGCTCGACATTCGCCGCATCGGCGCGATCAAGAACCGGGACGAGGTGGTGGGCAACCAGACCCGCGTGAAGGTGGTCAAGAACAAGGTGGCCCCGCCGTTCAAGCAGGTCGAGTTCGACATCATGTATGGCGAGGGCGTCTCCAAGATGGGAGAGCTCGTCGATCTCGGGGTGAAGGCCGGCGTCGTCGAGAAGTCCGGCGCCTGGTACTCCTACGACAGCCAGCGGATCGGCCAGGGGCGCGAGAACGCCAAACAGTTCCTCAAGGAGAATCCGGAGGTGGCCCTCGCGGTCGAGCAGGCCATCCGCCGCAATGCCGGCATCATCGCCGACGAGATGGTGGGCGGCATCGACGAGGATGGCGAGGGCTCGGTCGGGCCGGACGGCTCGGAAGACTGACGCTCGCGATCTCCCGTGCGGGGCCGGGTTGCTTTGCGCCGCGCACGGCGCCAAATATCTCCGTCACGAAGCGCCGGTGCCGGCCGTCCCCCTCGGGCGGCCGGTCCCGTGCGTCGGGCCGTTGCTTCGCATGCCAGGTCGGCGAGCGTCGGGTCCCGCTCACAGTCCGGAGGAAGGTCCGCCCCGTGTCCATGACGTCCGCATCCGCCCCGCCGAAGACGGCCGCCACGCTGAGCCAGATCCGCGCGGCCTTTCTCGACACGTTCCGGGCGAGCGGTCACACCATCGTGCCCTCCGCGCCGCTGGTTCCGCGCAACGATCCCACGCTCATGTTCACCAATGCGGGGATGGTGCCGTTCAAGGATGTCTTCACCGGGGCGGAGACGCGCGGCTATGCGCGGGCGGCGAGCGCCCAGAAATGTGTTCGCGCCGGCGGCAAGCACAACGACCTCGACAATGTCGGCTACACGGCCCGGCACCACACCTTTTTCGAGATGCTCGGCAATTTCTCCTTCGGCGACTATTTCAAGGAGGAGGCGATCGCCTTCGCCTGGCAGCTCGTCACGGGGGAATTCGGCCTCGCGCGGGACCGGCTTCTCGTGACGGTCTATGCCGAGGACGAGGAAGCCTTCGGTCTCTGGCGCAGGATCGCCGGCCTGCCGGAGGACCGGATCATCCGCATCGGGACGTCGGACAATTTCTGGTCCATGGGCGATACGGGTCCTTGCGGTCCGTGCTCGGAGATCTTCTACGATCACGGCGCCCACATTCCGGGCGGTCCGCCGGGCTCCCCGGAGGCGGACGGTGACCGGTTCGTCGAGGTCTGGAATCTCGTCTTCATGCAGTTCGACCAGAAGGCCGACGGCACGCGCATCCCGCTGCCGCGCCCCTCGATCGACACCGGCATGGGTCTCGAGCGCATCGCCGCTGTCCTTCAGGGCACGCACGACAATTACGCGACCGACCTCTTCCGTACGCTGATTGCGGCGTCGTCCGAGGTGTCTCGCACGCCGGCCCACGGTGCACATGCGGCGAGCCACCGCGTCATCGCCGACCATCTGCGCGCGACAAGTTTCCTGATCGCCGACGGCGTGCTGCCCTCGAACGAGGGGCGCGGCTACGTGCTGCGGCGGATCATGCGGCGTGCCATGCGCCATGCCCATATTCTGGGGGCCCGCGAGCCGATGCTCCATCGGCTCGTACCCGTGCTCCGCGCCGAGATGGGCGCCGCCTATCCCGAGCTCGGCCGCGCCGAGGCGCTCATCACCGAGACGCTGAAGCTCGAGGAGAGCCGCTTCCAGACCATGCTCGAGCGCGGCCTGCGAATCCTCGACGAGGAGACGCAAGGGCTCGGCGCGGGCGACCGGCTGCCGGGCGAGATCGCCTTCCGGCTCTACGACACGTTCGGCTTTCCGCTCGACCTGACCGAGGACGCGCTTCGCGCGCGCCGGATCGGGGTGGACACGGACGGATTCAAGGCGGCCATGGCGCGTCAGCGCGCGGAGGCGCGCGCGGCCTGGGCGGGCTCGGGAGAGGCCGCCACCGAGTCGCTCTGGTTCGAACTGCGCGAGGCGGTGGGACCCACCGATTTCCTCGGCTATGCGACGGGCGAAGCCGAGGCGCGGCTTCTTGCCATCGTGCGCGACGGCAAGCCGGTCGCAAGCGTCTCGGCGGGCGAGGACGCCCAGCTCATCGTGAACCAGTCGCCCTTCTACGCCGAATCGGGCGGGCAGGCGGGCGATACCGGCAGCATCTTCACCCCGGACGGTGCCGAGGTCGAGATCACCGATACGCTCAAGCGCGTGGGCGATCTTCATGTCCATGTCGGACACGTCCGGCGCGGACGCCTGAGCGTGGGTGACGTCGTCAGCCTGCAGATCGACGGCGAGCGCCGGGCCCAGCTTCGCGCAAATCATTCCGCCACCCATCTCCTGCATGCCGCGCTGCGTAACAGGCTCGGCCCCCATGTGACGCAGAAGGGGTCGCTCGTCGCGGCCGACCGTCTGCGGTTCGACTTCAGCCATCCCAAGGGGCTGACCGCCGAAGACCTCGCCGCCGTCGAGACGGAGGTGAATACCGTCATCCGCCAGAACGACGATGTCCTGACCCGCGTCATGACCCCGGAGGCTGCCATCGAGGCCGGGGCGCTCGCGCTGTTCGGCGAGAAGTACGGCGAGGAGGTGCGCGTGCTGACCATGGGCCGTGCCCTCGAGGCAGGCTCCTCCGACCGGCCCTATTCGGTCGAGCTCTGCGGGGGCACCCATGTCACGCGGACGGGCGACATCGCGCTGTTCAAGGTCGTGGGCGAGGGGGCCGTCGCCTCCGGCGTGCGCCGCATCGAGGCGCTCACCGGGGAGGCCGCGCGCCGCCATCTTCTCGCCCAGGAGGCCCGGCTGCGCGAGGTTGCAGGTCTTCTGCGGACGAGTGTCGAGGATGTTCCGGCGCGGATCGAGGCGCTCGTCGCCGAGCGCAAGCGGCTCGAGCGCGAGCTCTCGGAGGCCCGCAAGGCCGCGGCCCGCGGCGGCGGTGCAGCCGCCGGCGCCACGGGCCCGTCCGCGCGGGAGGTCAATGGCGTGAAGCTCGTCGCCTCCGTGCTCGACGGGGTTCCGGCGAAGGAGCTGCGCGGCATGGTTGACGAGGCCAAGACGGCGCTCGGCTCGGGGGTCGTCGCCTTCGTTTCCGTCGTCGAGGGCAAGGCCGCGCTCGCCGTCGGCGTGACCTCCGATCTCACCGGGCGCTTCAGCGCCGTCGATCTCGTCAAGGCGGCGGCGCAGGCCGTCGGCGGGCAGGGCGGAGGCGGCCGGCCTGACCTGGCTCAGGCCGGAGGGCCCGACGGGGCGAACGCGCAGGCCTCGCTCGAGGCGCTCGAATCCGCCTTGGCGACCGGCTGACGGGGGAGGGGGCGCTCGCCGCCCGTCCGTGTGCGGACAGCGGCGGGGCGGGCGTCAGCCCGCGAGCGCCTTCTGAAGGTTCGCATCGACCTTGTCGAGAAAACCGGCCGTCGACAGCCAGGCCTGATGCGGGCCGATGAGAAGGGCGAGGTCCTTCGTCATGTGGCCGCTTTCGACCGTCCGCACCACGACCCTCTCCAGCGTCTCGCAGAAGGCCTTGAGCTCGGTATTGTTGTCGAGCTTTGCCCTGTGGCCGAGCCCGCGCGTCCAGGCGAAGATGGAGGCGATGGAATTGGTCGAGGTCTCCTCGCCGCGCTGATGGGCACGGTAGTGGCGGGTGACGGTGCCGTGCGCCGCCTCGGCCTCGCAGATCTTTCCATCGGGCGTGAGGAGGACGGAGGTCATCAGCCCGAGCGAGCCGAAGCCCTGCGCCACCTGGTCTGATTGGACGTCCCCGTCATAGTTCTTGCACGCCCAGATGAAGCCGCCATTCCATTTCAGCGCGGAGGCGACCATGTCGTCGATGAGGCGGTGCTCGTAGGTGATCTTCCGCGCCGCATATTTGTCCTTGAACTCGGCCTCGTAGATCTCCTGGAACAGATCCTTGAACCGGCCGTCATAGGCCTTGAGGATCGTGTTCTTCGTGGACAGATAGACCGGCCAGCCCCGCTCGAGCCCGTAGGCAAGGCAGGCGCGCGCGAAGTCGCGGATCGAATCGTCGCGGTTGTACATGGCCATGGCGACGCCCGGGCCCGGGAAGTCGTAGACTTCGTGCGTGATCGGAGCGCCGCCGTCCTCGGGGGTGAAGGTGATCGTGAGCTTTCCCTTGCCCGGGACGCGGAAGTCGGTGGCCCGATACTGGTCGCCGAAAGCGTGCCGGCCGATCACGATGGGCTGCGTCCATCCGCCCACGAGCCGCGGGACGTTCCGGCAGATGATCGGCTCGCGGAAGACCGTCCCGCCGAGAATGTTGCGGATCGTGCCATTGGGCGAACGCCACATCTTCTTGAGGCCGAATTCCTTCACGCGGGCCTCGTCGGGGGTGATGGTGGCGCATTTGACGCCCGCGCCGTATTTCAGGATCGCCTCCGAAGCCTCGACCGTCACCTTGCCGTCCGTCGCGTCGCGATGCTCCATGCCGAGGTCGAAATATTTCAGGTCGATGTCGAGATAAGGCAGGATGAGCTTGGTCTTGATGAGATCCCAGATGATGCGGGTCATCTCGTCGCCGTCGAGTTCGACGACCGGATTGGCGACTTTGATTTTCTGCATGAGCGGATCCCAATGGCTGGAAGGTCGGCGGAAGCGGGCTGGTCCGGGACGCGACGGCGCCGGGCACGCGGAAGGGGGGTCCCCGAACGGAATCGGGGCAGCTATAGCATTTCGGCGCCAGCGCAGAAAGGCCGCGAAGCGGCGCATCCTGCCGATATTGTCCGGCAGCTGACCCTGAGAGCGAGGAAGATCGGATGGCGGGCACAGATCGTCGGCGGGTGGGGCAGGCTCAGGGTCCTGTGATCATTCTCGTCCGTCCCCAGCTTGGCGAGAACATCGGCGCCACGGCACGGGCCATGATGAATTTCGGCCTGGGCGATCTGCGCCTCGTCGACCCCCGCGCCCGCTGGCCGAACGAAAAGGCCCGCGCCATGGCCGCGGGCGCCGACGCGATTCTCGAAGCGGCGCAGCTCCATGCACGCACCGAGGAGGCGATCGCGGATCTCACGCTCGTCCTCGCGACTACCGCGCGGGACAGGGCCATGGACAAGCCGGTCCACACGCCGGAGGAGGCCGCGGCCCTTTTGAGGGGCGCCGTCCTCGAGGGCGGACGGGTGGGCATCCTCTTCGGCGGCGAGCGGGCGGGGCTCGACAATGACGATGTCGCCCTCGCGCGCGCGATCGTCACCATCCCCACCAATCCGGGCTTCGGCTCGCTCAATCTGGGTCAGGCGGTGCTGCTGCTCGCCTATGAATGGTTCAAGGCAGGCCCGCCCGGTCCCGTCCGCACCTCCGTGCCGTCACGTGCGGCGACGGGGGAGGAGCTACTCGGCTTCTTCACCCATCTCGAGGAAGCGCTCGACGTCTCCGGCTTCCTGCGTCCCCTGGAAAAGCGGCCCTCGATGGTGCGCAACCTGCGCGCCATCTTCCACAAGGCGGCCCTGACCGAGCAGGACGTTCGCACGTTGCGCGGCGTCGTCAGCGCGTTCCACAAGCTGCGGGGCGGGGCCGGCCCCGAAGGGCACGGCGGCGGCTGAGCGGCGCGTTTGACAGGGCCCGCGCCTTGGCTATAGTGCCCCGCTCACGCGCCGAAGCGCCCGCTTCGCGGGGGTTCTCCCCGTGTCGCCAGCGGATCGCGCGCCGCCTTTTCCGAGCCCAAAGTCAGGCAGGCCCCGAAGCCACGAAGGTTCTTTCGAATGTCGCGACGCATCAATGCGAAACACAAGATCGACCGCCGCATGGGCGAGAACATCTGGGGCCGCCCCAAGAGCCCGATCAACAAGCGCGACTACGGTCCCGGCCAGCACGGGCAGTCGCGCCGCCGCGGCAAGATGTCGGACTTCGGCCTTCACCTCATGGCCAAACAGAAGCTCAAGGGCTATTACGGCAACATTTCCGAGAAGCAGTTCCGCAAGATCTATGACGAGGCCGCCCGCCGCCGGGGCAACACGGCCGAGTTCCTGATCGGCCTGCTCGAGAGCCGCCTCGACGCCTTCGTCTACCGCGCCAAGTTCGTACCCACTCCCTTCGCCGCCCGGCAGCTCGTCAACCACGGTCATGTCAATGTGAATGGCCGGCGCGTGAACATCGCCAGCTATCGCCTCAAGGAAGGCGATGTGGTCGAGCTGCGCGGCAAGGCCCGCACCATGGCCCTCGTCCTCGAGGCGGTGCAGAGCCCCGAGCGGGATGTGCCCGACTATGTCGAGGCCGATCACGCCAAGATGTCGGCCCGCCTCGTGCGCCGCCCCGAACTCGCCGACGTGCCCTATCCCGTGCGGATGGAGCCGAACGCGGTGGTCGAGTTCTACTCCCGCTGACATCCGTGTGCGGAGCGCCCGGCGTCCGGGCGCTGTCCACGGCTCCGCGATCGCGGGGCCGCTGCCCGGCGTGGCTCGCGCCGCCGTGACGGCATCCTGGTGCTTTCGACGAGAAATCCGATGCGGTCCGTCCCGCCGTCGGGGCGGGCGCGGCGTGCTGCGGGGGAAACGGCTGGCCCGGCAGGGGCCCTTACGCCGTCTCGGCGAGCGTGACGCCCTTTTCCTTCAGGAAATCGCGCAGCTCGCCTTCCTCGAACATCTCGCGGACGATGTCGCAGCCGCCGACGAACTCGCCCTTCACATAGAGCTGGGGGATGGTCGGCCAGTTCGAGAATTCCTTGATGCCCTGACGCAGCGTGTCGTCCTCGAGCACGTTGTGGCCCTTGAACGGCACGCCGAGATGGCTGAGGATCTGCACCACGGTGGCCGAGAAGCCGCATTGCGGGAAGACGGGCGTGCCCTTCATGTAGAGCACCACGTCATGCGCGGCGATGTCGTTGCGGATGCGGTCCTGGATGTCGGCCATGAAACTCGTGTCCTTCTGAACGGCGGCAGTGCGCTGGAAGCTAAGGCGCGGTCGGGCCGGCTTCAAGGCCCTCAGGCCTTGGGAGGCGCGCTCGTCTGCAGGGCGAGGGCGTGGAGCGTCCCGCCCATCCGCCCCTTCAGCGCGTCATAGACCATCTTGTGCTGCTGCACGCGGCTCTTTCCGGCGAAGCCCTCCCAGACGACATGGGCGGCGTAATGATCGCCATCGCCGGCCAGATCCTCGATGCGGACATCGGCGCCCGGCATCGCCGCGCGGATGAGACTCTCGATTTCGCCAGCGGTCATCGCCATGACAGCCTCCTTGCCGGACGGGACGCGGGATGTGCGCGCAAGATGAGGCCAGAGCCGGCCTTCGCGCAAGCGCTAGCCGTCGATGAACTTCGGGAACCAGCCCCGATGGGCGGCCTCGAGAACGGGGAGCGCGATGGACACGGGATCCATCCCCTCGGTCTCGAAGACGAGGCTCGTGCCGCCGACCGTGCCGAGCCGCCGGAGCGGCACACGCGCCGCCTTCGCGGCCTCGACCACGGCATCGGCGCCATCGGCCGGGCAGGCGATGACATAGCGGGCCTGGTCCTCGCCGAAGAGGAAGGCGTGGAGCGGGCAGGGCAGGCCCTCGAGCCTGACATGGGCGCCCTTGCGTCCGGCCAGGGCCATTTCCACGAGCGCCACGGCGAGGCCGCCGTCGGAGAGGTCGTGGACCGCGCGCACGCTGCCCGCTTCGATCAGGCTACGGACGAAATTGCCGTTGCGCTTCTCGGCCGAAAGATCGACCGGGGGCGGGGCGCCCTCCTCGCGGCCGGCGATGTCGCGCAGAAAGAGCGAGGCGCCGAGGTGGCCGCGCGTCTCGCCCACGAGCATCAGGACCTCGCCATCGCCGCGCAGCGCGAAGTGGGCCCGTGCCGACAGATCGGAGAGGAGCCCCACCGCGCCCACGGCGGGCGTGGGCAGGATCGCCTTGCCCTCGGTCTCGTTGTAGAGCGAGACATTGCCCGAGACGACGGGGAAGTCGAGGGCGCGCGCGGCTTCGCCGAGGCCCTGAATGGCGGCGACGATCTGGCCCATGATGGCGGGCTTCTCGGGATTGCCGAAATTGAGATTGTCGGTGATGGCGAGCGGCGTCGCGCCCACGGCCGTGAGGTTGCGCCAGGCTTCGGCCACGGCCTGCTTGCCGCCCTCGAACGGATCGGCGGCACAATAGCGCGGCGTCACGTCGGCGGTGAGGGCGAGGGCGCGCTCGCTGCCATGGATCCGCACGATGGCGGCATCCCCGCCCGGTCCGAG
Source organism: Alphaproteobacteria bacterium (assembly GCA_013389075.1). GTDB lineage: Bacteria > Pseudomonadota > Alphaproteobacteria > JACAEB01 > JACAEB01 > JACAEB01. The sequence goes on from JACAEB010000165.1 coordinate 16,705, forward strand.
CACCGTATCGGCGCCGACCATGTGGTCATACTGCTCCCACACCCAGCGCCGGCTCGAGAGGTCCGGCGAGCCGATGAGCGCGAGGAGGGCGCCCTTGAGATCCTGCGGCGCCGGCACGCTGTCGGGCGCGAGCAGGGGGGCGGGGGTGGGCGGATGATGCGGCCGGTCATAGAGCGGCGCCTCGTCGGCGAGCGGGCCGAGCGGGAGATCGGCGACCGTCCTCCCCTCGAAGGTCAGGACCATGCGGCCCGTATCGGTGGTCCGCCCGATGATGGCGGCATCGAGGTCCCATTTGTCGAAGATGGCCTTGGCGGTGCCTTCCGCCCCCGGACGGAGCACCATCAGCATGCGCTCCTGGCTTTCCGACAGCATCATCTCGTATGGGGTCATGCCCTCCTCGCGGCAGGGCACGGTGGAAAGATCGAGCTCGATGCCCGAGCCGCCCTTGGCCGCCATCTCCACGGAGGAGGAGGTGAGGCCGGCCGCGCCCATGTCCTGGATGGCGAGGATGGCGTCGGTCGCCATCAGCTCGAGACAGGCTTCGAGCAGCAGCTTCTCCGTGAACGGATCGCCCACCTGGACGGTCGGGCGCTTCTCCTCGGCCTCGGCGCCGAACTCGGCCGAGGCCATGGTGGCGCCATGGATGCCGTCGCGTCCGGTCTTCGAGCCGACATAGAGGACGGGATTGCCCGCCCCGCGCGCGGCCGAGGTGAAGATGCGGTCCGAGGGCGCGATCCCCGCGCACATCACGTTGACGAGAATGTTGCCATTGTAGCTCGGGTGGAAATTGACCTCGCCGCCCACCGTCGGAACGCCGATGCAGTTGCCGTAGCCGGCAATGCCGCTGACGACGCCGGCGACGAGATGGCGCGTCTTGGGATGGTCGGGCGCACCGAAGCGCAGCGCGTCGAGCAGCGCCACGGGACGGGCGCCCATGGTGAAGACGTCGCGCAGGATGCCGCCCACGCCCGTCGCCGCGCCCTGGAAGGGCTCGATGAACGAGGGATGGTTGTGGCTCTCCATCTTGAAGACGACGGCGAGCCCCTCGCCGAGATCGACGACGCCCGCATTCTCGCCCGGGCCGTGGATGACGCGCGGTCCCGTGGTGGGCAGCGTCTTCAGCCAGCGGCGCGAGGATTTGTAAGAGCAGTGCTCGGACCACATGACCGAGAAGATCCCGAGCTCGAGCAGGTTCGGCGCCCGGCCGAGCGCGTGCTCGATCCGGGAATATTCCTCGGGCGTGAGCCCGTGCTCGGCGATGATGTCGGGCGAGAGGGAGCTCATGCCATCACCCCCAGAAGACCTTCGAAGAGGGCCCGCCCGTCCGTGCTCGGATGGACCGGCTCGGCGGCGCGCTCGGGATGTGGCATGAGGCCGAGCACGGTGCGCGAGCGCGAGAGAATGCCGGCGATGTTGCGGGCCGAGCCGTTCGGATTCTCGCCCTCGACATAGCGGAAGGCGACGCGGTCCTCCTCCTCGAGCCGGTCGAGCGTCTCGGCGTCGGCGAAGTAGTTGCCGTCATGATGGGCGATCGGCAGGCGCAGCCGGGCACCGGCCTCGTAGCCCCGCGTGAAGGCGCTGTCCGCCGTCGCGACCTCGACGTTCACGGTCCGGCAGACGAAGCTGAGCCCGGCATTGCGAAGGAGCGTGCCGGGCAAGAGGCCCGCCTCCGTCAGGATCTGAAAGCCGTTGCAGATGCCGAGGACGGGCGTGCCGTGGCGTGCCGCCTCGAGCACCGCCTGCATGACCGGGGAGCGTGCCGCCATCGCGCCGCAGCGCAGATAGTCGCCATAGGAGAACCCGCCCGGCAGGACGATGAGATCGGTCCTGGGAAGCACGCTGTCGCCATGCCAGACCATGGCCGGCGCCGTGCCGGTGACCGCGCGCAGGGCAACGGCGACATCACGGTCGCAGTTCGATCCGGGAAAGACGATGACGGCGGTTTTCATGGCGTAACGGGCCCGGGTCGCGCGCGCCTCAATCGGCGAGCTCGATCCTGTAGGACTGGATGACAGGGTTGGCGAGCAGCTTCTCGCACATGGCCTCCACCTCGGCGCGGGCGGCATCGGTGTCGGAGGTCGCGAGCGCCAGCTCGAAAACCTTCCCCACACGGACGGCCTCGACGCCGCCGAAGCCGAGCCTGCCGAGCGAGCGGGCGATGGCCGCGCCTTCGGGGTCGACGACGCCCGGCTTCAGGGTGACGTGAACGCGTGCCTTCATGTCTGCGTGTTGTCCGATACGAGCACCGGGCCCTTCGCATCGCCCGGCGGGGTTTCCTGAACGATTCCGAGCCGGCGCGCCACCTCGGCATAGGCGTCGGCGAGATTGCCGAGATCGCGCCGGAAGACGTCCTTGTCGAGCTTGCGCCCGGTCTCGATGTCCCAGAGGCGGCAGCCATCGGGGCTGATCTCGTCGGCGAGGATGATCCGCATCAGATCGTTTTCCCAGACCCGGCCGAATTCAACCTTGAAGTCGACGAGGCGGATGCCCACTCCGAGAAACAGTCCGGAGAGGAAATCGTTCGTCCGCAGCGCAAGGCCCATCATGTCGTCGATGTCCTGGGGCGCGGCCCAGCCGAAGGCGGTGATGTGCTCCTCGCTCACCATCGGGTCGTGGAGCTTGTCGTTCTTGTAGTAGAATTCGACGATGGAGCGGGGCAGCGGCGTGCCTTCCTCGAGGCCGAGCCGCTTGGCGATGGAGCCCGCCGCGACGTTCCGCACCACCACCTCGAGGGGGATGATCTCCACCTCCCGCACGAGCTGCTCGCGCATGTTGAGCCGGCGGATGAAGTGGGTGGGGATGCCCACATTGTTGAGCTGCACCATGATGTATTCGGAGATGCGGTTGTTGAGGACACCCTTGCCCTCGACGGTCGCCTTCTTCGTGGCGTCGAAGGCGGTCGCATCGTCCTTGAAGTGCTGGATGAGCGTGCCGGGCTCGGGACCCTCGTAGAGGATCTTGGCCTTGCCCTCATAAACGAGTCTGCGGCGCTGCATGGGAGCTTGTGGTCTCCACCGGTCAGGAATGGCGGGAGGCGATCAAGACACGGACGCGGCCTCCTGTCGAGCCGCGACGGCACCGGAATCGCGCGTCACCCGGACCGACCCTACCCAATGGGGCCCGAAGCGACAATCAGTGCCCCCGCGTCCGGCCGGGCCATGTTGAAATGGGCCGGTGACGCCTATATCCGTGGGGCTTGCCATCGAGACGCGCGCTGACCGGAGAGGGATATGAGCACATTCGACGAACGGGAAAAGGCCTTCGAGCGCAAATTCGCCCATGACGAGGAACTGCGCTTCAAGGCGACCGCCCGCCGCAACAAGCTGCTGGGCCGCTGGGCCGCCGAGCAGATGGGACTGAGCGGCGAGGAGGCCGAGGCCTATGCCCGCGCCGTCGTGAAGGCCGATCTCGCCGAGCCGGGCGAGGAGGACGTGTTCCGGAAGATCCGCGCGGACTTCGACGCCAAGGGTGTCGAGATCTCCGACCACGTCATCCGGAAGATGATGGCCGACTTCATGGAAGAGGCCATCCGCCAGATCGAGAGCGAGCGGGCCTGACGCGTCTCAGTCCAGGAAGAAGATGCCGCCGAGGACCCAGATCTGCGGGTTGTCGGTGCGGCCGGCGCGGATCGGCAGATGCACCACCTCGAAGCGCAGGGGCGAGATGCCCTCGCCTTCGATCTTGCCCTCGGTGACGTGGATCTTCTGGAGTGCGGCGACCTTGCGATAGCTCGCGGCCTGATCGGCCACCTGATCGGGCGCATAGAGTTCGGAGAGGCAGTAGCCGGTCACATTGCCGCCGAACCAGCCGCTCACATCATGGCCGGCCATGGAATAGCGCCAGTCGGCGCCGCCATGGACGGGCTCGAGCATGAAGAGCTTGGCGGCGAGCGCGCCGAGGGCCTCGAGGTTCATGTCCTGGCGCTGCGGGGGACCCGGCGCGCGCGACCATTGATGCCAGGCCGCGACGAGGGCGTCCGCCTCGTCTGACGACCACCGCTCGCGGCGGACCATTTCCACCGAAACGTCCGGATGGGCCTCGTCGGCTGGCACTTCGGCCCGTGCGGTGGCCTCGGTCATCACGCTACCCCTTCTGATCACAACACCGGGGCAGGCTAAGCGGGGCGGCTTAACGTTCGGCTAAGGGCTGACCGCCGCCCCGAAGACGCGGGCAAAGAGCGTGTCCACATGCTTGAGGTGATAGCCGAGGTCGAACAGGCCCTCGAGCTCGGCCTCAGAGAGATAGCGCCGGACGTCGGAATCCGCCTTGAGAAGGGGCAGGAACTGGCCCTCCCGGCGCCAGACCGGCATCGCGTTGCGCTGGACGAGGCCGTAGGCCTCCTCCCGGCGCGCGCCCTTCTGGGTGAGGGCGAGCAGGACGCGCTGCGAGTGGACGAGCCCGCCGAGCCGCTCGAGGTTCTCTGCCATGCGCCCGGGATAGACGAGGAGCCTGTCCATCACGCCGGTCAGGCGGTCGAGCGCGAAGTCGAGATGGATGGTCGTGTCCGGCCCGATGCCGCGCTCCACGGAGGAATGGGAGATGTCGCGCTCGTGCCAGAGGGCGACATTCTCGTAGGCCGGGATGACGGCCATGCGCACGAGCCGGGCAAGGCCCGTGAGGTTCTCGGTCAGCACCGGATTGCGCTTGTGGGGCATGGCCGACGAGCCCTTCTGGCCGGGGGAGAAATACTCCTCGGCCTCCAGAACCTCCGTACGCTGAAGGTGGCGGATCTCGGTCGCCAGCCGCTCGATGGAGGAGGCGATCACCCCGAGGGCGGCGAAATAGGCGGCATGCCGGTCGCGCGGGATCACCTGGGTCGAGATGGGCTCGGGTCTGAGGCCGAGCTTTTCGGCCACATGCGCCTCGATGCGCGGGTCGATATTGGCGAAGGTGCCCACCGCGCCCGAAAGCGCGCAGACCGCCACCTCCTCGCGGGCGGCGACAAGGCGGGCCCGGCCGCGCTCGAACTCGGCATAGGCCTGGGCGAGCTTGAGGCCGAAGGTGGTCGGCTCGGCATGGATGCCGTGGCTGCGGCCGATGCACACATCCATCTTGTGCTCGAAGGCCCGCCGCTTCAGCACGACGAGGAGGCGGTCCATGTCGGCGAGGAGAATGTCGGCCGCGCGGGTGAGCTGCACCGACAGACAGGTGTCGAGCACGTCCGAGGAGGTCATGCCCTGATGGAGAAAGCGCGCCTAGGGCCCCACATGCTCGGCGACATTGGTGAGGAAGGCGATGACGTCGTGCTTGACCTCGCGTTCGATCGCGTCGATCCGGTCGACCTCGAAGGCCCCGCGCTCCCAGACGGCCCTGGCGGCCTCGGCCGGAATGAGACCGAGGTCGGCCATGGCGTCGCAGGCATGGGCCTCGATCTCGAACCAGATGCGGAACTTGGTCTCGGGCGCCCAGAGGGCCGCCATTTCGGCACGGCTGTAGCGGGGGATCATCGGCACAACGCTCGGGAAGAAGGGAAGACAGGATCTTCCCCTCTTAATGGCCCCGGACGCCCGCCCCCGCAAGGTGCCGGCGCGGCGGCGGGCCCGAATTCAGTGGATCGTGTGGATCCGCGGCTCGACCAGCTCCCGAAGCGCCCGGCGCTGCGGCGAGCGAAGCAGGAACTCGAGGCCGAGCGTCGTGTGGTCCATCCGGGCGACGCGCGCGGGAAACCAGCCCCGCCCGTCGATGAAGAGGTCGACCACGGCCCCGAGCCGGGGCGGCAGGGCCGGGCAGGTGACGCCCGCGCCGCTTTCGGAGAGATTGAAAATCCGGCACTCTTCCCGCTGCGCGGCGAAGATCAGTGCGCCGCGCATGGCGACGGAGATGCGCGGGTGGCGGCGGCGCTCCGGCCGGTGATGAACGATGGGATCGAGCTGCATGGTCGGCGTTTCCTATGAGGTCCTTTTTGTCGGGACCGGGGCTTGGCAACAGGCCATTGATCTGGGACGCGATCCTGGTCCGAAGCTACATCAGGCTGCATTAATCGCCGGTTAGCGTTAACGCGAATCAGAGAGCGAAGGCGGGAGCGCGCGATGGAGCGGAACGAGACGGAAGCGCTGTTCGAGGAGACCGTCGTGCGGCGCTATGTGGCGCGGATGGCCGGCGCGCCGCCCGTGGCGACCGCCATCTGCCATCCCTGTTCGGGCGTCGCCCTGCGCGGAGCCGTGGAAGCGGCGGCGGCGGGGCTGATCGTGCCGATCCTCGTCGCCCCGCCCGACAGTCTCGCCCGCGTCGCCGAGGCCGAAGGGCTCGACATCGGCGGCTTCGAGGTGCATCCGGCCGAGCACAGCCACCATGCCGCCGAGCTCGCCGTCGCCCTTTGCCGGAGCGGCGCCGCCCGGCTCCTCATGAAGGGCAGTCTTCACACGGACGAGCTGATGCACGCCGTGACGGCCCAGGCGACGGGCCTCAGGACCGAGCGGCGGATCAGCCATGTCTTCGTGATGACGACGCCCGCCCTGCCGCGGCCGCTCCTCATCTCCGATGCCGCCATCAACATCGCGCCCGACCTCCTCGAGAAGGCCGACATCGTCCAGAACGCCATCGACCTCGCGCATGTCCTCGGCCTGAAGCTGCCGAAGGTCGCCATCCTCTCGGCCGTGGAAACGGTGAACCCGAAGCTGCGTTCGACCATCGACGCCGCCGTGCTCTGCAAGATGGCCGACCGGGGCCAGATCACGGGCGCGCTCCTCGACGGTCCGCTCGCCTTCGACAATGCCATCAGCGCGGAGGCCGCCGCGATCAAGGGCATCCGCTCCGAGGTTGCGGGGCAGGCGGACATTCTCATCGTGCCCGATCTCGAGAGCGGCAACATGCTCGCCAAGCAGCTCGACTATCTCGGCGGGGCGCTGGCCGCCGGCCTCGTGATGGGCGCGCGCGTGCCGATCGTCCTCACGAGCCGCGCCGACCGGGCGCCCGCGCGGCTCGCCTCCTGCGCCATCGGGGCGCTCGTCGCCGCCGCGGGTCATGTCGCCATCGGCATCAAGCCGGGCGATCCGGCCGTGCACGGACCGGCGCAATAGGCGCTCACGAGCGGGCGGAGCCCATCGCATGGCGAACGAACGGGCGCTTCTGGTGATCAATTCGGGCTCCTCGAGCCTCAAATTCGGTCTTTATCGTCTTGGCGGGGCCGAGCCCGAGCGGCTGGCGCGCGGGCGCATCGAGGCGCTCCACGCGACCCCGCGCTTCGCCGCCCGCGGCGCGGATGGCGCGAGCCTGGGCGAGGCGGAGCTGCCCCAGGGCAGCGATCCCTATGACGCGGCGCTCACCCATGTCTTGACCTGGCTCAAGGACCGTTTCCCCCGGGTCGAGCTCGCAGGGGCGGGGCACCGCATCGTGCATGGCGGGCGCGATTATGCCGATCCCGTTCGTCTGGGTCCTGAGGATCTCGCCCGCCTCGAGGGGCTGAGCCCTCTCGCCCCCCTGCACCAGCCGCAGAATCTCTCGCCCATCCGCGCCCTCGCCGCGCTGCGCCCGGAGCTGCCGCAGATCGGGTGTTTCGACACGGCCTTTCACCGCACCAATCCGAGGATCGCCCAGCTCTTCGGCCTGCCGCGCGCCTTCGCCGAGGAGGGCATCCTGCGCTACGGCTTTCACGGCCTGTCCTACGCCTTCGTCAGTGCACGCCTTTCCGAGCTCGACCCGGCTCTGGCTTCGGGCCGCGTCATCGTCGCCCATCTCGGCAGCGGGGCGAGCCTTTGCGCGCTGTCGGGCGGGCGGAGCGTTGCGAGCACCATGGGCTTCACGGCGCTCGACGGGCTGCCCATGGGAACGCGGTCCGGCACGCTCGATCCGGGCGTCCTCCTCTATCTCCTGCAGGCGAGGGGCTATGACGCCGCACGGCTCGAACATCTCCTCTATGCGGAGAGCGGGCTGCGCGGTCTTTCGGGACTGAGCGGCGACATGGAGGTCCTCCTCGCCTCGGGCGATCCGGGGGCGGAGGAAGCGATCGCCTATTTCTGCTATCGCGCGGTCCGCGAGGCGGGCTCGCTCGCCGCGGCGCTCGGCGGTGTCGACGGTGTCGTCTTCACGGCGGGGATCGGCGAGAACGCGCCCCGGATCCGTGCGCGCATCGCCGAAGGCCTCGCCTGGCTCGGCGCCGAGCTCGACCCCGCCGCCAATGAGGCGCAGGCGGACGTCATCTCGACGCCGGCCTCGAAGATCCGCCTTCGGATAATTCCGACAAACGAGGAGCTGGTGATCGCGCGGGCCGCGGCGGGTCTCGTCGGGGAGGAGCAAGGAGCGAATAGCGAATAGCGAATAGCGAGGAGCGCTGCCCCGTCCGCTGTCGCACCTCACATCAGGCCCAGCGCCTTGAAGCTCGCGGGCTCGCCCTGGCCGATGACGAGATGATCATGCACCGCGATGTTGAGCTGGCGCGCCGCCTCCACGATCTGGCGCGTCATCTCGATGTCGGCCCGGCTGGGCGTCGGATCGCCCGAGGGGTGGTTGTGGAGGAGGATGAGCGAGGCCGCCGACAGTTCGAGGGCGCGGCGCAGCACCTCGCGCGGAAAGACGGGCGTATGGTCGATCGTGCCGCGCTGCATCACTTCGTCCGCGATCAGACGGTTCTTGCGGTCGAGAAAGAGCACGCGGAACTGTTCGATCCGGTCATAGCTCATCGCGGCCCGGCAATAGTCGAGGAGGGCGGACCAGGACGAGATCACCGGTCGATCCGTGATCGATCCCGCGCTGAGCTTGAGGGCGGCGGCCTGCACGATCTTGAGATCGAGCGCGACCGCCTCGGTCACCCCCTTCACCTCCCGCAGCCGGCTCGGCTCGGCCGTGATCACCTCGGCGAAGGAGCCGAAGCGGGCGATGAGGGCCTTGGCGAGCGGTTTCACGTCGCGGCGCGGAATGACCCGGAAGAGGAGGAGCTCGAGCAGCTCGTAATCCGCCACGGACCGCGGCCCGCCATCGCGGAAGCGCGCCCTGAGCCGCTCCCTGTGCCCCAGATGATGCTGGGCGGGATCGGCCCCGGCCGCTTCGGCGAATTCGGGGGGCGGCGGATCGTCTTGCGCGGGGCGCTGGCTCATTCGTCGGTCGGACGCTCCGGCCGGTCATAGGGCGGGCGGTCGAGCCCGGCGGGAGAGCGGGTGAAGATCTCGACCCCGTCCGCCGTGACGCCCACGGAATGTTCGAACTGCGCGGAGAGGGACCGGTCGCGCGTGACCGCGGTCCAGCCGTCGCTGAGAAGCTTCACCTCGAAGCGGCCGAGATTGATCATGGGCTCGACCGTGAAGAACATGCCTTCGCGCAGCTCGATCCCGGCATTGGGGCGCCCGTAATGCAGGATGTTGGGCGCGTCGTGGAAGATTCGGCCGAGCCCGTGGCCGCAGAAATCGCGCACGACGGAGCAGCGCTCGCTCTCCGCATAGGCCTGGATCGCCGCGCCGATGTCGCCGGTGGTGGCGCCCGGCTTCACCGCGGCGATGCCGCGCATCATCGCCTCATAGGTGACGTCGATCAGCCGCATGGCCTTGCGCCGCGGCTCGCCCGCCACGAACATGCGGGAGGTGTCGCCGTGCCAGCCGTCGACGATCACCGTCACATCGATGTTCACGATGTCACCATCGACGAGGGCCCGGTCGCCCGGAATGCCGTGGCAGACGACGTGATTGATGGATGTGCAGATGGATTTGGGGAAGCCGCGATAATTCAGCGGGGCGGGGATGGCGCCGTGATCGAGGATGAAATCATGGGCCAGCCTGTCCAGCGCTTCGGTGGTCACGCCCGGCCGCACATGGGGAACGAGCATGTCGAGCGCCTCGGCGGCAAGACGCCCCGCACGCCGCATGCCCTCGAAATCGGCCGCCCCGTGCAGCTTGATCGTGCCGGTGCCGACATCCGTCAGCTCTTCCGCGCGTGCATAGACCATCTCGTTGCGCCTCTGTCCGTCTCGCTTCTGACCGGGCTTTCGGGAAAAATAGGAAAGCGGGACACCGATTGCCAGCGCGCCCTCTCCTGGCTCGGACCAGCGGACACGGGGTCTGCGACGGTAGTCCCATCGGAATGGCAAGAAAAGGACGGCATGTGACGAACAGGACGGATGCCGCGGTGCTCCTGATCGGAGACGAGCTGCTGGCGGGTCGGACCCGCGATTCGAACCTCGCCCATATAGCGGTCGCGCTCGGCGAGATCGGCATTCCGGTGCGCGAGGCGCGAATCGTCGCCGACAGCGAGGCCGAGATCGTCGAAGCGCTCGACGCGCTGCGGGGACGCTACGCCTTCGTGTTCACGACCGGCGGCATCGGCCCGACCCATGACGACATCACGGCCGACTGCGTGGCGAAGGCGTTCGGGGTGCGGCTGGTCGAGCACCCCGAGGCGCTCGCCCGGCTCGAGGCCCATTACGGCCCCGAGCGCTTCAACGCCGCCCGCCGGCGGATGGCCCGCGTGCCCGAGGGGGCGGAGCTCATCGACAATCCCGTTTCGGTGGCCCCGGGCTTCCGCGTCGGCAACGTCTTCGTCATGGCGGGGATCCCCGTCGTCATGCAGGCCATGCTCGAGAGCGTGAAGGGCAGCCTGCCGGGCGGTCCGGCGATCGCAACGCACGTGGTCCTGGCCGCGGGGCCCGAGGGCGACCTCGCAGCGCCCCTCGGCGCCATCCAGGCCCGCTATCCGGAGCTCGCCATCGGCTCCTATCCGAGCCTGTCGGGCGGGCGCATCGTGACGCGGCTCGTCGCGCGCGGGGCCGATGCCTCGGCCGTGGCCGCGGCGCGAGACGAGATCGCGGCGATGGTGGACCGGCTCGGCTTCACCCTGCCCGGCTGAGGGGGACATCCTGTCCGCGCGGGGGGCGCCCCAAATGCGAAATTCCGGACGGTGTCCCAAAAAAATCTTCCGTTTCAGGAGCTTAGAGGCAATAATTTCCCGCGAGGGTCAGTCAGCGGCGAGGGGACATGGCGAAACTGGTAGACGCAAGGGACTTAAAATCCCTCGGGTTCTCCCGTCCGGGTTCGAGTCCCGGTGTCCCCACCAGGCCGCCCGGATGACCCTCGCGATCTATATAGGAGCAGCGATCGCCGAAATCGCCGGCTGCTTCGCGGTCTGGGCCTGGCTCCGCCTCGACCGGTCCATCCTCTGGGTGATTCCGGGCCTTTGCTGTCTCGCCCTCTTCGCCTGGCTCCTGACGTTGAGCCCGGCGGCCCATGCCGGACGGGCGTTCGCCGCCTATGGCGGCATCTACATTTCCGCCAGCCTCGTCTGGCTCGCCGCCGTCGAAGGGCTTCGCCCCGACCGCTGGGATCTGATCGGAGCAACCGTTTGCATCGCAGGCGCAGCACTCATTCTCTACGGGCCGCGGCCGGCCTGACCCTCTCCGTCCTCCTCGCGGCCGGGTCCCCCGTCGCGGCGGAAGAGGCGGGCGGGGTGGCGGCCGCCGCCGATCCCGCCATCGGCCGGCTCAACCATGGCGGCTACCGGATGCGCTCGCACTGCACGGCGAGCCTCGTGCGGCCCGATCTCGCGGTGACGGCGGCCCATTGCCTTCGGCGGGGGGTGGACGATCTGCACCTGCTTCTGGGCTATGCGCAGGGAGACTATGCGGAAGCGCCGCCGCTGTCGGGCGTTCGGGTGGTCTCGGTCGAGCGCGACCAGGCGGTGCTCTGCCTTGCCGGACCCGCCGCCGCCGTGCCCTATCCGGTCGGGGCCCCGCCCCGGCTCGGCGAGCCTCTGACGGTCGCGGGCTATCCCGCCCCGGCCGTCCATGCGCTCACTCGGCTCGACTGTGCCGTGACCGGGCTCGGGCCGGGCGGGGTGTTCGCCCTCGACTGTCCCGTGAGGGTCGGCGCCTCGGGCGCGCCGGTGCTGCGGGCGGGGGCGGGCGGCCCGGAGATCGTGGGGCTGATCGTCGCCACGTCCGAAACCGTGTCGGTGGGCTATGGGCTCGATGCGGACGATCTGCCGGCGCCCGGCAGAGACGCCTGCGCGGGAGCGGACAGGAAACGGCCTCCCGCTCCGAGGGGAGGGGAGGCCGCGACCGGTCAGCCGTGAGGGCTTACTGGGCTTGTTGCTGCTGCTGACGCTCACGCGCCTTGGCGAGGAATTCCTTGCAGCCGTCCGAGAACTTCTCGGCATTCTCCTGGATGCAGGCGCGCATTTCCGGGCCGCGCTCCTTGCCGGCGCAATGCGCCTGGATGTCGGCGCCGCAGGCCTCCATCATCGCGGCGCCGCCGCCGCCACCACCGGCGGGCTGGGCGAAAGCCGCGACCGGCGAGAGGGCGAGGCCGGCGGCGAAAACGAGGGCAAGACTCTTCATGTTCATCAAGGCTCCATGTTGGCCCGGCCATCCGGCAGGGCGTGCTTCTTGGGAAGGTGCCTCCCCGATGCATTTTAACGAAGGCGCCGGCTGCTCCCGTCGCTTGCCGTCCCGGATGAAGACGATTTTAGCCAAAGGTCGAGCCATGAAGGCCGTCTCCCACGGGGGCGGACCGATCCGAGCGGGGTCCGGCCCATGATCTGTCGGCTCCGCCGTCTGAACGGGAGCTGAACGGCGCGCTGGAGGTGTGCAGTGCACTATTGCTAGACTCGCGCTCTGATCAGCCGTCACACGGGGAGCCGCAATGACCATTCTCTGGCAGCCGGACGCGGCCCGCATCGCGCGGGCGGAAATCACCGGCCTTGCCCGCCGGGCCGAGGCGGTGGCCGGCCGCGCGCTGCCGAGCTACGCGGAGCTTCACGCCTGGAGCCTCGAGGCGCCCGAGGCGTTCTGGACGCTCGTCTGGGAGGAGAACGGGGTCATTGGCGCGCGCGGCGCCGCGGCGCTCGCGGAGGGGGGCCGCATGCCGGGCGCGCGCTTCTTCCCGGAGGCCCGACTCAACTACGCCCAGACCCTCATGCGCCCCCGTCTCGACGACGCCGAGGCCATCGTCTTCCGCTCCGAAACGGGGCGCACGGAGCGCTGGAGCTATGGCGAACTCCGCGAGGCGGTGGGCCGGGCGCAAGGGGCGCTGAGGGCGGCCGGCGTCGGGCCGGGCGACCGCGTTGCCGCCTATATGCCGAACTGTCCTGAGACGGTGATCGCCATGCTGGCGGCGACGGGGCTCGGTGCCGTCTTCTCCTCCGCCTCGCCCGATTTCGGCGTGCGCGGCGTGCTCGACCGCTTCGGCCAGATCGAGCCCGCCGTGCTGATCGCCTGCGACGGCTACCATTACGGCGGCAAGGATTTCGACCAGCTCCCCAAGCTCGCCGAGGTCGTGGCGGGGCTGCCCGGGCTCCGGGCGACGCTGGTCGTGCCCTTCCTCACGGGCGCGGAGCGCGATCTCTCCGCCATTCCCGCCGCCACCTCCTGGACGGCGGCGCTGGCCAGCGCGCCCAAGGCGCCGCCCGTCTTCGAGCCCGTCGCCTTCGACCATCCGCTCTTCATCATGTTCTCCTCCGGCACTACGGGCGTGCCCAAATGCATCGTGCACGGACATGGCGGCACGCTGCTCCAGCATCTCAAGGAGCACCGCTATCACTGCGACATCCGCCCCGGCGACCGCGTCTTCTACTTCACCACCTGCGGCTGGATGATGTGGAACTGGCTCGTGAGCGCGCTCGCCCGCGAGGCGGTGCTCATGCTCTTCGACGGCTCGCCCTTCCATCCCTCGGGCGAGGTGCTGTTCGACTATGCGCAGGCGGAGGCCATCACCTTCTTCGGCACCTCGGCGAAATGGATCGACGCGGTGAAGAAGGCGGGACTGCGGCCGGCTGAGACCCACGATCTCTCCTCCGTGCGCGCCATCGCCTCAACGGGCTCACCGCTCGTGCCCGAGAGCTTCGATTACGTCTACGAGGCCATCAAGCCGGACGTGCATCTTGCCTCCATTTCGGGGGGCACGGACATTCTCTCCTGCTTCGTGCTCGGCAATCCCGTGCTGCCCGTCCACCGGGGCGAGATCCAGTGCGCGGGGCTCGGAATGGCGGTGGAGGCCTGGGACGAGGAGGGCCGGCCGGTCACCGGCGAGAAGGGCGAGCTCGTCTGCACACGGCCTTTCCCCTCCATGCCGGTGGGCTTCTGGAACGATCCGGACGGGGCGAAGTACCGGGCCGCCTATTTCGAGCGCTTCCCCGGCGTCTGGGTGCATGGCGATTTCGTGGAGCGCACGCGGGCGGGCGGGTTCATCATCTATGGCCGCTCGGACGCGACGCTGAATCCGGGCGGGGTGCGCATCGGCACGGCCGAGATCTACCGCCAGGTCGAGCAGCTCGAGGAGGTGGTCGAATCCATCGTGGTGGGCCGTGAGGTCGACGGTGACGTCGAGGTCGTGCTCTTCGTCGTCCTGCGGCCCGGAGTGGCGCTCGACACGGGGCTCGAAAAGCGGATAAGGACGCAGATCCGGCAGAACGCCACCCCGCGCCATGTTCCGGCCCGCATCCTTCAGGTGCCGGACATTCCGCGCACGAAGTCGGGGAAGATCGTGGAACTCGCGGTGCGGGAGGCCATTCACGGCCGGCCGGTCAAGAATGTCGAGGCCCTCGCCAATCCGGAGGCGCTCGAGGCTTTCCGGACCCATCCGGGGCTCGCGGGCTGAGCCAGCAAGGAGAGAAGACGCATGATGATCGACTGGGGCCAATGGGGCCTTTGGCTTCTCGCCGTGCTCGTGCTCGGCCTTGCGCTCGGCGGCGCCGATGCCTGGCGCAAGCTGCGCCCCAAGGGGCAGGGCGCGGCCATGGACGAGATCCGGAACGGGCAGTGGACGACATCGCTCGTCACGGGCAGCAAGGCGGCCGACAATCTCAGCCGCGCCCGCATCGCCATCTACGGGCTCCTCGCCCTCGACCGCAAGGAAACCGTCTACTACATGACGGGGACGGACGATCGGGGCGAGCCGCTGACCTCGGACCGCGACTATGTGATCGAGGGGCAGCCCCTGCGCGCGCGCTGGTGGTCGATCACGCCCTATGACATGGAGATGTTCCTCATCGACAATGAGGAGAAGCGCTCCTCCTTCCATATGGACAATATCGAATACGAGCCGGACGGGCGGTTCCGCATTCTGCTGTCGGGCCGCCGTCAGGCCCGCAACTGGCTGCCCACGGGCAAGGCCGGGCCCTTCTGTCTCACGCTGCGTCTCTACAATCCGGACATGGACTATGTGAACCGGCCCGGGCAGGTGGTGCTGCCCGTCGTCCGCCGGATCGAGGGAGACGCCGCATGAGCCTCACGCTGATCCTTCTGGGCATCCTCGCCGCGCTCGCGCTCGCCTATATGGTTTCCTGGCTGATCGTCTGGGCCGCGCCCTATTACTGCATGCACGCCGTCGAGAAGCGTTGGCTGCCGCTCTTCGGCGGCTGGAACAAGCTCGGTCACGCGGGCAGGCCCTCGCCGCGCCGGCGCACCATCGTCCAGCCCAATCCCGACGTGTTCAATTCCACCTGCTGCTACGATCTGTCGGGCGGCGCCATCCGCTTCAAGGGTCCGCTGCCGGAGGATTACTGGTCGCTGAGCCTCTTTGCTCAGAACTCGGACAATTACTTCGCGGTGAACGATTCGGAGATCGACGGCCGCTTCTTCGACATCGTGGTCCATCGCGAGGGCCAGCGCCCGCCCGAGGGCGCGCTCAAGGGCGCGACCCATGTCGTGGCCTCGCCCACCACGAAGGGCGTGATGCTGGTCCGCATGTTCGTGCGCGACCGGGGCGCGGGCAGCAAGCTCAAGGAGGCTCAGGACCTCATGGTCTGCGAGCCGGTGTGAGCGGGCGTCCCCGCCTTGCCGCCTGGGTCGCCACGGGCCTTCGGCCCTCGCGATGAC
>JACAEB010000219.1 GCA_013389075.1 Alphaproteobacteria bacterium
CGCCCGCTCCCCCGAAGCCGGCCGCCCCCGAGCCAGACGATGGCCGGCTGCGGGTTCTGATCGTCGACGACCACGCCCCCACCCGGCGGCTCCTGTCGACCATCGCCATCGCCATGGACTGCCAGGCGACGGAGGCCTGCGACGGCAGCGAGGCGCTCGAGGCGCTGCTCCTCGATCCCTATGATCTCGTGCTGATGGATCTGCAGATGCCGGTCATGGACGGTCGCGAGGCGGTGCGGCGGATCCGCGCAAGCAAGCGCCTGTCGCGGACGCCGGTGGTCGCGGTGACCTCGCTCGCGGGGCCAGGCGTCCGCGAGGATCTGCTCAAGGCGGGCTTCACCGACTACCTGCCCAAGCCCGTCGATCCCGCCGCCATCAACCGACTCGTGATGGCGCATTCCCGCCGCTCCAGGGCACGCTGAGAAAGGTTACCGGAAAGAGGCTTTATTCCGGTCGCCTGGATCTCCTATAAGGTGGTTCCCGATGAAACGGTTCCATTGACCGTTCACCGGATGGGTCGGCGGGTGCCGCCGCGGGCGGAGACCGGCGGCGGCGGGCCCGGAATGCCGGGTCACCCGCAGGTCCGTGTAACGCCTTTGCGTTCGCCCATCGCGCCTCGAGAGGAGGTCGCCGGCCTGACCGCCGGGGCGAGACCCCTCACCCAACCTTCGGGCCGACAGCAGGGATCCCATGTCCGCAAGAGCGACACATCTTCCCAAGACGGAGCTCGACGAGGCCCGGCTCACGACCTATCCGGCGCTCGGGGCGGTGCTCGCCTTCAGCTGCGGGCTGAACCTCCTGATGCTGACGTCTCCGATCTACATGCTGCAGGTCTATGATCGCGTGATCACGACCGGGCGGCTCGAGACATTGCTCTATCTCACGCTCATCGTGGCGGTGGCGCTGGCCGTGCTCGGCGCGATGGATGCGGTGCGCGGCGTCGTGCTGTCGCGGGTCGGCGCCTGGCTGCAGCGGCGGATGGCGCCGGTGCTGATCGCGGCGAGCCTGCGCGCGGCGGTGAACGGCGCGCCGTCCTCCGCCCAGGCCCTGCTCGACCTAACGCAGATCCAGTCCTTCCTCGGCAGCTCCGGCATCGTTCCCTTCATCGATGCGCCCTGGGTGCCCTTTTTCGTGATCGTCCTCTGGCTCCTCCATCCCTGGATGGGCGTCTTCGCCCTGTGCTCGGCGCTCGTTCTCTTCGGCTTCGCGCTGTGGAACGAGATGGCGACGCGCAAGGCGATGTCGGAGGCGAACCAGGCCAATGTCGTGGCGGTGGGCCAGGCCGAGGCCGCCATCCGCAATGCCGAGGTCGTCGAGGCGCTCGGCATGACGCGCACGCTGATCGGCCGCTACGAGGAGCAGAGCAACGAGGCGCTGCTCGCCCAGTCGCGCGCCAGCGAGACCAGCGCGCACATTCTCGGCACGACCAAGTTCCTGCGCCTGTTCCTCCAGTCGGCGATCCTGGGCCTTGGCGCGCTCCTCGTCGTGAGCGGCGACATGACGCCGGGCGGCATGATCGCCGGCTCGATCCTGCTGGCGCGGGCGCGCGCCCCGGTCGAGCAGGCGATCGGCACCTGGCGCAACTTCATCTCGGCGCGGACGAGCCATGACCGGCTGCAGGCGCTCCTGCGTGCCTCGGCGACGCTCGACAAGGAAGGCATGCTGCTGCCCCCGCCCACGGGCCGGCTGTCGATCGAAAGCCTCGTCTATGTGCCGCCGGGGTCGAACAAGCCCGTCCTGCGGGGCATCAGCTTCGAGGTCCAGCCCGGCGAGGTGATCGGGGTGATCGGTCCCTCGGCCGCGGGCAAGAGCACGCTCTGCCGGCTGATCGTCGGCATCTACAAGCCCACGCAAGGGCATGTCCGGCTCGACGGCGCCGACGTCACCCACTGGAACCGCGAGCAGTTCGGCCATTATGTCGGCTATCTGCCGCAGGATGTGGAGCTGTTCCAGGGCACGGTGCGCCAGAACATCGCGCGCATGGGCGAGGGCGAGCCCGAATGGGTGGTCTCGGCCGCTCAGTCCACGGACGTCCACGAGATGATCCTGCGCCTGCCCAAGAGCTACGACACCGAGATCGGGCCGCGCGGCCACGCCCTTTCGGGCGGGCAGCGCCAGCGGATCGGCCTCGCCCGGGCGCTCTACTGCGACCCCAAGCTCATCGTCCTCGACGAGCCCAATTCGAGCCTCGATGCGGATGGCGAGATGGCGCTGCAGGAAACCATCTCCCGGCTGAAGGCCTATGGCACGACCGTCATCATGGTGGCGCACCGGCCCTCGGCCCTCACCCATGTCGACAAGGTGCTCGTCCTCCAGAACGGCGCGGTCACCCATTTCGGGCCGCGCGACGAGGTGCTTCAGGCGATGTCGCGGCGGGGGCCCGTGGCGGTGAAGACACCGGCCGGCGCGGCCGGCGCGGTCGGCGAAGAGGGCGCGCGCCGCGTCACGGAAACAGGAACATGACAACCACCATTCCCACCGCCCGCGACAGCGAGCGTCCCCTCGAGAGCGTCGATCAGGGGGGTGAGGCCCCGGCGCGCGCGGGCGAGGGCGCCATCACCTCCGTCCCGCAGACCCAGTTCGTCGAGCCCGAGAACAATCTCGCCGAACAGGTCCGCATGCCGATCATCGTGGGGACGGTGATCCTCGGCGTCTTCTTCGGCCTCCTCCTGATCTGGGGCGGGCTCGCGCCGCTGGCGGGCGGCGCCTACGCCTCGGGCATCGTCAGCCCGGACGGCAGCCGCAGGACCGTGCAGCACCTCGAGGGCGGGATCATCTCGGAGCTTCTGGTGCGCGACGGCGACACGGTCGCCGCCGGCGATCTCCTCGTCGTGCTGCGCGGCACGCAGGCGCGCGCCTCGGCTCAGGTGATCATGAACCGCCGGCGCGAGCTCTCGGCGGTTCTCGCCCGGCTGCGGGCCGAGCAGATGCTGGCCGAGACGATCGACTTTCCCGCCGACCTCCTCGCCGCGGCCGAGCGCGATCCCGAACTGGCCGACATGATCGAGGGTCAGCGCACACTGTTCAGCGTACGGAAGGCCGCGCTCGTCAGCCAGAAGGACATCCTCGTGCGCCGCAACGCCCAGGCCGAGGCGCAGATCGCCGGGCTCGAGGAGCAGATCGCGAGCCAGACCCGCCAGCTCGCGCTCATCAACAAGGAACTCGAAGGCGTGAAGGATCTCGTGGCCAAGGGGCTCGAGCGCCAGCCGCGTCTCCTCGCCCTCCAGCGCTCGGCCGAGGAGATCACCGAGGGCCGGGCCGCGAACCAGGCCTCGATCGCCGGGACGCGCCAGGCCATTGGCGAGAACGAGCTGCGCATCCTCAGCGTGGACACCGAATTCATCGACGCCGTCACGGCCGAGCTCGAAAAGGCGCGCTCCGAACTCACCGAGCTCGACGAGCGCTCCATCGCCGCCGAGGACGTGCTTGAGCGGACCGAGATCCGCGCGCCGGTGGCCGGCACCGTCGTCGAACTGAAATTCAAGACCACGGGGGGGGTCATCGCCCCGGGGGCGCCCATCCTCGATATCGTTCCGGCCGAGGAGGAACTCCTCATCGATGCCTATGTCTCGCCCACCGACATAGATGTGGTCCGTCCGGGCCTGCGCGCCAAGGTGATGCTGACGGCGTTCTCCCAGCGCAACCTGCCCACGGTGCATGGCGATGTGGAATCCGTCTCGGCCGACCGCATCACCGACGAGCGCACGGGCCAGGCCTATTACAAGGCGCGCGTCTCCATCGAGCGGGACGAACTCGATCGCATGCAGGCCGAGCATCCGGATGTGGAGCTGACCGCCGGCATGCCGGCGGAGGTGATCATCGTGACCGTGGAGCGCACCGCGCTCGACTATCTGCTCGGCCCGTTCTTCGCCTCGCTCGGCCGGGCCTTCCGCGAGAGCTGAGGCTCAGTCCGCGTCCTCCTCGCCGTCCGGCGTGACGGCATCGACCGTGCCGCTCACCACGGCGCCCCCGAGGCTGATGCCGGCCCCGGCGACCCGCGCGGTCGTTCCGACCACGGCGCCGCCGAGCTCGACCGCCGCGCAGCCCGAGAGGGCGAGGAGCGCCAGGGCGCCGAACGCGAGGCGAGCGGGCATTGCGGGCATGGCGGGCGTGGGGGCGGGTGTCTGCATGGCGGAGCCTTCCGGACCGGGGACGGGGCTTGATCCGCCGAGCCTACCTGCCAAACCCCAAGCAATCCTTGCCGCGCGGCCGGCTCAGCGGTCGAGCGCGCGCAGGGCGCGGCCGATTGCGGCATGATCGGGCTGCACGAGGCCGGCGTCCGCCTCCTCGATCCGCCCCCCGATGAGGGAGACGAGCGAGGGCGCGCTCGTGTCCGGCGGCACGGCGTGGGTGAGCGAGGCCGAGACCCCGGCCGTCGAACGCGCCTTCACATAGCCGGCGAGCTGGTCGAGCAGGACGAAGAGGTTGAAGCCGATATGCTCGCGCGTGATCCCGCCGATCGCGAGCGACTCGATCACCAGCGACTCCGTTCCCTCGAACGGGTAGAGCTTCACATAGGGCTGAGCGGCGTTGAACGCCTCCCGGAAGTTCGCGCTGCTCGGCTCCGCGACGAAGCCGAAGACGAAGCCCTCGCAATTTGTGCCCGTCTGGCCGTCGCAGCCAAAGCCGGCGGCGCCGATGGCGAAGGCGCTCTCGGGCGCGAGCCCGATCAGGTAGGGAAAGCCGTCGGGGCTTGTCTGCGCGAGGACCGAGAAGGAGCCTTCCTCCATCACCGATCTGAGGTCGGCGAGGCTGACGGCGCCTTGCACCGTCTGAGCCCCCGCCTGCGGCGCGGCCAGAAGACAGGCGCCCGTGACGGCGGCGACGAGATAGTGTGATGTGCGCATCGAAGTCCCCTCCCTGACATCCCCGTCCCCGAGCCTACCCCGCGTGCGTGGAAAGGCCAAACCGTCCTGCGCCGCTCAATAGGCCTTGGCGAAGATCGCCTCGGCCGTGGCGGGCTTGCCGGTGAGGACGCATGGGCCAAGGCGCGCGGGCTGGTCGAAGGGCAGGCAGCGGATCGTCACCTTCAGCGCCTTCAGCATCGCCTCCGTCGAGCTCTCCCCGCACCAGGGCGCGCGCACGAAGCCGAGATCGGAGGAGAAGGAATCCTCCGCCTCTCCCGCGAAGAAGGCCTCGAAGCTCTGCCGGTCGCGGATGTCCGTCCGTGTACGGGCTTTCGCGAAGGTCCGCGCCTCCGCGAGCAGCGTCCCCTGGATCTCGGCGAGATAGCCGCCCATGCGCATGACGATCTCGCTGTCGGGCAGGATCGCCTTCTTCTCGCCCATCCGGTCTCGGCGGGCCATGGCGGCGGTGCGGTTCTCGATGTCGCGCGGGCCGACCTCGAGGATGACCGGCGCGCCCTTGCGCACCCATTCCCAGCGTTTCTCCGGGGCCGGATAGTCGCGCGTGTCGAGCTTCACGCGGATGGGCTCGCCATTGAAGATCTGAGAGCCGATGGCGCGGGCGAGCTCCTCGGCGAAGGGCATCACGGCGGCCTTGTCCTCTTCCGAGCGCAGGATCGGCAGCACGATCACCTGCGCGGGCGCGAGGGCGGGGGGCAGGCGCAGGCCGTCATCATCCGCATGCGTCATGATCAGCGCGCCGATGAGCCGCGTCGACACGCCCCAGGAGGTGGTGTGGCAATGGGCCCAGTCGCCGGCTTCGGTCTGGAAGCGGATGTTCGCGGCCCTGGCGAAGTTCTGCCCGAGATAATGCGATGTGCCGGCCTGAAGCGCCTTGCCGTCCTGCATCATCGCCTCGATGCAGTAGGTGTTGACCGCGCCGGGGAAACGCTCGAACTCGGGCTTCTCGCCGCAGATGACCGGCATGGCGAGCACGTCCTCGGCCACCTCGCGGTAGACCTCCAGCATGCGCATGGTCTCCGCTCGCGCATCCGCCTCGTCGGCATGGGCGGTGTGGCCCTCCTGCCAGAGGAATTCGGAGGTGCGCAGGAAGAGGCGCGGGCGCATCTCCCAGCGCATGACGTTCGCCCACTGATTGATCAGCACGGGCAGATCGCGATAGGAGCGGATCCAGTTCGAGAAGGCCTCGCCGATGATGGTCTCCGAGGTGGGGCGGATGATCAGCGGTTCCTCGAGCGGGGCGTCGGGCACGAGCCGGCCGTCCTTCTCGACGAGCCGGTGATGGGTGACGACGGCCATCTCCTTGGCGAAGCCCTCCACATGGGCGGCTTCCTTCTCGATGAAGCGCAAGGGGATGAGCAGCGGGAAATAGGCGTTCTCGTGGCCCGTCGCCTTGAAGCGCCTGTCGAGCGCGCCCTGGATCCGCTCCCAGATCGCATAGCCCCAGGGCTTGATGACCATGCAGCCGCGCACCGGGCTGTTCTCGGCCATGTCGGCGCCCTTGATCACCTGTTGGTACCAGTCGGGATAGTTCTCCGCCCGGGTGGGGGTGATGGCGGTCTTCTGCGGCTTGGCCATGGACGGCTCCTCGGGGGCGGCGGGTCGGATTCGGCAGGGCGCGATTATCGGCGGGCGAGGGAGGGCGGACAAGGGCGCGCCGCGATCGGCTGGGCGGCAGGGGCGAGACCCCGCCCGGCAGGGGCACAATTGGGAATTTTTGGATGGGGTGTCTCAAAAGCTGTTTTCCGATCAGACGGTTAGGCGGAATAATTTCCCGCGGGGACAGCACCGGCGCTGCGTCAGCCCCGAGTCTACCGCCCGGGCGGGCAGGGGGGACAAGCTCGGTGGTGGTGCCGGTCCGTCGGCGGGGCTGCGCCCCGCCCTACGTCGCGCTTGAGGCGGCATTGCCGCGTAGGGCGGGATGAAATCCCGCCAGTCGTCTGCACACCGATCGCCGGTCGCGGGGTTTCATCCCACCTCGATGCGGAAGACGAGAACGCCGTCCGCCCGCTTGCCGCTCTCGATCAGCGTGTGGCCGGTCTCGGCGCACAGATGCGGAATGTCGATGGCGGCCATGGGATCGGTCGCGAGGACGCGCAGCGTCGAGCCCGCGGGGGCGAGGGCGAGGGCCTTCTGGGTCTTGAGGACGGGCAGGGGGCAGAGGAGGCCGCGCGCGTCCACCTCGCCCACCAAGCCGGCATCATCGTCAGGGGCGGGAGCCATGGCGGGCGGTCACATCCTGTAATCGAGCCGGGCGCCGATCACGAAGTCGCGCTCCGGCCGCGACCGGCTCTCATAGCCCTGCTCGGCAAGCCTGCCGCGCCCGTAGAGCGCCAGGCGCTCGATGCCCGCATCCTCGGCCCGGGCGAGGGGCGAGAGGTCGAGATCGAGCGCGAGTTCGAGCGCGCCGTTCCGGTAGCGATCGTCCGCCCAGCTCCGCATCTGCGCATCCTCGCGCATCTTCACCGAGAGGTCGAGCTTCATCTGGTCCTCGTCCTGCCAGCTCACCGCGAGCTCGCCCGTCACGAAGGTCCGGTCACGGAAGAGCGTGCCGCCGCGCGTCTCGGTCTCCTCGAGAAGGGTCATCTTGCCCGAGAGGAGCCAGCCCTCGAGCCGCAGCCTCTGCTCGAGCTCTAGCTCGGCCGCGCCCACCTCGCGCGGGGCGGCGGCGAGCGGCAGCTCGCTCTCGCGGTGGCGGATGGCAAGGCGGGTGCGGCCGCCCTCATAGGGCCAGACGGCTTCAAGGCCGACGCCCTGTCCCGTCTGCGCGATCGCGCCTGTGCCCGCGCCTGCGCTCTCCTCGCGCG
>JACAEB010000173.1 GCA_013389075.1 Alphaproteobacteria bacterium
CGGGCGCGCTGATCTCGAGCCATCGCGCGTTCGGCCCGCCCGGTCTTGCCGGCGGACAGGCCGGCTGTCCCGGAGCGGGATGGATCACCTCTCCCGATGGCACGGTGCGTCCGCTCGCCGCCAATGCCGCCCTCTCGCTCGGCCCTGGCGATGTCATCTGCATCCGGACGCCCGGCGGCGGCGGCTTCGGTCCGCCGCAGGAGGCCGGCTGAGGGGCGCGCGGGGGCCGGGGCGGACCGGCCCACTATTCCGAAAACATATTAGATTTCAATGCCTTGCTTGGCCTAGCCAGGCCAATTCGGCAGTGCAGCAACGAATTCGCTTGGCGATGGGCGGCGGGCTTGGCATCCTTCTCGTCCGGCCTCTGGTCGGGCCGGGCGCAGTGCCTCCGGACGCCGCTCACACCCTGAACCCGCGCAGGCGGGGGTGGGGCGGAGAGGAGGATGGGCCCTGCGATCGCCTACGCAAGAGCAGGCGGGCTTTTTGCACCAACTGTCGGAGCCAGGGAGGTTCTCATGCGTAATCGATCGGTGACCACCTCGCGCGGGCGAACGATCGCCATGGCGCTTGACCGCATGGGCTATATCGCGGCGGGCGCGGCCTTCGCCTTCATCGGCGCGCTGGTCTTCGGGCTGCTCTGAGCGGCCCTGTCTTTCTCTGACCTCACCGAGCCCGGACGGAGCGGCGGCACCGCCCTCCGCCGGGTCATGTGACATGGATGTCATGATCGGGCGGCAAGCTGACGCGTGAGCGTGTCGTCAGGGACCGGATCATGCTGCCCACCCCGCCATACCGCGCCGTCCTCCCGACGCGGCGGATCCTCCTCGCCGGGCTCGGCGCGAGCCTCTCGGGATGCGCAATTGCCGGCGCGGCGCCGCCGGAGGGCGCGCGCGCACCGGTCGGCGGCGGCGCCGACGAAACCCATGTTCTGCAGCTCTCGCGCCTTGCCTTCGTCGCCTGTCTCGATCAGGCAAAGCCCCAGCCGCTCTGGCCCGCCATCGCCGCCGCCCGGCCCGAGGCGCTCGTCATGCTCGGCGACAATGTCTATGCCGACAATCTGAGCGGCGATCCCGCTCTGCCGGAGATGCGTGTGGCCTATGCCGCGCTTGCGGCCGAGCCGGGCTTTGCGGCGCTTCGGGCGCGCGTCCCGGTCTTCGCGACCTGGGACGATCACGATTACGGGCTCAACGATGCGGGCGCGGAGTTTGCCCACAAGGCGGAGGCCAAGCGCCAGTTCGCCGATTTCTTCGGCCTGCCTGGCGGCCACCCCGTGCGGGCGCGGGAGGGCGTCTATCGCTCCATTCTCGCCGGGCCCGAGGGCGCCCGTCTCCAGATCCTCGTTCTCGACACGCGCTGGTTCCGCTCGCCCCTGACGCCGACCGACCGCAAGGGCGCTCCGGGGCGCGAGCGCTACCTGCCCGATCGCGATCCGGACAAGACCATGCTCGGGCCGGCGCAATGGGCCTGGCTCGCGGCCGAGCTCGCCCGGCCGGCCGATCTGCGCCTCATCGTGTCGTCGATCCAGGTGCTGGCGGACGGCCATGGCTGGGAGGGCTGGTCGAACCTGCCGCTCGAACGGGCGCGGCTCTTCCGGCTGATCCGCGACACGGGCGCCCGCAATGTGGTCTTCGTCTCCGGAGACCGCCATGTGGGCGCGCTCTATCTGGAACCGGCCGCCACCGATGCCCCGCTCGTCGAGCTGACCGTGGGATCGATGAACCGGCCTGCGGGGCGGTCCATCGACGAGGCGGGCCGCAACCGCCTGGGCGACACCTACAACGAGGTCAATTTCGGTCTGCTGACGATCGACTGGGGTCAGCAGGTCTTCGCGCTTGAGCTGCGCGACGCGGCGGGGACGCCCGTCCGCTCGACGCAGCTCTCGCTGCGGGCCGTCTGAGGGAACCCCGTCCCTGCGCGCGGGCTTGTCTCCCATCATGGGAGCGCGCGGGCGGCACCAGCAGAGCGGGCGTGAGCGGAGCGAGGGCGGGCGCGGGATCGCCCGGGTCCTCGCCTGGACGGCCGGAGTCGTCTGTGGGCTGATCCTCCTCTTCGCCGGCCTCAACGGCCTCTTCGGGCTGTTCCTCCACGGCCCGTCCGAGGCCGTGCGGCAGGCGCGGATCGACTGGCACCGTCTTCAGCTCTCGCGCGCGCTCGAGGAGGGGGAGGACCCGGTCGAGGCGTTCAATCGGCTCTATGCGGAGCGCATCGCGCGGAACGCCCGCGCGGACCAGATCCGGCGCTGGTATCAGGAGCGCATCGACCGGGGGGCGCCGCTGGTGCTCGACGTCGTGATGGCCCGCTACATCGTCGACCGGTTCGGCGCACTCGACGCGCGGACGCTGCCGCCCGGCGTCTATGTCGGCACGGTGCCGATCGGGCCCACGGGCTGGCCCTGGCGCATCCTGACCCATTACGCGCTCTTTCCGCGCCATGGTCACGCGCTGATCGTTCCGCCGGCGGAGGCGACGCGCATTCCCCCGGTCACGGTCGTTCTCGCGAGCCTCGAGAGCGATTTCAAGCGCCTGCGCCGGGGGGATGGCGATGGCGACATTTTCGCCGGGCAAGCCGTTTTCGCGCCCGGAGCCCATGGCTTCCCGCGGCCCCGCGATCCGGTGCACGGCCTCTTTCTCCTCTCCGCCGATCTCGACGACGTGTCGCGCATGCTCTGGGGCGTCGACGAGACGGTCCGCAGGCTGAGCGCCGCGGAGCTCGACTACCAGCTCCTGTCCCGCAATTCGAATACCGCCCTCGGCTGCTTTCTCGCGGCGAGCGGGCTCGCGCCCGAGCGGCTCGCCGCGCTGCGGAGCGATCCGCTGGTGCAATTGCGCCTGCCGGGGATCGACCGACCGCTCTGGACCGACCGGACACGCGCCTCTCTGCCCGCCTGCACGGGCGAGGCGACGCCGCCCTTTCCCTTCTGAGACGGCGGCGGGCGGAACATGCGCGGTCACGGGCCGTTGAACGGGATCGGGGGGCGCACGCATCGTCCGGACGCAAGGAGGCCGCCATGACCCCGCTGCCCGTAGCCCGCCTGCCGGCCCTCGCCGGCCTTCCTCTCCTCCTCGCCCTGCTGTTCCCGCACGCCGCCAATGGGCAGGACCCCTGGCGGCAGCCGGACGAAAGCTGGATCCGGCTTGCCGGAACCCTGGAGCGGGCCGACGCGGACGCCTTCCGGCTCGATTACGGCCGCGGCTCGATCCGGGTGGACACGGACGAGCTGCGCGGCTGGGACGAGGCCGTCGCCAGCGCGCAGGGCGAGCGGGCACTCGTCTTCGGGCGGATCGACGACGACGTCCTCGACCTGCGCCGTCTCGTGGCGAGCCGCATCGTGCTGCCCGATCTCGGCGTGCAGTTCCTTGCCGACACGCGGGCGGACGAGCCGCCCGGCCCGCCCTATGACTCGCTGGCCGTCCTGCCGCTCGAGGAGGGCCGCGTGCAGCTCACCGGCGTCATCACGCGCATGGATACGGAGGCGGACACCTTCCTGCTCGATGCGGGTCCGACACAGGTCGAGGTCCAGGCCGAGGAGGTGAACCACGATCCGTTCGGCGGCAGCGCCTTCCGGTTTTTCGAGGTGGGCGACATCGTGACCGTGGCGGGCGAGCTGACCCGCTCCTGGTTCGACGAGCCCGAGCTGATCGCCGACAGCATCGTGATCGTCGGCCCGTGAGCGCGACAGCCGCCCCGGGCAGCGCAGCAGCGTGCGGCGTCGCCACCCGGTGCGCC
>JACAEB010000095.1 GCA_013389075.1 Alphaproteobacteria bacterium
CCCGCCGGGCGCGCCGCGGGCGGCGCGCTCGAGACGGGCCCCGCGCGCCCCGTGCCCGCCCGCTACGAGGCCCGCCCCCGGCCCGGGCTCGTGCGCGCGAAGGCGGGGATCCTCCCCGAGCTTGCGAGCGGCGTTCAGCTCTGGGACGGCCGCCCCGCGGGGCGCTTCGAAGGCCGCGACCCCGAGCCCCGGCCCGGCCTCGCCTCCGGGCACATACCGGGCAGCCGATCTCTTCCGCATACGGCGCTTCTCGCGGCCGACGGGCGCTACCTGCCGCCCGAGGAGCTCGCGCGCGCCTTCGCCGCGGCGGGTGCCGACCCTTCGGCACCCGCCATCACGAGCTGCGGCTCCGGCGTGACGGCGGCGGTGCTGGCGCTCGGGGCCTTCCATCTCACCGGCCGCCTTCCCGCGCTCTATGACGGCTCCTGGGCCGAATGGGGCGGCGATCCCGCGGCGCCCGTCGAGACGGGGCCGGCACGATGACCGACGGGCCCCGGGTGAAGACCATCGTCACCTTTCTCGAGATGACGCAGCGCCCAGGCCCGCGCGCCCATCCCCTCCCGCACGGCCGCGTCGCGATCCTTCACGCCGCGCGCCCGCCCGCCCATTTCTACCGCTATCTCTACCAGACGATCGGGCGCGCCTATAACTGGTCCATCCGCTGGCACCTCAGCGACGCCGAGCTCCTCGAGCGGATCGGCCCGCCCGAGGTGGAGCTCTATGTTCTTTATGCGGACGGTGTCCCGGCCGGCATGTGCGAGCTCGATTTCTCCCTGATGCCGATCGCCCATCTGCTCTATTTCGGGATCGTGCCCGACTTTCTCGGCCGGGGCTATGGGCGCTATTTCTTCGGCGAGATGCTCGACCTCGCCTGGGACCGGGGGCCCGAGCGCGTCCGGCTCAACACCTGCACGCTCGACCACCCGCGCGCCCTGCCCATGTATCAGCGCTTCGGCTTCGTTCCGTATGCGCAGGAAGAACAGGAACTGCCGCTGCTCGAGCTGTGACGCCGCGCCGCCTGGATCGCCGCGCGCTACGCGCTCGCGATGACGGGGAAGACCGCTGCGTCATTGCGAGCGAAGCGAAGCAATCCAGGCGCCGGAACGAGACGACCTGCCTGCCGCCTGGATCGCCGCGCGCTACGCGCTCGCGATGACACAGACGTTACCCGTCCATCCGCAGGCGGAGCGCGTCGAAGGGGCCTTCGAGGCGGCGCAGGAGGAGGCGCAGCTCGCGTTCGTGCTGGACGGCCCCGAAGATGGCGGCCGCGGCGAGGAGTGCGAGCGCCGGCCCTGTCCCCGCGAGGAGGGTGAGAAAGATGCCGCCGATGCCGGCCCCGAGCCCCGTCAGCAGGAAGAGCGAGAGCGTCCAGCGGCGAAAGGCGAGGACGGCGACCTTCTCCTCGTCGGTCCGCGCGATCCACGCCTTGCGGAAGGCGCGCGCGAGCGGCGTGTAGACCCAGCCGCCGTCCTCGAGCACCGGAAGGGGCGGCCGCTCGGGGCGGGCAGGCTCTGGAAGCGGACAGGTCATGGTGGCGCACTCGCCTCAGTGGCTGAGGATCTGGCTGAGGAAGGCCCGCGTCCGCTCGTTCTGCGGGTTCTCGAAGAAGGTCTGAGGCGGGGCTTCCTCGATGATCTCGCCTTCATCCATGAAGATCATCCGGTTGGCGACCGTCCGGGCAAAGCCCATCTCATGGGTGACGACGAGCATGGTCATGCCCTCCTCGGCGAGGCCCACCATCACGTCAAGCACCTCGCGGATCATTTCCGGGTCGAGCGCGCTCGTGGGCTCGTCGAACAGCATGATCCGCGGCGACATGCACAGCGCCCGGGCGATGGCGGCGCGCTGCTGCTGCCCGCCCGAGAGCTGGCCGGGATATTTGTGCGCCTGTTCGGGAATGCGCACCCGCTCGAGCAGCGCCATCGCCGTTTCCTCCGCCTGCGGACGGGCCATCTTGCGCACATGCGTCATGGCGAGGAGGCAATTGTCGAGGATGCTCAGATGCGGGAAGAGGTTGAACTGCTGGAACACGATGCCCACCTCGCGGCGGATCTCGTCGATGTTCTTGAGATCGTCCGTGAGCTCGATCCCGTCCACGGTGATGCGGCCGCGCTGATGGACCTCGAGGCGGTTGATGCAGCGGATCAGCGTCGACTTGCCAGAGCCCGAGGGCCCGCAGATGACGATCCGCTCGCCCCGCGCGACGGTGAGGTGGATGTCCTTGAGCACGTGAAAGGCGCCGAACCATTTGTGCATGCCCACGATCTCGATGATCGGTCTGCCGGGCTCGGTGTCGGAGACGGAGGAACTCATTCGGCGGGGGCCCTCTTGACGGCGCGCGGAGCGGCATCGAGACGGCGCTCGAGGCTCAGCGAGTAGCGGGACATGAGGAAGCAGGGGATCCAGAACAGGAGCGCCACGAAGACATAGGCCTCCTCCGGCGCGGCGATCCAGTTCTCGTTGCGCAGGATGAGCTGCGCCGTACCGAGAAGATCGAAGAGCCCGATGATGGCCACGAGCGAGGTGTCCTTGAAGAGCGCGATGAAGTTGTTGACGATGCCGGGGATCGCGATGCGCAGCGCCTGCGGCAGCACGATGAGGCCCATGGCCTGCCAGTAGCCGAGGCCCAGTGCCGAGGCCGCCTCGAACTGTCCGCGCGGCACCGCCTGAAGCCCGCCCCGGATCACCTCGGCCATGTAGGCGCCCGAGAACATCACGACGACGATCAGCACGCGCACGAGCTTGTCGAAGCTCACGCCCTCGGGGAAGAACAGCGGCAGCATCACCGAGGCGAAGAAGAGGAAGATGATGAGCGGGATGCCCCGGATCGTCTCGATGAAGCCCGTCGAGAGCGCCCGGATCAGCGGCAGCTCGGAGCGGCGGCCGAGCGCGAGCAGGATGCCGAAGGGCAGCGAGGCGATGATGCCCGTGACGCCGACGACGAGCGTGAGCAGGAAGCCGCCCCATTGCCGTGTCGAGACGATGTCGAGGCCGAGCCCGCCATGCAGGAGCCAGGCGGCGAGGAAGGGGAAGGCGGCGACGCCCCACAGGAGCTTTCGCCGGAACGGGACGCGGCGGGCGAGCGTCACATAGACCACGCCCAGCAGATAGAGCGCGACGAGCGCCGGCCGCCACAGGCTGTCGGCCGGATAGAAGCCCCAGAGATATTGCTCGGGCTGGTTCGAGACCACGGCCCAGCACGCGCCCGCGCCCGTGCAGGCGCGCGAGCTGTCATGGACTGCGAAATCCGCCGAGAGGATCGCCCAGTCGACGAGCGGCGGGATCGCCCAGAGGAGAAAGCCGAGCGCGGCGAGCGTGAGCGCGATGTTGAACGGCGTGGACAGAAGATTGGCCCGCGCCCAGGCGAGCGGGCCGACCGTGCCCGCGGGCGGCGGCAGGTCGGGATGCTGCCCCGGCGGATAGGCGCGCTGTCCTGCCGACATCATGACGACCCCTTCAAAGCGACGACCCGGTTGTAGAGATTCATCGCCATGGCGCCCGCAAGGCTCACTCCGAGATAGAAGAGGCCCACGAGGAACAGCACCTCGACCGCCTGCCCGGTCTGGTTCAGCGTGGTGCCCCCGAAGGTCGCGAAGAGTTCGGGATAGCCGATGGCGACGCCGAGCGAGGAGTTCTTGAAGAGGTTCAGATACTGGTTCGTCAGCGGCGGGATGATCACGCGCAGCGCCTGGGGCAGGATGATGAGCCGCATGGTCTGGCCCGGACGGAAGCCGAGCGCGGAGGCCGCCTCCCGCTGGCCCTTCGACACCGACTGGATGCCGCCGCGCACGATCTCGGCGACGAAGGCGGCCGTGTAGGTCGTGAGCGCGATGAAGAGCGCGGTGAAGGCCTGCGGCATGAAGAAGCCGCCCGTGAGGTTGAACCGGCCCATCTCCGGCAGCTCGGCGCTGGCGGGGGAGCCCGCGAGGACGAAGGCGAGGACGGGGAGGCCGAGGACGAGCGCGGCCATCACCGGCCAGGCGGGCGGCGCCCCGCCCGGACGCCGCGCCCGCGCCCGCGTCCAGCGCCGCCAGAGCGCGGCCAGCACGACCC
>JACAEB010000147.1 GCA_013389075.1 Alphaproteobacteria bacterium
CGCTCGCGCTCCCGTTCCCGCTCCCGGTCCTGGTCGCGGTCCGGCTCGCGCATTTCGGGCCGCCCGCCGTCCCGGCCGTCCCTCCCGCGCGGATCCCGGCCATCGCCAGAACGGCCATCGCCCGGGCGGCCGCCCTCCCCTCGCCGGCCGTCCCAGCCCGTCTTCGGGTCCCAATCCTTCCTCGGGTCCCAGTCGCGATCCTTGTCGCGGTCCTTGTCACGCCCCTTGTCACGGTCGTCGTCGCGGTTCGGCACGATGATGACGGTCAGCCCACCATCGCGCGCCCTCGTGCAGTCATAGCTCGAATAGCACTCGATCCGTCGTCCGTAGGCGTCATAATAATAGGATCGTCCGGGCCGGTCGTAGCCCGGCCGGTCATAGGGGCCGCTCGCCGTGTAGCAGCCGGCCAGCGGCACGCCGAGGACGGCGAGGACGGCGATGCGACGTGCAAGGACGATGGGTCGGGACATGGCGTCTCTCCTCCGCGCCCGGCGCCATGCGCGCGGGGCCGCGTGTTTTTTTCTGTTGTCCGGCGGATCCCCGTGGACCAGCCGCCTCCGGAGCAATGTGCGGCCTCGCCAACGCGCACTCTCGATCGCGAGGCCGCACGACGCAGCCGTTCCGGGCGGTACGCGGCCCGGAGCGACGATTGCTCCGGCAACTTGGCGGCCGGTGGGCAGCCGCGAAGGCCATCCCATCAGGGCGTGGATGAATGGTGGCTGAACGGGGGAGGCGGACGGGGGATCAGCGGAAATGCTTGGAGAGCTTCAGCGCCTGGCCCTGATAGTGCGAGCGGATGTGCACGCCGTAGAGCCGGTCGGGCACCGCCGCCATGCGCTCGAAATGGAGCCGGCCGACGACCTGCCCGTCCTCGAGCGCGAAGGGCACCTCGTGGCTGCGCACCTCGAGCACGATGCGCGAGGCGCCGTGCGGGCCGTAGCCGAAGCCCGGATCGAGAAAGCCCGCATAGTGCACGCGGAACTCGCCCACGAGAGGATCGAAGGGCACCATCTCGGCCGCATGGCTCGCCGGGATCCGCACCGCCTCCTTGGAGGCGAGGATGTAGAATTCGTTCGGGTCCAGAATGAGCGGCCGGTCACCCTGCCCTTGCAGAGGCTCCCAGAAATCGAGCGGATCATAGGCGCCGATGCGGTCGACATCGACAACGCCCGAATGGCGCTTGGCCCGGTAGCCGATGCGACGGGCCCCCTCGCCGGCCATGCCCTGAAGGTCGAGCGTGAGGGCGAGCCCGTTCTCGATGTCGCCGTCGCGGTCGACGATGTGCTCCTCGGCGTGCAGGCGCGCGAGCGCGTCGTCGTCGATGCGTGCCTCGCCCCGGCGCAGGCGGAGCTGGCTGAGGCTCGATCCCGTCCGCACCAGGATGGAAAAGGTCTGTGGGCAGATTTCCGCGTAGAGCGGACCCGAATAGCCCGGCTGCACGCGATCGAAGCCCGTCGAGTGGTCGGCGATGAGGCGCGTGAAGACGTCGAGCCGTCCGGTCGAACTCTTGGGATTGGCGGTGCCGGAAATGTCCGGCGGCAGGGCTAGCTGCTCGGTGAGCGGAACGAGATAGACGCAGCCCGTCTCGAGGACCGCTCCCGTCTCGAGGCTGATCGTGTGCATCACGAAATCCTCGAGCCGGTCGGCGACGCTGGCCCCGCGCCCGGGCAGGAAGCTCGCGCGCAGGCGGTGGGCCACCGGCCCGAGCCTCAGATCGAGGCTCGCGGGCTGGATCTGCGTCTCGGCGATGGGCTCGCGCGCGGTGACGGCGCCCCGGGCGATGGCGGAGGCGAGCTCCTGATAGGGCAGGATGCCCGCGCGCCCGTCCGCCCTCGCCGCAGCCCTCGTCATGATCCTCGTCCTCCTCGCCCCCCGGCGCGCGCGCCGATCCTTTCCGATTCCGCCCGCCCCCACAATCGAGGCGCCTCTTGACCGCCCGGGGGAGAACGGCCTAGACCAAGCGCGCTCGTGGGGATTTGGGCCGGCCGGCTTGCGGGTCACGAGCGGGCGGCGCGGGCGCCGCCGGAGAACCGCTAAAAGGTCGGAGAGCCGGGAGGACGTCCCGCTTTGCGCCTTTCGCCGCCGGCGATCCCCGAGACGAGGGCGTCATGAAGACCGATCCGGACACCATTCGCAACTGGCGACCCCAGACGCAGCTCGTGCGCGGGGGCACCAACCGCTCCGGCTTCAAGGAGACCTCCGAGGCGATCATCGCCACTTCGGGCTATGTCTATGACAGCGCCGAGGAGGCCGAGGACCGCTTCAAGGGTCTCAATGACGGCTTCACCTATTCGCGCTTCGAGAATCCGACCGTCGACATGTTCGAGCGGCGCATGGCCCTCCTGGAGGGCGCGCCCCTCGCCCGTGGCACGGCGAGCGGCATGTCGGCGGTGACGGCCGCGCTGATGTGCCAGCTCCGCGCGGGCGATCATGTGGTGGCGGCGCGGGCGCTCTTCGGCTCCTGCCGCTACATCGTGGAGGATCTCCTGCCGCGCTTCGGCGTCGCCTCGACGCTCGTGGACGGGCGCGATCTCGGCGCCTGGCGGGCGGCGGTCCGGGACGAGACGAAGGTCTTCTTCCTCGAGAGCCCCACCAACCCCACACTCGAGATCGTCGACATCGCCGGCGTGTCGGAGATCGCCCGCGCGGCGGGCGCGCGCGTCGTCGTGGACAATGTCTTCGCCTCGCCCATGCTGCAACATCCGCTGGACCTCGGCGCCCATGTGGTCGTCTATTCGGCGACCAAGCACATTGACGGGCAGGGCCGGTGCCTGGGCGGGGTCGTCCTCGGGGACGAGACCTTCGTGCTCGACGAGCTGCGCCCCTTCCTGCGCAATACGGGGCCCTCGCTCAGCCCGTTCAACGCCTGGGTGCTCCTCAAGGCGCTCGAGACCCTGCCGCTGCGCATGGCGGCCCATTGCCGGAACGCGGCCGAGATCGCCGATTTTCTCGCCGCACAGTCGGGCGTCACCCGCGTCCTCTATCCCGGCCGGACCGATCACCCCCAGCACGCCCTCGCCATGCGTCAGATGTCGGCGGGTGGCAGCCTCATCGCGTTCGAGGTGGCCGGCGGCAAGGCAGGCGCTTTCCGGGTTGCAAATGCGCTCGCGCTCATCGACATCTCCAACAATCTGGGCGATGCCAAGAGCCTCGTCACCCACCCCGCGACCACGACCCATCACCGGCTGACGGAGGCCGCGCGGGCGGAACTGGGGATCACCCCGGGGCTCCTGCGCCTGTCGGTGGGGATCGAGGACGTCGAGGACCTGAAGGAGGATCTGGCGCGGGCCCTGCAAGCGAACCGGTGAACCGCCGGACAGGGCGTTTGCGTACAAACGACATCATGTATCAGGCCGTCACGAGAGACATTCGCGTCAGCGTCAAGCCCGTCTACCTCGCGGACCAGTCCAAGCCCGAGGAGCACAAGTTCGTCTGGGCCTATCATGTCGAGATCGGCAATGAGGGCGGCGAGGTGGTGCGGCTGCGGACCCGCTACTGGCGGATCACCGACGCCACGGGCCGCGTCCACGAGGTGCGGGGCGAGGGTGTGGTGGGCGAGCAGCCCGTGCTGCGCCCCGGCGAGGTCTTCCGCTATACTTCGGGCACGCCGCTCGCCACGGCGTCGGGGTTCATGGAGGGCAGCTACGAGATGGAGGGTCCGGGCGGCGCCCGCTTCACCGTGGCCATCCCCGCCTTCTCCCTGGACCGGCCGGACGAGCCGCGCCGGCTGAACTGATTGATCTGCGGGCCGCCGCCGGGCGTAAGATGGCTGGCCGTCCGCGCGCCCGACAGTGGGGCACGCCCGCCCCCGCCGAAAGGAACCGACCGATGAGCGCCATAGACCGCGTGAAGCCGATCCGTCCCCCGCGCGAAACGGCGGGAGCCGAAGGCCGCCCGAGCCGCGCCGAGGCCGAAGCCGCCATCCGCACGCTCCTGAGCTGGGCCGGCGACGACCCCGCGCGCGAGGGCCTGCGCGACACGCCCGCGCGCGTCGCCCGCGCCTTCGAGGAGTGGTTTTCCGGCTACAAGCTCGATCCGGTGGACTTCCTTGCGCGCACCTTCGAGGAGGTCGAGGGCTATGACGAGCTGATCGTGCTCCGCGACATCCGCTTCGAATCCCATTGCGAGCATCATCTCGCGCCCATCATCGGCAAGGTGCATGTGGGCTATCTGCCCGGCCACAAGGTCGTGGGCATCTCCAAGCTCGCCCGCGTCGTCGAAACCTATGCCCGCCGCCTCCAGGTGCAGGAGAAGATGACCGCGCAGATCGCCCACTCCATCCAGAACGTGCTCGAGCCGCGCGGGGTCGCCGTGGTGGTCGAGGCCCAGCACCAGTGCATGACGACGCGCGGGGTCCACAAGCCGGGCGTCGCGATGGTGACGAGCACCATGCTCGGCGCGCTGCGCGAGGATGCGAGCACGCGGCGGGAGTTTCTCGCCATGATCGGCAATCCGGTCTCGCGCGGCGAGGGCTGAGCCGGGCGGCGCGGGATTGAACCGGGCGGTCCGGCGCGGCAGGCTCCTTGAAGGACGACTCGCTCGACGGCCCGCCACCGCAGCCATCCCGGACCTTCCCTTGCGCACCCTCCGACCGATCCTCTTTGCCATCGGCGCCTTTCTGCTCGTGCTGGGGCTCGCCATGCTGCTGCCGGCCGCGCTCGACTATGCGCTCGGCAACCGGGAATGGTCGGCCTTCCTCGCCTCCGCCGCGCTGACGCTCTTCACGGGCGGGGCCCTCGTCCTCGCCAACCGGGCCGCGCGCGCCCCCTTCACCATCGAGCAGGGCTTCATCCTCACCTTTACGGCCTGGGCCACCATGTGCGCCTTCGCGGCCCTGCCCTTCGTCTTCGCCGAGACGGGCCTCACCCTCGCCGACGCCGTCTTCGAGGCGACATCGGGGCTGACCACCACGGGCGCCACGGTCATCTCCGGGCTCGACGCGATGCCCGAGGGCATCCTCCTCTGGCGCATGCTGCTGCACGGGATAGGGGGTATCGGGATCATCGTCCTCGCGGTCGCGATCCTGCCCGCGCTGCGCATCGGCGGCCTGCAGCTCCTGCGGCTCGAATCCTCCGACAAGTCCGAGAAGACGGTGCCCCGCATCGCCGACATCGCCTGGTCGGTGAGCCTCGTCTATACGGCTCTCGTCTTCGCCTGCTTCCTCGCCTACTGGGCGGGCGGCATGTCGGGCTTCGATGCCATCTGCCACGCGCTCTCGACCGTGTCGACCGGGGGCTTTGCCAATTACGACGCCTCCTTCGGCCATTTCGGACCGCATCTTCAGTACACGGCCGTTCTTTTCATGATCGCGGGCGGCCTGCCCATGCTGATGTACTGGAACATCGCCCGCGGCAAGGCGGGCCTCGCCCTGTCCGACCCGCAGATCCTCGTCTTTCTCGGCGTTCTCGGCGTCGCCGCCTTCATGGCGGGCGTCTACATCGCCGCCGCCGGCCTCCACGAGGGGGAGGCGGCCGTGCGCCACGCCGTCTTCAACGTCACCTCGATCGTCACGACGACCGGTTTCGCCACGGATGATTACAGCCGGTGGGGGCCGTTCATGGAGGCGCTGTTCTACATCATCACCTTTTCGGGGGCCTGCGCGGGCTCGACCTCGGGCGGGGTGAAGGCGGTCCGCACCTATGTGGTCGCGGCGAGCCTTTGGACCCACATGAAGCGCATCATCCATCCGCACGGCGTGTTCGTGCCGCGCTTCGGCGGCCGGCCGGTCTCCGGGGACGTGACCGCCTCCGTCTTCGCCTATTTCTTCTTCTTCTTCCTCATCACCTTCGCCATCTCCCTCGCGGTGGCGATGATGGGGCTCGACCTCAAGACGGCGCTGTCGGTGAGCGCCGCGACGCTCACCAATGTCGGCCCCGCCCTCGGCCCGATCGCCGGCCCCGCCGGCAATTACGGCCCCCTGCCCGACGGGGTCATCTGGCTCCTCAGCTTCGCCATGTTGCTCGGCCGGCTCGAGCTGTTTACCGTTCTCGTTCTCATCAACCCCTGGTTCTGGCGGAATTGACGTGACTTTGACGGGCGCCGCCATCTCCGAACTCGCGACGCTGGTCGCATTCGACACGACGAGCCGGCTCTCCAATCTCGAGCTCATCGCCTATCTCGAGGCGCGTCTTGGCCCGCTCGGCTTCCGCCTGACGCGCCTGCCCGATCCGGGCATGGCGAAGGCGAACCTTCTTGCCTCGATCGGACCGGACCTGTCCGGAGGACTGGTGCTGTCGGGGCATACGGATGTCGTGCCGGTGGACGGGCAGGACTGGAGCTCGGACCCCTTCACCTTGCGCGCGGGCGAGGGCCGGCTCTACGGGCGCGGCACGGCGGACATGAAGGGCTTTCTCGCCTGCGTGCTCGCGCTCGCCCCGACGCTCGAGGCGGCGCGGCTCGCGCGCCCGCTCCATCTTGCCTTCTCCTATGACGAGGAGGTGGGCTGCAAGGGCGTGCCCGGGCTCATCGCCCATATGGGCGCGCGCGTGCCAAGGCCCCGGCTCGCCGTGATCGGCGAGCCCACCTCGATGCGGCTCGTCAACGCCAACAAGGGCATCGTGGCCGTCCGTACCGAGATCACCGGGCACGAGGCCCATTCGAGCCAGACGCATCGCGGGCTCAGCGCCATCGGCATCGCCGCCGAGCTGATGGGCTTTCTCGCCGGGATCGCCGAGGAGATGCGCGGGCGCGGCGATCCCTCGGGCCGGTTCGAGCCGCCCTACACCACGCTCAACATAGGGCAGATCGAAGGCGGCACGGCCACAAACATCATCGCCCGGCACTGCACGCTCTGCTGGGAGTACCGGCCTCTTCCGGGGACGGACGAAGACGAGATCTTCAGGCGTTTCAGCGAACGCGCCGCCGCGATCGAGGCCCGGGAAAAGGACCGTTTTCCCATGGCGCGCATCGCCGTGACGCGCGGCCACCGCGTGCCGGGCCTCACCCCGCTCGAGGGCTCGGACGCCGAGAGCCTCGCCATGCGCGCGCTCGGCACCAACCACGCCGCCGCCGTGTCCTATGCCGCCGAGGCGGGCCTCTTCCAGCAGGCGGGCATCCCGAGCGTCATCTGCGGGCCGGGCGACATCGCCCAGGCCCACAAGACCGATGAATATGTCGAGGAAGACCAGCTTGCCGCGTGCCTCGCCTTCCTCGATGCTCTGTGTACGGATCTCTACGCCTGATACTCAGAACTTGACGCGCAGCGCCAGCGTGAAATTGTGCGTGCTGAGATCGACGTCCGTGCCGTCGAGATCGACCTCGTTCGTGTCGTAATAGCGGTAGGCGAGCGTGATGTCCGTCACCTCGGAGATCCTGTAGCCGAGACCGCCGGTCAGCCGGTAGGCGAAGGCCCATTGCTCGTCGTCGATCTGGTCGAACAGTCCGTCCACGTCGCCCGAGATGCGCGCGACGCCGATCCCGGCCCCGACGAAGGGATAGACGGGCCAGCGATCCCCCATGTCGAAATCATACAACAGCTCGCCGAGGAGCGAGATCGACTTGAGGTCGCCATCGACGCCGCTGTCGCCGACATCGGCCGACTGATAGGTGAAGTCGAGATGGCTGCGAAAGCCGTTGCCGTAATCCATCCCGATCGCCGCGCCGAGATTGTAGCCGCTGTCCCAGTCCGAATCGAAATCGATGTCGCCGGAGCCCTGCGTATCGAGAAAGGTCATGCCTCCTTCGATCTGGAAATAGGGCGAGGGGCCGTAGGTCGAGCGGTAGCGGTCCTGGGCCTCGGCGCCCGAGGCCAGAAGGCAGAGAGCGGCGGCGGCCGTCCCCGCGACGAGATACTGCTTGTGCATGTGTCCACCCCGTTTGGCTGTTGCCGGCGGTCGCCGACGCATCCGCTCCGCGGGCGATCGGCCGGCGGCACGTGGGGGAGCAAACAGACAGCGCGGGCGGGGGTTCCCCGCTGCGCGCGCGAGGCGCGTGGCGATCCGGGAGGGGAGGCGGGGCCTTAGCCGCCGGCGAAGGCGCGGTAGGGGAAATGGGTGCGGACCTG
Source organism: Alphaproteobacteria bacterium (assembly GCA_013389075.1). Lineage (GTDB taxonomy): Bacteria > Pseudomonadota > Alphaproteobacteria > JACAEB01 > JACAEB01 > JACAEB01. The sequence continues at coordinate 8,003 of JACAEB010000147.1, forward strand.
GCGCGTCAGCTCCGCGTCGAAGGCGGCCTCCGTGCGCGCCATGAGGTCCTCGTAGATGGCCTGGCGGCGCGCATTGGAGGTGTGCTCGGGCACGCTCGCGCTGAGGCGGACCTCGGCGCTCGCGCTCGCCGACCCCTCCGCATCCTGAAAGGTGAGCGTCGCGACGATCCGGGCCTCGAACCGCTCCGCGTCCTCGAAAGTGATGAGGCCCGAGAAGCCGCCCGTCCGCTCGAGCGGCACGGCCGTGAGGCTCGCCTCCGAGACGAAGAGCGTGAGCCGCGCCGTCCCGCCCTGCGGCGCCAGCCGGCTCGCCGCCCAGCTGCGGGGAATTTCCGTCACCGGACGGAAGTTCACCACGTCGATCGGCGCGACGCTCTAGGCCCCGGGGGCGAAGCTGACGCTGACATCCGACGCCCTCACGGGGAGCGCCGCCTGCGGACGGTCCGCCATCGGGGCGGGAGCCGGCGGCGCGGCGCAGGCGGAGAGGATCAGCGCAAGGCCGAGGCCGAGCGCCGCGAGCGGTGAGGAAGCGATGGGCCGAGGCATGCAGTCTCCCTTTTCGGTCCCGGGCGATCAGTCGCCAATCTCGTCGGGGCGGATCGCGAAGGTCTCGTTGCAGAAGGCGCAGGTCACGCGAATGGCGCCGTCCGTCTCGATCATGTCGGACAGCTCGCCCGCGCCATAGCTTGCGAGCATGTCGCGGATTCGCTCCCGTGTGCAGCGGCAATCGCGCCGGAGCGGCACGGGTTCGTAGATCCGCGCCCCGTCCTCGGCGAAGATCCGGCGCAGGACCTGCCAGGGAGGGATCTCGGGATCGAGCAGCTCGCTCGCCTCCACCGTGGACAGAAGAACCGTCGCCCGCTCCCAGGCCTCCTCCACATCCTCGCCCGACGAGGTGAAGGCGGGCCCGCGCGCGGCGATCCGCTCCGCGCGCTCGCCCGCATCCGAGTCGTGGCCGCCGAGCGCGGCGAGGTGCTGGATCATGATCCCGCCGGCCTGCCAGCTCTCGGCCATGCCCGCGTCCCCCGCGCAGACGGTGCGGGTGCCGACGGCCGTGACGATGGAGGTGGCGATCTGCTCCGACTGCTGAAAATAGGCGAGCGCGCAGTCCGTCAGCGTCTCGCCCTCGAGCGCCACGAGCCCCTGATAGCGGTCCATGTGCGGGCCGGGATCGAGCGTGATGGCAAGGTGCCCCCGTCCCAGGAGCGCGGGGACCGACGCCTCTCCCGATGGCAGGCCCGCATCCGCATCGACCTGCGCATAGGCGCGCAGGAGACCGCCCGGCCGGTAGTTCACGAGAAGGAGGGGGACGGTGCCATCGCCATTCGCCTGGAAGATGAGGCTGCCGTCGGTCTTGAGCGCGGCGCCCATCATGGCGGCGAGCACCAGCGCCTCGCCGAGGAGGCGCGCGACCGGCGCGGGATAGTCATGGGCGCCGATGATCTCCTCGGCGAGCGGGCCGAGGCGGATGAAGCGTCCGTGCACGTCGGCGCCCTCGACCTGGAAGCGCAAAAGCACATCCTCGGCGGGCACCTCGAAGGCGATGCCGGATCCGGAAAGGGTGGTGGGAGAGCTCATCGGGGCAGCATAGACCGGTCCGCGCCGTCGCCCAAGGCCGGACGGCGCCCCCGCCGGGTCAGCGCAGGCACCAGGTGAGGATCGCCTTCTGGGCGTGAAGGCGGTTCTCGGCCTCGTCCCAGACGGCCGAGCGTGCCCCGTCCATCACCCCGGGCGAGACCTCCTCGCCTCTGTGGGCGGGAAGGCAGTGGAGGAAGATGGCATGGGGAGCGGCGAGCGCCATCAGCGCCTCGTCCACCTGATAGGGGGCGAGCCGCGCGAGGCGTGCATCGCGGTCCTCGTCGCCCATCGAGACGAAGGTGTCGGTGACGACGCAATCGGCCCCGCGCACCGCCGCGCGCGGATCATGGGTCAGCTCCACCCGCGCCGCCTCCCCCCGCGCCCAGGCGAGGAGCTCGGGCCGCGGCCCGTGCTCGGGCGGACAGGCAAGGCGCAGCGTGAAGCCGAAGCGGGCGGCGGCATGGATCCAGGAGGCCGCGACATTGTTGCCATCGCCGGACCAGGCGACCGTGCGTCCGGCGATCGGCCCGAGCCGCTCCTCGAAGGTGAGGACGTCCGCCATGAGCTGGCAGGGATGGGTCCGCCGCGTGAGGCCGTTGATGACCGGCACGTCGGCATTGGCCGCCAGCTCCAGGAGGGCGTCATGGTCGAGCGTGCGGATCATGATGGCGTCGACATAGCGCGAGAGCACGCGCGCCGTGTCGCCGATCGTCTCGCCGCGGCCGAGCTGGAGCTCGTCGCCGGTGAGGGTCAGCGTCTCGCCGCCGAGCTGGCGCATGGCGAGGTCGAAGGAGACGCGGGTTCGGGTCGAGGGCCGGTCGAAGATGAGCGCGAGCACGCGCCCCGAAAGCGGGGCATCGGCGTCCGGCGCGGCGCCCCCGCGCCCGGCGCGCGCCGCCTTGCGGCGGCTCGCCTCGGTGAGCATGGCGCGCAGGGTCGGCGCGTCGAGATCGCTCAGATCGAGGAAATGTCTGGGAGCGGACGGCCTGACGGCACCGGTGGAGAGGATCTGGGCGGCCATGTCAGCCATCCTTCCGGTCAAGGCGGGCGAGCGCGGCCTCGAGACGGGCAAGGCCCGCCTCGATGTCCGGCTCGCCGATGATGAGCGGCGGCAGGAGGCGGACGACATTGTCCCCGGCCGCGACGGCGAGCAGGCCCTCGGCGAAGGCGGAGTCGATGAGATCGGTGTTCGGGACATTCAGCTTGAGGCCGATGAGCAGCCCCTCGCCCCGCACCTCGGCGACGAGGCGGGGGAACTGGTCGGCGAGCGCCGCGAGCCCCTGGCGCAGCCGGTTGGCGGCGAGCTGCACCCCCGTGAGGAACCCGGGCTCGAGCACGATGTCGAGCACGGCCGAGCCCACCGCCATGGCGAGCGGATTGCCGCCGAAGGTCGAGCCGTGCGTTCCCGGCCCCATCGCCGCCGCGACACGCTCGGTGGCAAGGCACGCGCCGAGCGGAAAGCCCCCGCCTATGCCCTTGGCGATGGCCATGATGTCGGGGCTGATGCCGGCCCGCTCATGGGCGAAGAGATGGCCCGTCCGCCCTACCCCGGTCTGCACCTCGTCGAGCACGAGGAGGAGCCCGCGCGCGTCGCAGAGCGCCCTCAGCGTGCGGAGCATCTCGCCCGGAAAGACGCGCACCCCGCCCTCGCCCTGCACGGGCTCGAGGAGGATGCCGGCGGTCAGAGGCCCGATAGCCGCCTCCACCGCTTCGAGATCGCCGAAGGGCACCTGATCGAACCCCTCGAGCGGCGTGCCGAAGCCTTCGAGATACTTCGCCTGTCCGCCGGCGGCGATGGTGGCGAGCGTGCGGCCGTGAAAGGCGCCCTCGAAGGTGATGAGGCGCGTGCGCTCGGGCGCGCCGGCGGTCCAGTGGTAGCGGCGGGCGAGCTTGATCGCGCATTCGACCGCCTCGGCGCCGGAATTGGTGAAGAAGACCCGGTCGGCGAAGGTGGCGGCGCACAGCCGGTCGGCGAGGCGCTCCTGGCCGTCGACACGGTAGAGGTTCGAGACGTGCCAGAGCTTCTCGGCCTGCGCCGTCAGGGCGGCGACGAGATGCGGATGGGCATGGCCGAGCGCGTTCACGGCGACGCCGGAGCCGAAGTCGAGATAGCGCCGCCCGTCGGCCGCCTCGAGCCAGGCGCCCTCCCCGCGCACGAAGACGACGTCCCGCCGCCGATAGGTTGGAAACAGGTGCGTGCCGGCGGTGCTCGCGCCGATGCTGGGCTCTTGCATTGCCATCGTCGGGTGCCCCATCGGGACCAGTGCGGGCCCTGCCCCCGGCCCCGGGCATCAGGCCAGGGTCAGGCAGAAATGGAAAACCGCCGGAATTCTCCGGCGGCCAGAACCGACATTTATCCCGTGAAAGCGCCGGCGCGTCAATCGGGGGAGGCCCCGCTCACGCCTTGAGGTGCCAGCCGGTGCGCAACAGCCAGTAGGCGAGCGCCCAGAGCGCGAGGGTGAGGCCCGCCGTCAGCCAGACGCCGACCCAGAGCGTGCTGTCGTGAATGCCGAGAAAGCCGTAGCGGAACCCGTCGATCAGATAAAAGAACGGGTTGAAATGGCTGGCCGTTTCCCACGCCCCGTCGAGCGCGTCCTCGACCGAGTAGAAGGTGCCCGACAGCAGCGAGAGCGGCAGGATCACGAAGTTCTGCACGCTCGCCATGTGGTCGAATTTCTCCGCCCAGATGCCGGCGATCAGCCCGAGCGTGGAGAGGAGCGTCGCCCCGGCCACGGAGAAATAGATCACCGCGGCGAGATCGTGCACGCCCATCCCCGTGAACACCGCCATGATCGGGGTGACGGCCGCCGCCACCACGAGCCCCCGCGTTGCCCCGCCCGCGATGAAGCAGAGCGACAGCTCGAAGGGCCCGAGCGGCGGCATCAGGAAGTCCACGTAATTGCCCTGGATCTTCGAGCCCAGCAGCGAGGACGAGGTGTTGGCGAAGGCGTTCTGGATGATCGCCGCCATGATGAGCCCGGGCGCGAGGAAGGCCGCGAAGGACACGCCGTGAATGGCACTCCGCGTGCCCCCGAGCGCCAGCATGAAGATCATCAGGAAGAGGACGGCGTTGACGAGCGGCGCGAGCACCGTCTGCACGATGATCTTGGTGAAGCGCTGCACTTCCTTGACGTAGAGCGTCCAGACGCCGAGCGCGTTGAAGCCGCCGGTCCAGCGGCCGGCGGTGTCAAGGCCGGGCCGCCGACCCTCCTCGGTCTGTCGTTCCTCCATCCTGGCGTCCGAAATCGCCATGGCTCCTCTCGGTCCGTGTCCCGCGCGGCGATGGGCAGGTCTAGCCGAGCCTCCCACCCTGGCGCAACCGGCGATCGGGCGGACCGGATCCGCGCGCGACGCGGGGTCCTGCACCACCAGATCGTGATTCACAGGAAATGTCGCTCGCAGATCTTGTGCCGGAATCAGACATCGCTACGATATCTAGCGATGGGTTGAGCGCTGGGCACAAGATATCGGGCCATCAGTCCGAACGACCGGCGCAGGATGGAAAGGGTAGAGCCATGTCGTGGACCGACGAGCGGGTGGAGATGCTGAAGAAGCTGTGGGCGGACGGGCTGAGCGCCAGCCAGATCGCCCGCACCATGGGCGGCGTGACGCGCAATGCCGTCATCGGCAAGGTTCACCGGCTGGGCCTGTCGGGCCGGGCGACGGCCACCCGCTCCGAACGGCCGCGCCGGGTCACCGTGCCCAAGCCGATCGCCAAGCCCGTGCCGGCCCGCCCCATCTTCGTCGAGGAGCCGCTCCGGCTCGAGAACGGCGATTTCGTCACCATGATGACGATCTCGGACCGCATGTGCAAATGGCCGATCGGCGATCCCGCGCGCGACGAATTCCGCTTCTGCGGCCGCAAATCCTCCGATGGCCACCCCTATTGCGAGGCCCATGCGCGCCTCGCCTATCAGCCGGCCCAGGCGCGCCGCCTGCGGGCCAAGCGCACCGCGAACTGAGCGGGCGAGCGCGGGGGCTCGGGAGGGGCGGAGGCGGCGGGCGCCTCAGCGCGCGTCGAAGGTCTCGTCCAGCGCGTAGCCCGCCGAGCGCACCGTGCGGATCGGATCGGCCTCGCCCTCGCCATTGAGCGCCTTGCGCAGGCGGCCGATATGCACATCGACCGTCCGCGCCTCCACATAGACGTCCGATCCCCAGACGGCATCGAGAAGCTGCTCGCGGCTGAAGACGCGGCCGGGATATTGCAGAAGGTGGTCGAGCAGACGGAACTCGGTGGGGCCGAGATGCACGTCGCGCTCTCCCCGCCGCACGCGGTGGGCGGCCCGGTCCACGGTGATGTCGCCGAAGCGGACATTGTCGTCGGCGAGGGCCGGGCGGATCCGCCGCATCACCGCGCGGATGCGGGCGAGCAGCTCGGTCATCGAGAAGGGCTTGGTGATGTAATCATCCGCCCCGAGATCGAGGCCGCGGATCCGGTCCGCCTCCTCGCCGCGCGCCGTCAGCATGATGATGGGCAGGTTGCGGCTTTCGGGGCGCGAGCGCAGCCGGCGGCAGACCTCGATCCCCGAGACCTGCGGCAGCATCCAGTCGAGAAGGACGAGGTCGGGCCGTTCCTCGTCGGCCACGAGCAGGGCCTCCTCGCCGTCGCGCACGGCGGTGACCCGATAGCCTTCGCGCTCGAGATTGTAGGACAGGAGCGTCGTCAGCGCCGCCTCGTCCTCGACGACGAGCACGAGAGGCTTTGCCGCGGGACGCGGACGCCGCTGGACGGGAAGCGTGTCACCGGCCGTGGTCATGAGGATTCACCCGGCTCGGACTCGATGCGCATGACGCTGGTGACGTCGCCCTTCGGCCGCGCCTCTGAGATGTGCCGTCCCTTGTGGCAGAAATAGACGATCTCGGCGATGTTGGTCGCATGGTCGCCGATCCGCTCGATGTTCTTGGCGATGAAGAGAAGATGCGTGCACAGACCGATCGTGCGCGGATCTTCCATCATGTAGGTGAGGAACTCGCGGAAGAGGCTGTTGTAGAGCTCGTCGATCTCCTCGTCGCGCCGCCACACGGCGACGGCCCTGTCGGGCTCGCCGAGGCTGTAGGCGTCGAGCACCTCCTTGAGCTGGGCGAGCGCCTGCCGGCCCATCCGGCCGAGGCCCTGGATGAGCTTGACCGGCTCCTCGCGGTTGAGCACCAGCGTCCGCTTGGAGACGTTCTTGGAGAGATCGCCGATCCGTTCGAGATCGATCGAGATCTTCATCGCCGCCACGACGGCCCTGAGGTCCCCCGCCATGGGATGGCGCAGCGCGAGGAGACGCACGCAGTCCTCCTCGACCTCCTGCTCGAGCGCGTCGATGGCGACATCGCGCGAGATGACCTTCTGGGCGAGGTCGGAATCGCGCCGCAGCGCCGCTTCGAGACAGTCGGTCAGCTGGCTTTCCGCAAGTCCGCCCATGCGGGCGATCTTGGCGGTCAGGTCCTCGAGCTCCGCGACGGGGGCGCGAATATTGGTCTCAGCCATGACTGGCCCTTCTTGTCCTGCCCCCTTTACCCGCCCCATGGGATCCTGATTCGTTTCTTGTGACCGAGATTAGACCCTGGCGCGGGGCCCGCAAGCCCCGCACGCCGGCTCAGCCGAAGCGGCCGGTGATGTAGTCCTGTGTCCGCGGGTCCTGCGGATTGGTGAAGATGTCCGCCGTGTCGCCCATTTCGACGAGAACGCCGAGGTGGAAGAAGGCGGTGCGCTGCGAGACGCGCGCGGCCTGCGACATCGAGTGGGTGACGATGGCGATGCAGTAGTTTTCCTTGAGCTCGAGGATGAGCTGCTCGATCCGGTCGGTGGCGATGGGATCGAGCGCCGAGCAGGGCTCGTCCATCAGGATGACCTCGGGATTGACCGCGATCGCCCGCGCGATGCACAGGCGCTGCTGCTGCCCGCCGGAAAGGCCCGTGCCGGGCTCGTCGAGCCGGTCCTTCACCTCGTCCCAGAGGCCCGCCTTCTTGAGGCTCGTGACCACGATCTCGTCGAGCGCCTTCTTGCCCGCGGCGATGCCGTGGATGCGCGGCCCGTAGGCGACGTTCTCGTAGATCGACTTGGGGAAGGGGTTGGGCTTCTGGAACACCATGCCCACGCGCGCGCGGAGCTGAACCGGATCGATCGACTTGGCGTAGATGTCCTGCCCGTCGAGGCGGATGTCCCCCTGCACGCGGGCGGAGTCGATCGTGTCGTTCATCCGGTTGAGGCAGCGCAGGAAGGTCGACTTTCCGCACCCGGACGGTCCGATCATGGCGGTGACGTGATTGTCGGGAATGTCGAGATCGACGCTGAACAGCGCCTGCTTGTCGCCATACCAGAGATTGACGCCGCGGGCGGCGATCTTCACGGACGCCCGCTCGTCGACCCGACCCACGGGGCGGGACATCCGGACGCCTTCAGCCTGTTCGCTCATTCTCTCCACTCCGATAATTCGTGTGCGGACGGGGCTACCAGCGCCGTTCGAACCGGCTGCGCAGGAGCACGGCCACCAGGTTCATGAGGGTCAGGAACCCCAGAAGGATGATGATCGCGGCGGAGGTCCGTTCCTCCCAGGCCCGCTCGGGGCTGTCCGACCACAGGAACACCTGAACCGGCAGGGCGGAGGCCGGTGTCGTGATGCTCTCGGGGATCTGCGTGACGAAGGCCACCATGCCGATCATCAGGAGCGGCGCGGTCTCGCCCAGCGCCTGCGCCATGCCGATGATCGTTCCGGTGAGGATGCCCGGCATGGCGAGCGGCAGGACGTGGTGATAGATCGACTGCAGCTTCGAGGCGCCGACGCCGAGCGCGCCCTCCCGGATCGAGGGCGGAACCGCCTTCAGCGAGGCGCGGGTCGCGATGATGATCGTGGGCAGCGTCATGAGCGCGAGCACCATCCCGCCCACGAGGGGCGCGGAGCGCGGCAGGCCGAAGAAGTTCAGGAACACGGCGAGCCCCAGAAGACCGAACACGATGGAGGGCACGGCCGCCAGATTGTTGATGTTCACCTCGATGAAATCGGTGAAGCGGTTCTTCGGCGCGAATTCCTCGAGATAGATCGCCGCCGCCACCCCCATCGGGAAGGAGAGGACGAAGGTCACGAGGAGCGCATAGAACGAGCCGACCACCGCCGCCGCCACGCCGGCGAGCTCGGGATCGCGGCTGTCGGTGTTGAGGAAGAGGATCTTGTTGAAGCTCGCCCTGAGCTCGCCCGACGCCTGCAGCTCGCGCACCCAGGCGATCTGGACGTCGGTGACCTTGCGCAGCTCCTGCGGCACGTCGAGGTCGAACTTCCCCTTGAGCATCTGGTCCACGTCGTCGGACGCCGGGATCCAGAGGGTGACGGTGTCACCGACACGGCCCGGATTGTCGAGGACGAAGTCGCGCAGGAAGCCCGTTCCGCCGGCGACGGAATAGACCTCCATGAGCTGGAGCCGGAGCTTCCGGTCGTCCGCGGCCTCGGGGAAGCGGTCATAGATCGCCCGCTGAAGAATGGTGCGGTAGTCGCCGCGCCGCATGACCTCCGGATCGCCGGTCCGTTCCGGATCGATCAGCTCGGGGTCGAGGCTCGCCGTGATCTGCACCTCGTGCTGACGGAAGGCGCTGAGACCGGTTCCGAAGATCGAGGCCATCAGCCAGGCCAGGGCGGACAGGGCCAGCACGATCGCTATGAGGCCCATGAACTGAAAGAACGCCTCCTGACGATAGCGCCGGGCAAGGCGCCGGGCGGCCTCGGGAGAGGTATGGATCCCGGTCTTCACCTCAGTCGATGCCATGGGACGCCTCAGTCATATCTTTCACGATATTTCTGCACGATCCGCAGCGCGATCACGTTGAGGATCAGTGTCACGACGAAGAGGACGAGGCCCAGCGCGAAGGCCGAGAGGGTCTTCGCGCTGTCGAACTCCTGGTCCCCGGTGAGCAGCGCCACGATCTGGACGGTGACCGTGGTCACCGCCTCGAACGGGTTGGCGGTCAGATTGGCGGCGCGGCCCGCGGCCATCACCACGATCATGGTTTCCCCGATCGCGCGGCTGATGGCGAGCAGGAACGCCCCGACGATGCCGGGCAGCGCCGCCGGGAAGATGACCTTCGTCATCGTCTCCGACTTGGTCGCGCCGACCGCGAGCGAGCCGTCGCGCAGCGATTGCGGCACCGCGTTGATCACGTCGTCCGACAGCGAGCTGATGAAGGGGATGATCATGATGCCCATGACCGAGCCCGCCGCGATGGCGCTCTGCGTGGGCACCGAAAATCCCATCGATTCGGCGGCCGCCCGGATGACCGGGCCGACCGTGAGGAGCGCGAAGAAGCCGTAGACCACCGTCGGAACGCCCGCCAGCACCTCGATGAGCGGCTTGGCGAGGTTGCGGACGATCTTCGGCGCGTATTCGGAGAGATAGACGGCGGTCATGAGGCCGATCGGACCCGACACAAGCATCGCCACCAGCATGATCACGACCGTGCCGGCGAAGATGGGAACGGCCCCGAACGCGCCGGACTGGCCGGCCTGCTCCGCGCGCAGCGCGATCTGCGGGCTCCATTGCAGGCCGAAGAGGAAGTCCTGGAGCGGCACCCGCTCGAAGAAGCGCAGGCTCTCGAAGATCAGCGAGGCCACGATGCCGATCGTCGTCAGGACGGCGATCGTGGACGACAGGATCAGCAGCGCGATGATGATCCGCTCGACATTGTTCCTGGCACGGAAGGCAGGATCGGCCTGACGCAGACCCAGCAGCAGAAGGAGAACGGAGACGCCGCCGACCACACCCAGCATCATGATCTGCGAAAGCCGGTCGCGCGTCCGGAATTCCTTGGCGAGGGCGAGCGCGAGCGCCGGCTTGTCGACCAGCAGCGTGTCGACCATCGCCTGCGAGGCGAACTGGCTGCTGAGGGCGAGCTGCTCGCGCTCGAGGCGGAACAGATCATCGATCGCCAGCTTGAAGCGGCTTTGCACCGCCGGCTCGAGCTGCACGTAGCGCTCGACGAGCGCCCGCAGGTCGGCCGGCAGGTCCTCGGACGGCTCGCGGCTCGAGGAGACGGCGTTCAGCTCCTGCTGGAAGCGGACCAGAATCTGCGCGCCATACGCCTGCGACGCGCTGTCGAGCGTGCGGCTGAAATAGTCGACGACATCCTTGATCAGAGCCTCGGTCTCGGCGTTCTGGAAACCGCCATCCGCGATGGCCTGAACGTCCTCGACGAATTTCGCGATGTCGATGTCCTGATCGAGCCCGACCGCCTCGAGCTGCGAGGCCGGCACGTCGGCGAGCTGGGCCCGGACGGAAGCCGCGGTCAGAAGGTCGAGCGCCTGGGGCTGAAAGACGAGCCAGCCGAAAAGCAGCAGGAAGCCGGGCAGCCCGACCAGCCAGGAGACGAAATAGCCGTAGAAATTCGCGAGGGAATGCAGCGGGCGGTTCCGCGCCCTGGCCCTGGCCCGCGCCCGAGCCCGCCCGAGGACGAATCCGACGATCACCAGCGCCAGCACGACAAGCGCCGCAATTGCTCCGTAGCTCATCGGCAATGTCCCCAACCCGGCCCCGAGCCCCGCCCCCCACCGGCAGCGCTCAACTCCATGTCCACACGGCCGCCGTGGACGGCAACTCCAACAGAAAGAGAGGCAGGGCCGCCGAAGCGGCCCTGCCGGATCACTCAGCGTGTCACTGGCTGTAGGTCGTCATGTTCTTGACGACGTCCTGGTACTGCTCGAGTTCGGCCGGCGGCAGCGGGATGAGGCCGATCGGCGGCAGGTAGCCGTCCGGACCGGCGGCGCCGTCGGACATGAACTCGACCGCGTATTCCTGGATGCCCGGAACGACGCCCACATGCTGCTTCTTGATGTAGAAGTACAGCGAACGCGAGACCGGATAGTCGCCCGACGCGATCGACTCGAACTCGGGGTCGACGCCATCGATGGTCGCGCCCTTGATCTTGTCGGCGTTCTGGTCGAGGAACGAGAAGCCGAACACGCCGACCGCCGAGGGCGTGCGGACGAGCGTCTGCACGATCGCCGAGTCGTTTTCGCCGGCATCGATCCAGGCGCCGTCTTCACGGAGCGTGCGGGCCGCAGCTTCGAAGGCCTTGCTGTCGGCGCTCTTCAGAGCCTTCATGCACGGAACCTTCTCCGCGCCGCCTTCCATCGCGATTTCGACGAACGCATCGCGCGTGCCCGAGGTCGGAGGAGGACCATAGGCTTCGATCTTCACATCCGGCAGATCCGCGCGGATGTCCGTCCACTTCGTGTTCGGATTGGGGACGAACTGGCACTTGTCGCCCGAGCCGTCACCCGCCGGAATGTCCTGCGCGAAAGCGCGATAGACTTCCTCGAGGGAGAGCTCGAGATCCGGGGCGCTGCGCGCGTTGGCGATGACGATGCCGTCAAAGCCGACCTTCACTTCGACGACGTCCGTGACGCCGTTCTTCGCGCAGGTCTCGAGCTCGCTCTTCTTCTGGCGGCGCGAGGAGTTGGTGATGTCCGGATGCGCGGTGCCGACGCCGGCGCAGAACAGCTTGTGGCCGCCGCCGGAGCCCGTGGACTCGACGACCACCTTGATGCCGGTCTTGGCTTCGAATTCTTGGGCTACCTTCGTCGAGAAGGGATAGACCGTCGAGGAACCCACGATGCGGATTTCGTCGCGCGCCATCGCCGGCGCGGCGAAGGCCGCGGCAGCCACGGAGGCGAGAATGAGAGTCTTGATCTTCACGATGAAGTCTCCGTTCGTTTGATCTTTGAACTGGGATTGCCCCACACCTGCGGAAGCGGACCCGGCAGCAGGCTTCGTGCCCGCCCCCCCTTTGCAGCCCGTCACGCGAGCGGACCATACCCGCCGTCGGAGTGAGTTTTGCGACAGTTATTTATCGCTTTTGTGACAACGCTCAGGCGGCGGTCCCGGGGGCCGGAGCCGGCGGAGCGGCAGGAAGATAAAGAGTCACGACGGTGCCCTCTCCCTCCCGGCTCTGGATCTCCAGCGCGCCCCGGTGGCGGGTGGCGATGTGCTTGACGATGGCGAGCCCAAGGCCCGTGCCGCCCCGCTCGCGCGAGCGCTTGGCATCCACGCGATAGAATCGCTCGGTCAGGCGCGGCACGTGCTCGCGCGGGATCCCCGACCCGTGGTCGCGCACCGACACCGCCATCATGCCCGGCCGGGGAGCGGCCAGCGCATCGGGCGCGGCCGGCGCCACGGTGATCTCGACCCGCCCGCCGTCGCCGCCATACTTGATGGCGTTGTCCACGAGGTTCTGCAGCGCCTGATAGAGCTCGTCGCGCTCGCCGATGACGGCCCGCGCCTCGGGGGACACCTGGGTGACGACGTCGACACGCTCCTCCTCGGCGAGCGGCGTCACGGCCTCCACCACCGTTTCGGCGAGCCGGGCCATGTCGACCCGCCCGGCCGGCGCCACATGCTCGTTGAGCTCGATCCGGCTCAGCGAGAGGAGATCGTCGATCAGCCGGCGCATCCGCCCGGCCTGGTCGAGCATGATGGCGAGGAAGCGCTCCCGTGCCTCGGTATCGTCCCGGGCATGGCCGCGCAGCGTCTCGATGAAGCCGGTCAGCGAGGCGAGCGGGGTCTTGAGCTCGTGGCTCGCATTGGCGACGAAATCGGCGCGCAGCTGCTCGGCCCGCTTGAGCGCGGTGAGATCGTGCAGGACCACGATCACCGCCTGCGTCAGATCGTGACGCACGGCCCCCTCCACCCGCCGCGGCAGACCCACCCGCACGCGCGCGACATGGGCGAGGATGTGCTGCTCGTAGGGAACGGGGCTCACATAGTCGACCGCCCGCGCACGCCCGTCGCGTTGCGCCTGGGCGATCGCGTCGAGCACTTCGGGATTGCGCAGCGCCGCCGAGACGTGCCGCCCGGGCAGGGCCGCCGCGATGATGGGATGCTGCGGCCCGTTCGAGAGGCGCACGCGGCCTTCCGCATCGATGAGCAGGAAGGGATCGGGCAGACGCTCGACCACGGCGAGGACCGATTCGAGCGACACCCGCATCGCGCCGTCGAGGTCGAGCGGGCCGTTCGTCGAGGGCTCGGGGGGCAGGATGCCCGGGCGGTCGCGCAGGCGCAGGAGCCCGAAGCCGGCCGCCGCGCCGATCCCGAGCACGAGGAGCGCGGGGACGGTGTCGATGCCGCCGGCGACCCAGACGAGCCCGAGGCCGAGCGCGGCACCGCCGAGCGTGGCCCCGATCGCGCCCGCCGCCATCAGGGGCCCGCGCCGGCGCGCGGCCTCCCGCCTCGTGTCATCCTGGTCCGCCATCGGCCCTCCCCGTCTGGCCAGCCTTCAATCTGACCGTGATTCGGTACGGGCCGTCCAAGCAAAGCCATGCGCCGCCACACCATCTATAGACGGCCGAGCCCTCCGGGGTCGATCCGGAACTGGACGAGGCCCTGTGTCTCGACGAGCAGCCCCTCGACGGAGACCGGATCGGCCACATAGGTGAGGATCTCCTCGCGCGGCAGGGCTTCCCCGTCGGGACCGGTCAGCACATAGGCGTCGAACCCGCCCTCCTCGCTGCGTACGAGATACATGGGCGGCACCCCGCCGAGGATGCAAAGGGTGGCACAGCCCTTGTGCGCCCGTCCCGTGCCCGGCTTCATCACGCCGAGCGCGCATTTGGAATCGATGATCTCGCCCGCGAGGGTGCGGCGGCCGAGCGTCTGGGAAAACAGCGTGGGCGGCGCCGGCGGGGCCGCCGTGCCGCGGATGGCATAGGTGGGCACCTCGGTCCAGTCGATCCCGACCGCCGCGTCCTCGCCGGCCGCGAGTTCGAGAAGGGACAGGCCGCCGCGGCTGATCAGGGCCCCGCGCGCGACGCCGAGCCGGCCGGCGAGCGGGGCCACGCGGTCCTCAGCCCCGAGCTTGCCCTGCGACATCATGAGGACGGTCCGGCCGACGAGCTCCTCCGGACCCTCGACCACCTGCAGCGCCGGATAGGGCGCGAGCACGAACCAGCCCGTGAGGGTCACCGGCGCATCGGTTCCCCAGCGCCCCGTCCCCGGATCGCGCTGGGCGCCGGCCACGAGCCAGCCGAGCCCGCCCGCGACGAGCACGAGGCAGAGGGCAAGGCCGCGCACGAAGCCGCGCAGCGCCGGCGGCAGGCCGGCCCAGCCGATATAGAAGGGCGTCTCCTCCGTCCGCTTTCCCCTCATGGGCGGGCCTCCCCGGCGGGCACGGGCTCGGGATGGACGAGCACCTGCCCGTCCTCCACGCGCACGCGATAGGTGGCGATCCGTTCGGTGAAGGGCGCGGGCGCGCGGCCCGTGCACGGATCGTACTGATAGCCGTGCCAGGGACAGGTGATGCAGCCGTCGATGATGCGTCCCTCGCCGAGCGGACCCATCTGATGGGCGCAGAGATTGCTCACCGCCATCACCCGCTCGCCGTCACGGAAGACGGCGATGGCCTCCCCGCGCGGCGGGGTCACGACGATGGCACGCTTGTCGGCGATGGCGGCGAGGGGCCCCGCGACCACCCAGCCCTCCGCCCCCGGAGCTTTGCCCGCGACGCGCGGACGCGCCCGAAGCCCGGCCGCGAGATGAAGCCCGCTCACGAGAAGCACGGCGGCAAGGGTGAGGCCGGCATAGAGCGGGGCCACCTCGTCCTGCAGCGCGCCGAGCCCGATATGGAGGACGATGAGCCCGTAGGCGACATAGACGAGCATGTGCAGCGTCTTCCAGGCGGTGGGCCCGAGCTGGGCCAGCCAGAAATCATGGCTCGTCGCCGCCATGAGGAAGAGGATCGCGAGCGCGGCGATGCCGAGGAGCTCGAAGGGAAAGCCGATGAAGGCATCCGTGCGCGGATTGATGACGAGCACCGACACGAGCGGGTTGAGGAGCCCCCCGCCATGATACCAGGCGAGCACCAGAACCGCATGGCCGAGCGCCACGAGAAAGGTCAGCACACCGAAATGCCGCCGGTTGTAGAGAAACGGCAGGAAGCGCCGGTCGAGCCGCGCGGCGGGTCCGATGCAGAGGATGAGCGTCAGCATGAGGAAGGCCGCGACGCCGAGGGCCCGGATGACGAGGATCACCGGACTGACGCGGGCCTCGGGCGCGGGGCCGAGCAGCGAGGCGCCGATGAAGCCGGCGAGAAAGAGGCCGAGCCCGGCGAGGAGCCAGCCATCATAGGCGCGCTTCTGCCCGTTCCACTGAACCGCGCCGTAGCGATGTCCCATTGCCGCCTCCCCGCTTCCAGCGCCGCTCAGGGCGCTCTCTCCTCGACGAGCGCGCCGGCCGGCTCGATCGGCGCGGGGCTCCGCAGCAGCAGCGCGGCCGACAATAGGCCGAGCACGAGCGGCGTGAGGAGGCCCCAGAGAAGAAGATGCGCGCGCCGCTGCCAGCGTCTCATGGCGCGCCCTCCCGCGACGCGGGGTGGCCGCCCGCCGGCGCGCGGGCGAGCAGCCAGCGCAACGCGAGGACCGGCCAGAGCGCGAGCGTGCCGGGCAGGAGGATCAGCCGGAAGCCCGCCCCCGTGCCGCGCGCCGCCGGGTCCAGCATCTCCACCCCGCGCCACAGGAACACGAGCGCGAAGAGAGCCCCGGCGCACAGATAGGCTGCAAGACATGTGAGCACCGCCTCGGCGGTCTCGGCCGGTACGGGCATGGTGCCCCCCTTTCCTGACCCGCCGTGAAACTACCACGAGCGAACCGGGCCCTGCCATCGCCGGCCCGATCACGATTTCAGGAGGCGGCGGCGCCAGAAGGCGTGGTCGGGCGGGGAGACCGTGAGAAGGGCGGGCAGGATCAGCAGCGTGCAGACGAGCAGCCAGACCGCCGCGATCGACAGCATGATCCCCATGCTCTTGATCCCGTAATGGCTCGACAGCATGAGGCTGCCGAAGGAGCAGAGCGTGGTGAGCACGCTGAGCACGATGGCGCGCGGTGTGCTCGATCCCATCACCCCGGACACCGAATGGCCCTCGCGGTAGCGGGTGACCATGTGGATCCCGGCATCCACGCCCAGTCCGAAGATCAGTGGCAGGAGGATCACGTTGGCGAAGTTGAAGTCGATGCCGAGCAGGACCGCGCTCGCGACCGTCAGGGCGGCGGCGGCGAGGAGGGGCGTCATGACGAGCAGGCTGTCGACCACCGAGCGCAGGCTGATCAGGAGAAGGACGAAGATGGCCGCGGCCGCAAGCCCGAAGGCCTCGAAGAGCGAGCGCTCGACCACCGCGCCGACGCCCGCCTCCGCGACCGGCCGCCCGGTGGCCCCGGGGGCGATGGACCTGACATCGGCGATGAACCGCCGCGCCGCCTCGAGATCGCTGATGTCCTCGGCGGGCAGGACGGTGATGAGGAGCCGGCCATCCCCCGTCATGAAGCGTCGGCGGAGATCCTCCGGCACGTCCGCGAGCGTGATCTCGCCCGGCTGGAGCGCCTCGCGCAGCCAGTCGAGCCGGGCATCGAGCCCCGACACGAGCCGCTCCTCGAAGGTGACGGCCTTGTCCGGATCGTCGAGAATGGCGCTGAGCGCGGCGGCGAGCCTGTGGGCCTCGATGAAGAAGTCGCGGCGCGCGGGTTCCGCGGGCTGGGGCACCTCGCGCAGCGAGCGCGACAGGCTCTGGAGGATGGCCTTGCGCTGGGCGGCGTCGAGCGGGGGACCCGCGCCGTCCTGCGCCGGCACGAGGGCGGGCCAGAGAAAGAAGAGCGCATCCTCGAGCTGGGCGCGCTTGTCCGCCTGATCGGCCGGCACGAGCACGCCGGTTCCCACGACCTCGCGCACGCTCGGCAGCGTGCGCAGCCGCGCCTCGAGATCGCCCGCCGCCTCGAAACTGTCCGCGAGCACGCGGATCGAGAAATCGGTCGCAATGCCCTTCTCCTGGAGATAGCGCAGCGTACGGACGGATTCCGAGTTCGGGTCCTTGAGCGCGAGCGAGGAGAAATCGAACGCGATGCCGGTCGCGAGCCAGACGGCGCCGGCCGTGAGGATCCCCATCGGCACCAGCACGAGGCGGGGCCGCTCGGCGATGCGGGCGACGAGGGCCGAGACGCCGCCCGAGAGCCGGCGCGCGGTCACCGGCGCCCAGGCCATGCCGAAGAGCTTGAGGAGCGCGGGGATGACCGTGAAGGTCGCAAGGACCGCGAAGAAGACGCCGCCCGCCGAGATGAGCCCGAGCTCGCCCAGCGCCCGATAGTCCGTCGGCAGAAAGGCGAGAAAGCCGATCGCCGTGGTGACCGCGCAGAGAAGGACCGGGGCCCCCACCCCTTCGGCCGCCGCGGTCAGCGCCTCGGCGAGCGGCCGGGCGGCAGCCTCCTCCTGCGCGCGCAGAACGTAATGGATCATGAAATCGACGCCGATGCCGATGAAGAGGACGGCGAAGGCGACAGACAGCACGTTGAAGGCCCCGACCGTCACCGCCGCGAAGGCGAGCGTCCAGGCGAGCCCCGCGAAAAGGGCGGCGACCGTGGAGAGGATGATCCGCACCGAGCGCACGCCCACCAGCATGAGCAGCGTCAGCAGCACGAGCGAGAGCACGCCGGCGAGCGCGGCACTGTCGCGGGCGCTCTGCAGCTCCTCGGTCTCGAGTGGCACGCGCCCCGTGAGGCGGATCTCGACGCCGGTCTCCGGGGTCAGATCGAGGGCCTCGGCACTCTCGCGGATGAGCTCGATGAGGCGCTGTCCCGGCAATGGCCGGTCGAAGTCGAGATGGCCCTGCACGATGACGAGGCGGTCACTCGAGCCGATCTCGCGGGCAAGCAGCCGGTCGAACCAGGGGCTCCCGGGCGGCGCGCCCGCCCCCACGGCGACCGCTTCGTCCGCGAGCGCCCGCATGAGGTCTCCCACGAGCGGGGGCAGGGGCCCGCCCGCCTCATAGGCCGTCCGGGCGAGATCGATGAAATGCTGGATGCCGCGCAGATCGGGCTCCTGGGCGAGCACGGCGAGGGCCGGCTGCGCCTCGGCCAGCCGGTCGAGCACCTCGGCGAGCCGGTCCTCGCCGAGAAAGAGGAACGCGTTCCGCTCGTAGAAGGGATCGGCCTCGGGCACGAAGACATCGGCGACGAGGTCCTCGCGCGCGCGCAGCCGGTCGGACAGCGCGGCGGCCGCGGCCCGCGCGCGCGCCGGTTCGTCCGCGGACACCACGATCACGCTGGTCTGGGCGAGCTGGGGGAACAGCGTCTCGAAGATCTGATGATCGCGGACGAAGGGCTCGTCCGCCGACACGAAATCCTGCGTGTCGGTGTTGATCGCCAGCGACCCCGCCGCAAAAATGCCGCAGCCGAGCGAGACGAGAAGGGCAAGGGTGAGAACGGCGAGCGGGCGCGCGATGCTGAGGGAGACGAGGGCCGTCACCGCGCGCGCCACAAGGCCCGGACCCGGCCGCGAGGGGGCGGGGGCGGGCGGCTCGGACGACGGAGGAGGCGGAGACGGTTGAACCATGGGACTGGGCACTCCGTGGACAGCCGGATCTTGACGACATGGTCCCCGACCGGGGACGAAATCATGGCATCATGGCTCACTTGGCCGAGCCGCCGGGCCGGCTGGCCCGCTGTCGACGGAGTCCCACAATGAAATGCGCCGCGATGGCCCGCAAGGGCCGGCCCGCCGACCCGGTCCTCGGACTCGTCTTCGCCGCCCTGGCGATGGTCGCCGCCTCCGCGCGCGCGGAGCCGGCCGGCCTCGCGGCGGAGCCCCC
>JACAEB010000208.1 GCA_013389075.1 Alphaproteobacteria bacterium
GCCTCGGGGGCCGCGTCCGAGGGGTGCGGGGCCGGCGCGGCCGATGTCGGCGCGGGGACCCCGGCCCGGGGCGGCCGCCGCAGGAGGAGAAGGAGCGGCACCGCCGCAAGCACCATCGCAAAGAGAAACCAGAAGGTCGCCTGATGCGCCGTCTCGAGCGCATTGCGGGCGAGCATCAGGCGGACGATCTCGAGGCCTTGCGGGCTCGAGAGGTCGAGGAGCGGCCCGGCGAGGCGGGCGAAATCCCGGTCGAGCGGCGCGACATCGGCCAGTGACCGGGCGAAGTCGCCCTCCGTGCGCGCCGACAGGATCGCCGCCGACAGCGCCACGCCGGCCGAGCCCCCAAGGCTGCGGGACAGGGTGTGCAGGCTCGCCCCTTCATTGCGCAGGGCGGGCGGGAGCGTCGCGAAGCCGATGGTGCTGATCGGCACGAAGACGAGCCCGAGCCCCAGGCCCTGCAGCACGCCCGAGAAGAGGATGGGCATCACATCCGTCCGTGCCGTGAAATGGGCCATGTCGACGAGCGAGATCGCGACGATCGTCAGGCCGACGAGAAGGATGCCGCGCGGGTCGTAGCGCTGGATCAGCCGCCCCACGAGCAGCATGCCGACCGCCGTGCCAAGGCCCCTCGGCGCAAGGAGAAGGCCCGCCTGCATCACGTCGAATCCGCGCAGCTCCTGCAGGAAGGTCGACATCACGATCGAGCCGGAATAAAGAACCACCCCCACCGCCGCCGAGACGATGAGCCCGTTGGCGAAGTTCCGGTCACGGAAGACCGCCGGGCTCACATAGGGCGAAGGCGAAGTAAGCATGTGGACGAGGAACATGAAGAGCGCGGTGGAGCCGATGCCGAGCTCGAGGAGGATCTCGCGCGAGGCGAACCAGTCCTGCCCCTCGCCCCGGTCCAGCATGAGCTGAAGCGACCCCAGGGCGAGCGAGAGGAGAACGAAGCCGAAAAGGTCGAAGGGCCGCGAGCGGTCGCGCGCGGCCCCCGGCAGGAACAGCGCGAGGAGGACGAAGGACCCGACCGTGAACGGAACATTGATGAAGAAGACCCAGCGCCAGGAGAGCTCCTCGGTGAGGAACCCGCCCAGCGTCGGGCCGAGGATCGGCCCCACCATGACGCCCAGGCCGAAGATCGCCATGGACTGGCCGTAGCGCTCGCGCGGCGTGATGTCGAGCAGGATCGCCTGCGACAGGGGATAGAAGGCTGCGCCCGACACACCCTGCAGCACACGGAAGACCACGAGTTCGCCGAGCGAGCTCGCAAGTCCGCACAGGGCCGAGGTGACCGAGAAGGCGACGATGGAGGAAAGGAAGATCGTCTTGCGGCCGAGCCGCCCGCTGAGCGCCGCGACGAGCGGGGTCGCGATGGCGCTCGCGATGATGTAGCCGGTCACCACCCAGGCGATCTGATCGGTGGTGGCCGAGAGGCTCCCGCGCATGGAGGGCAGTGCGACATTGGCGATGGTCGAATCGAGCGCCATCAGCGTCGAGGCGGACATGACGCCGATGGTGATCAGGATCCGCCGGGATGGCGGGAGGACGAGCGTCGCATCGCCCGGAGCCGCCGGCGCCGCGCTCATTCGGCCTCCGCCGCGGACCCTGTGCGCATGCGCCCCTCCCCTGGTCCCGTGTCGATCCGGACGCTGGCGCTCATGCCGATGCGGAGCGGGGGGTCGTCCGGACGGCGAACGAGGCGCAGCCGCACCGGCACGCGCTGGGTGACCTTCACCCAGTTTCCGAGCGCGTTCTGGGGCGGAAGAATGGCAAATTCGGAGCCCGTTCCCGGCGACAGGCTCGCGACCTCCGCCTCCCAGTCCCGGTCCGGATAGGCATCGATCCGTACACGGGCGGGCTGGCCCGGTGCCAGGCGGTGCAGGAGCGTCTCCTTCAGATTGACCTCGACCCAGATCTCCTTCGTCTCGACAAGGACGAACAGCGGCTTGCCGAGCTCCACATGGTCACCCGGGCGGAAGCCTTCGAGCTGCGTGACCACCCCGTCGGCAGGCGCCCGCACGATCGTGTCCTTCAGATCGAGCTCCGCGCGGTGGAGGGCCGCCAGCGCCGCCCGGTAGCGGGGGTGCCGGTCGACCGGCGCGTCGACGGTACCGCCCAGCGCGGCGCGGACGGCGGCGAGAGCTTCCTCGAGCCCGGCGACGCGGGCGGCGGCGGCTCTGCGCGTCGTCTCCGCCTCGTCCAGCCGAGAGGCCGAGGTGACGCTCGAGCGGGCGAGCGCCGCCTGCCGCTCGCGTTCGCGCTCCGCATAGGCGAGATCGGCCCGCGCGCTCTCGAGGTCGGCGGCGACCTGACCGTACCGCGCCTGCATTGCCGCGAGCTCCGCGGCGACGACGCCCAGGCGCGCGGCGGCTTCGTCGCGGGCGATCTCGTAGCGGGCGGGATCGATACGGAAAAGGACATCGCCGGCCCGGACGGCGTCGTTGTCGTCCACTTCGAGCGCGGTCACCCGCCCGGACACGTCTGCCGTGACCTGCACCTTGCCGGCCTTGAGATAGGCGTTTTCGGAGGTGAGGAAGCGATGGGGCCAGAAGATCAGTGTCCCGACGAAAGCGAGAAGGAGGAGCGGCCCCGCCACGAGGAGCACGGGGCGCCAGCG
Organism: Alphaproteobacteria bacterium; assembly: GCA_013389075.1. Taxonomy (GTDB): domain Bacteria; phylum Pseudomonadota; class Alphaproteobacteria; order JACAEB01; family JACAEB01; genus JACAEB01. Next base: position 2,618 of record JACAEB010000208.1, read on the forward strand.
CATGTGCCGGGCGGGGGAGAGGAGCGTGGCGGCGGCGGGCTCGTTCATGGCGGCCCTCCCCCCGCGCGCCGGGTCTGGGCCGGGCCGGCCGGTGCGGCGCTGCCCGTCGCCGCGAGGTTGGCGCGCATCCGCAGGAGGTCCTCCACGAGGCGCGCCTCGTCCTCGGGGGAGAAGCCGCGCAGGAGATCGCGCCGCGTCGCCTCTGCGATGTTGCGGATTTCCGCCAGGACGGGATCGGCGGCCGGCGTGAGGTAGAGCGTGCGCACGCGCCGGTCCGAGGGGTCCGGCCGCCGCTCGATCAGCCCTTGCGTCTCGAGCCGGTCGAGATGCCGCACGAGCGTGATGGGCTCGATGTCGAGCCGTTCGGCGAGGCCGGCCTGGTTGATCCCTTCGGCGAGGGCGATATGGGCGAGGACCTGCCACTGGCTGCGGGTGAGCCCGAGATCGGCGGCCCTGCGCCCGAAGTCGCGGCGCAACCGGCGCGCTGCGTCGCTGAGGAGAAAGAGGAGCGAGCGCTCGGGATCCACGGCGGGGCGGGGCATGGGCAGACGTCCTCGAGGGGCCGCGTCCGGGGGCGCGCAGGCTCCCGGATGGTGAGCGGCACCCTCTATAGATGAAGCTTATGATATGGGTGAGCAATCATCCGGGCGCACGGGAGCCCTGCGCCGTTTGCAAGGACGGGTCTTAGCGGACGTCGACGCGCAGCCGCGCGAGATTGGGCACGAGGCGGAGTTCGGCCCTCGCATCCCCCTCGCGCTGGGCCCAGGCCATTACCGTGACCATGTGGGTGCCGGGCCGCTCGAAGCTGTGGGTCAGCCCCGCGCGGTGGCGGATGGGCGCGCCCTCGAGATCGCGGACGGGGGTCGCGAAGGCGCCCGAGCCGTCGAGATCGAAGGCCATGCGGACGAGAGTGCCCGCCCCGGGCGGCACCACCGCCTCGGCCTCGATGCGCACCGCCTCGCCCACCCGCGCCTCGGCCCGCGTCCGCCCGCCGACACCGATGGTGACGAGCGGCTGGATCCCGCCCCGGTCCTTGGCATCGTCCGCAAGCTGAACCTGAACGCCGTCGGCGAGGGAATAGCCGGTGGAAACGGGAGGCGCCCGCCCCTCCTCCACCCAGGCGATCACATCCCTCAGTCCCTGCGCATAGGCTCCCTGATAGGAAACATACTCCGTCCGCTGACTGGCGGAGGGTGGCAGATGCGCCGCGTTCTCGATCCACCAGATGCGGTAGTTGTCCCGCGTCGCCTGCCCGAAATGCGCGTTGACATCGGCGATGTAGGGCAGCGCCGAGGTCGGCCAGGCCTCCCGGTCGTGCGTGTGCTGAAGATGGATCATCTTGCCCTGGAACCGCCCCTTGGGGACGACCTGAGCGTCGAAGTCGATCGGCCGCTGGGGGTAGATCGCCTGCCCGGCCTCGAAATAGGCCGCCATGCCCGGATAACGCGGATCGACGGCATGCCGGTGCAGATAGAGGAAGGCGATCAGCGCGCGATTGGCGATGGCGATCCGGTCGCCCGGCTCGACCCCTTCGAACCCCACGGGATCCAGAAAGGCGGTGATGGACTCGCCGACGCCGCCGGTGCACAGGAGCCGCCGCCCCTTGGCCTTGCCGCTGACGATTTCGAGCGAGGCGCCGAGGAAATCCATGGCCGGACGTTCCGTATCGAGAACGAGCCCCGCCGTACCCGGGCCGGACATCCGCGTGACGGCTCCGGTGAGATCCTCGGCGGCGCTGGCCGCGGCGCCCACCTCGTCCCCCGTCCTCAGCGCCTTCACGGTGAGTTCGGTCTCGATCAGCATGCGTTCGACCGCCGGCTCGCGATCATGGCCCGCATAGCCGGGCTGCCGCCAGAAGGCGACGATATAGGCAGGATCGGTGGCGAAGGCGAGCTGCATGCCGAGGATCCAGAGCGGATTGGGGCCGAGCTGATCCTCCGCCCCGCGCGGGAACCCCGCCGCATAGAGACGATCGAGCGCGAGGCGTTCCTCGTCGGTCTCGACCACCGAATAAGGCCCGTCCCCGCCCGCGTCCGCGGCCCGCGCGATCGCCTCGAGCTTGCCTGCCAGCACCATGCTCGCCCAGGCCGCGACCGACCAGTTGAAGCTCGTCAGGCCGTTGCGGTTGATCATGAAGGGCACGGCGCCCTGCCAGATGGCCGGCGCCGCCTCGATGCAGTCGATCGAGCGCATGCCTCCGCCCGAGCCGCCGAAGACATAGCCGAAGGCCGGGGGCCGGCCATACATCTCGGTCGCGAGCCGCCGGGCGAAGCGGGCGCTCTGCGCGCTCGCCCGCCAGGAGAGGACGTCGCCCTCGCCCTTGAGGCCCTTCATGTCGTTGCCGACATGGCCCTGATTGGACTCGAGGAAATAGGCTCCGTTCTCGAAGGCGATGAGGCTCGCGCCCGATTGCTGGCCGCGAAACTCGCTGCCGCCGAGACCGCCCTGGAGAAATTGCGCGAAGCGGCCGCGCCAGGCGGCAGGCTCGGGAAACCAGATCGAGAAGCGCGTGTCGGTGTCGCGAAATCCGCCGTGCACGAACCGGTGGCGGACCTGCGTGTCGCGCCATTCATCCGTATCCACGAAGCCGGCGCCGAAGAAGGGATCGTCCGTCCAGTCGACCGGCGGCACGGCGCGTGCGGCTGCGCCCGGTGAAGCGGAGTCTTCCGCGGCCAGCGCGCGATCGAAGACGGGCAGCGCGGCAAGTCCGCCTGCCCAGAGGAGAAGCTGCCGGCGACGCAGCCTCGCCGCTGCGGGCTCGTCCCACGCCATCATCTCCGCTCCTCCCTCTCCCCGCCTGTGCCGACGGTTTATGACGGAGAGACTAGCAGGGACGCCGGGATTGGCAAGGGGTGGGCAGGCGCCCTCACCAGCGGCGAGGGTCGTCGTCCTGCGGTCCGGGGTCGTCCGGCGCCCGCGGCGGGACGAAGATCACGGGTCCGTCCCCGTCCCCGTCCCCGTCCCCCTCCTCGCTCCCCGCCTCGCCCGAGGGGCGCGCGGGCGGCTGCGCCGGGCGGGAAATCACGGCGGGGACGGAGGATATCGGCGCAGGGGACACCGGGCGCGCGGGGGCGGACGGCTTGAACAGGCGCGAGAAGAGCCCGCCCTCCTCGGCGCGCGCAGCCGCCTCGGCATCGGTCTCGGCGCCGTCCACGATGATCCGCCTGCGGACATGACCGCCGGCGGGCGGCTCGCGCCAGGCGAGCTGGTCGAACGCGCCGCAATGGGGGCATTGTGCGCTCCAGCCGTCCGAGCCGCGCAGGCAGCTCGTGCAGGTCCACAAGGGATCGCGCGGGGCCTCGGCCGCCGCCCGCAGCCAGCGCTCGGCCGCCGCCGGCTCGCCGTCGGCCTCCTCGATCTCGGCCATCAGCACACCGACATCGGCGGAGTGGAGCGGCTCGAGAAGGGGCCTCAGCGCATCGCGCGCGGCGAGCAGCCGGCCGCCGGCGAGGGCTAGCTCGGCGAAGTGGAGACGGCTCTCGGGATGGGCGGGATTGGCCTCGAAGAGCGCGGCGAAGCGGTCGATGCGCCGGTCGATCGGCTCGCCGGGCCGCAGCCCGGCGTAGAGCGCCGCGAGGCGGGGATGGGGCGCACGCGCCCAGCTTTCGAGAACGACCTCGCCCGCGCGGCCCGCGCGGCCAAGGCCCGCGAGCGCCTCGGCGAGTTCGATCGACCCCGGCACGAAGCCCGGTTCGAGCGCATGGGCCTCGGCGGCGAGGTGCTGGGCCTCCTTGAGCTTGCCCGCGC
>JACAEB010000096.1 GCA_013389075.1 Alphaproteobacteria bacterium
ATGGGACCCTCCCGCCCCGGCGGGGGCTTCTGTCCTCCGGATGCGGCTGGAGGAGACGCTTGGCGGAAGAGACGGGCGAGGGTGCGGACCGCGCGGACGGGGTCCCGGAGGCGGGCCCCGCGCCGGCCAGCGGCACACACAAGCGCCGCGTCGGGGTCGGGATCTTCCTCGTCGTGCTGGTGCTGCTCGTCCTCGTCAATCTCGTGGGCGGGCTCCTCGTGCCCTTTCTGCTCGGCCTTCTGGGCGCGCTCGCCCTCAGGCCCGCCGTCGACCGCCTGGCTTCGGTCGGTGTCCCGCTCTGGGTCTCCTCGCTCATCCTGACGATCGTGGCCTTCCTGCTCACCGTCGGCGCGGTGGCGGCGCTCGGCTATGTCTTCTCCGACGATCTCGCCAACCTGTTCGACCGGATCCCGAGCCTTCTCGCCCAGCATCTCGAGCGGGGGTTCTCGGCGCTCAAGGACTGGGGCTTCAAAGTGGAGCCGGACGTGACGGCGCGCGAGGTGGAGGAGCTCCTGCGCCGCCTCGCCCCCTGGGGGTCCTCGGAGGGCAGCTTCTATCTCACCGTGGCGGGCGGGGCGGTGAAGACCCTTCTGCTCGTCTTCGTCACGCCTTTCGCCACCTTCTATCTTCTCGCCGACCGCGTTCCGGTGGACGAGCTGATCCGCCGGCGCCTGTCGCCCGCCGATTATGACGCGCTCGTCTCGTACTGGCGGGAGGCGCGCATGCGCTTCGTGAGCTATGTGAAGGGGCAGGGGCTCTTGTGCCTGTCACAGGCGATCCTGCACACGGTCGGGCTAAGCCTCATCGGCCTCGACTTCGCGGTGGTGATCGGCCTGCTTACGGGCCTTCTTGCCATCGTGCCGACGGTGGGCAATCTCCTCATGTTCTCGATCGCGCTCGCCGTGGCGGGCATGCAGTTCACGACCGTGCTGCCGATCCTCGGCGTCATCGCCGTGTACGGAGTATCCCAGACGCTCGAATCGACCGTGCTCGCCCCCAAGCTGATCGGGGGTCAGATCCGCATGCATCCGCTGCTCGTGCTGTTCCTGGTGCTGGCGGCGGGGGTGCAGCTCGGCATACTGGGCGCGTTCCTCGTGCTGCCGCTCGCGGCCTTCGCCACGGTCGCCTTCGGCTATCTCAGATACGAGCAAAGCGGCTGAGGCTCAGCGGCCGCAATCCTCGCGCCTCAGGATGCGCATCTCGAGGGCGCGCGCGGCCTGGATCGATTCCTGCGGCCGGCCGAAGAAATAGCCCTGGGCGAGATCGATGCCGAGCTCGGCGAGCTTCTGGGCTGTGTGTTCGTCCTCCACCATCTCGGCGATGGTGAGCGCCCCGAGCCGGTGGGCGAGTGCGGCGCTCGCCTGCACGAGATGCTGGTCGCGCTGGCAGGCGAGGATGTTCTGCGCGAAGCTGCCGTCGATCTTGACGAAATTGACGGGCAGGGCGCGCAGATAGGTGAGGCCCGCCTCGCCGACGCCGAAATCGTCGAGGCACATATGGTGGCCGTCGCCCTGCAGGGCCCGCACGACGCCCGCCACCTTCTCGAGATTGTCGATCCGCGCGGTCTCGGTGATCTCGAAGAGAAGGTCGGACCGCGCCTCGCCGAGGGCCTGTGTCATTTCCCGCAGCACCCGGACGAATATCTCGCTGCTCACGGCGGGGGCCGACAGGTTGACGGCGAGCGAGACGGGCTGGCCGCGCATGCGCGCCGCCTGCATGAGGTCGATCGCCATGCGGCAGACCAGCATGTCGAAATCCTCGGACATGCCGAGCTGTTCGGCGAAGGCGATGACGGGCGCGGCGCTGTCGCCGTCGGCGATCCGCGCCAGCGCCTCGAAATGCAGGATCTGCCGCGAATTGAGCGAGACGATCGGCTGGAAGCGCAGGCTCACGGCGCGATTGGTCAGCGTGCTGCGTAGGCTGTTGATCCGACCGAGCGTGTCCTCGACCGCGCTCTGCAGCGTCTCGCCGAGCGTGCGGCCGGCGAGCGTCTCGCCATCGCCCCGGGCGAACCGGTTCACCGCATAGGCGAGCGCGCGCATGGTCTCGGACGGGGTCAGACCGTCCTCGGCGAGATCGAAGGCCGAGGAGGTGACGCCGGGCCGGACGCCCAGGGCCTTTTCCGCCTCGCGCGCGATGCCGGCCGCGAGCGCATCCGCATCCATCGCCGTCGCGGCGAAGACGCCGTACTTGCCGCGGCCGATCCGCTGGAAATGCCCGTCCGTCCCGAGCGCGCCGGCAAAGTGCGAGACGATCTCGGCGGGCTCGCGGACCGTGTCCGGCAGGGCGAGCTCGATCAGAGTCACCTGAACGGGCTGGCCGTCCGAGCGGGCACGGGCGAGGCGGCGCTCGACCGCATCGAGAAAGCTGTCCTGCGCGCTCGCCCGCGCCGATCCCGCCTGCCGCGTGAAGGCGAGATAGAGATGACCGCCCGCCTCGGGATCGGTGAACAGATGGAGCGTGCCGCGCACGCTCTCGCCGCTTGCCGAGGTGAGCGCGAGCGACCCGAGGCCGATCCGTCCCCCCTCGGCCTCGGGCGCGCTCTCGGAGAGGCGGGCAGCGAGCGCGGGCCCGAACAGCGCATCGATCCGGCGGCCGACGAGCGCCCGGTCGGTGAGGCCGGTCAGGGCCTCGCAGGCGCCCGCGGCGAAGCGGATGGTCAGCCCTGCGTCGAGTTCGATCAGGAGGTCGGCGGCGGCGAAGGCGAGATTGAGGAAGCGGCGACGCTCCCCGCTTCCGGCGGACCGGAGAGGGGCGGGGCTCGGGAGGGGCTGCTGCATCGCGAGGGCTCTGACGGGGCGACTTGACGGGCCGCCACGCCATGCGGGGCCCTCCATCCCGCGGAGCCTAGGGGGACGCCGTAAAGGGGGCGTGAACACATCCCCTTCGGGCGGCCCCTCCGGCCTGCCTATTCGGCGGGCCGGGGCGCGGGCGGAGCGGCGCGCAGGATCGGCACGAAGCGTCGCGCCGCGATCTTCCAGCCCTCGTCGGTGCGCACGAAGACGTCGTGATACTCACCCACCGTGCCGAGACCCTCGAGCGCCACCGGCCCCGTCGCCTCGCCTTCGGGGCGTGGTCCGGTGAGGACGATGGCGTAGGACACGCCCCGGGCCGTGTCGGCATCCTCGAGCGTGATCTGGATGTTGCTCATCACGTGACGGAAGGTGCTGCGCGCCGAGCCCGCTTCCATGGTCTTGCGGATGGCCTCCCGTCCCTCGATGGGGCGGGCGAAGGTCAGCGTGCCGTCCGGGGCGAAGAGATTGGCGAAGGCATCGGCATCGCCATGGTCCCAGGCGCTCGCATAGGTCAGCACCAGCGTCTCGCAGGCCTCCTTCGCGAGCAGGGCCTCGACCCCCTCGGGCGGCGGGGCGGCCTCGGCGGGCGCGGCGAGCGTGCCGCCCAGGAGCGCGAGGGCGAGCAGCAGCGGACGAAAGCTGTGGCGTTGGTCTATCATGGGATGGTGTCCTCCGGCCGAGGGGCCCGGCAGATCCGGCGGCGGCGGAGGGCAGGCCAGGGCCCCGCGCGCCCGTTCGAGAGTGGAACGGGGCAGGCGGCGAGGAGCCTTTGCCGCACAGGGGCCCATCGGGATCGAGGAGACGAGCGCATGTCAGAGCCTTTGGCGAGCCGCGGAACGCGGACGGTCACCCTCAGCGTGAACGGGCGCGATCAGGAGGCGCGGAACGTGATCCCCGGAACGCCGCTCCTCTGGGTGCTCCGGGACGGCATGGGCCTCCCGGGCACCAAATATGGCTGTGGCCTCGGCCTCTGCGGCGCCTGCACGGTCCATCTCGACGGCGAGCCCGTCCGCTCCTGCCAGGTTCCGGTGGAGGAGGCGGAGGGGCGCAGGATCACGACCATCGAGGGCCTCGCCGGCGCCGACGGCACGCTGCATCCGCTCCAGGAGGCCTGGGTCGCCGCCGATGTGCCGCAATGCGGCTACTGCCAGGCGGGGCAGATCATGTCGGCCGCGGCCCTGCTCGCGCGCACGCCCGCGCCCACCGACGCCAACATCGACGCCGCCATGGCGGGCAATCTGTGCCGCTGCGGCACCTATGTGCGCATCCGGGCGGCGATCAAGTCCGCCGCGTCCAGGCTTTGAGCGGGAGAAGCGACGTCATGACACAGGCACAATTTCCCGCAGCCGGGGCGGCGCAGGATGCGCTCAGCCGGCGGAGTTTCCTCAGCCGCGTGGCGCTGGCCGGGGGCGGGCTCGCGCTCGCCATTCATCTGCCCGCGCCGCGCGCCTCGGCAGCAGAGCCCTTCGCGCCGAACGTCTTCCTGCAGATAGATCCGTCCGGGGCGGTCACCATCCTGTCCAAGAACCCGGAGATCGGGCAGGGCGTGAAGACCTCCATGCCCATGATCATCGCCGAGGAGCTCGACGCGGACTGGGCGCGGGTCGCGGTGGTGCAGGCCCCCATCGACGAGAAGGCGTTCGGCCGCCAGTTCGCCGGCGGCTCGACGGCCATTCCGATGAACTGGGACCGGCTGCGCCGGGCGGGCGCCGCCGGGCGGGCCATGCTCGTCGCCGCCGCCGCGCGGCAATGGTCCGTGGCGCCCGGGGCCTGCCGCACGGAGAAGGGCGAGGTCGTCCATCCCGACGGGCGGACGCGCCTTGGCTATGGCGCGCTCGCCGAAGCCGCCTCGCGGGAGGAGGTCCCCGATCCCGCCACGCTGACGCTGAAGGCGCGCGCCGACTGGCGGCTTCTCGGTCAGCGCATCGGCGGGGTGGACAATCCCGCCATCGTCACGGGCGAGCCGCTCTTCGGCATCGATCAGCAGCCGGACGGCCTCGTCTACGCCGTCTATGCCCGCTGTCCCGCGACCGGCGGCCGCGTCCGCTCGGCCAATCTCGACGCCGTGAAGGCCGAGCCCGGCGTTCTCGATGCCTTCGTGATCGAGCCGGTGGGCGGGGCGAACGTCCTGCGCGGCGGGGTCGCGATCGTCGCGAGCTCGACCTTTGCGGCCATCGCGGCAAAGCGCAGGCTCACGGTCGACTGGGACGAAAGCGAGGCGTCCACGGACGATTCGGAGGACTTCGACCGGCTGATGGGCGCGGCCCTCGATGGCGGGCCCGGAGCCGAGACGGTCGCCGATCAGGGCGATGTGGAGGCCGCCTTCCAGGGCGCCGCGAAGACGGTGTCCGCGCGCTACGACTATCCCTTCCTCGCCCATGCTCCGCTCGAGCCGATGAACTGCACGGCGCATTTCGCCGACGGACGCCTCACGCTCTGGGCGCCGACCCAGACCCCCGGAAGCGCCATCACCCAGGCGGCGGAGGTGACGGGCCTCGATGCCGGCGCCATCACCCTCCATCAGACCCGGGTGGGCGGGGGATTTGGACGCAGGCTGATGAACGACTATGTGAGCGAGGCCGCCGCCATCGCCATGAAGGTTTCCGCGCCCGTGAAGCTGCAATGGACGCGCGAGGACGACACCGCCCATGATTTCTACCGCGTCGCGGGCCGGCACGGGCTCGAGGCGGCACTCGATGCCGAGGGACGGGTGATCGGCTGGCGCGATCATTTCGTCAGCTTCACCCATGACGGCAAGGGGCCGGTGATCGGCGGCGAGACCCGGCGCGGCACCTTCCCCGAGGGCCTCGTCCCGAATTATCGCGTGACGCAGACGCTGCTGCCCCTGCGCACGCCCACCGGCTGGTGGCGCGCGCCGGCCTCGAACGCGCTCGCCTTCGCCGTTCAGGGCTTCGTACACGAGCTCGCCGTCGCGGCGGGGCGCGACCATCTCGAGCTGCTGCTCGAGCTCTGCGGCGAGCCGCGCTGGCTCGCGGAGGGCAATCCGAATGCGCTCCACACCGGACGGGCGCGCGCGGTCATTTCTCTCGCCGCCGAGAAGGCCGGCTGGGGACGGAGCCTGCCCGCGGGCCGAGGGCTCGGCCTTGCCTTCTACTTCAGCCATGCCGGCCATGTCGCCGAGGTGGCCGAGGTGAGCCTCGAGGGCAACCGCCTCACCGTTCACAAGGTCACCGTGGCGGCGGATGTGGGCCCGGTCGTGAACCTGTCGGGGGCGGAGAATCAGGTGCAGGGCTCGGTGATCGACGGGCTCAGCGCCATGGCGGCGCAGGAGATCACGCTTCGCAAGGGCCGGGTCCGCGAGACCAATTTCCATCAGTACCCGATCCTTCGCATCGGCGCGGCCCCGGAGGTCGAGGTGCATTTCATCGAGAGCGATTTCGCGCCCACCGGGCTCGGCGAGCCCGCGCTGCCCCCGCTCGCTCCGGCCGTGGCCAACGCCATCTTCGCGGCGAGCGGGATACGCATCCGCGAGCTGCCGCTGCGCAAGGCGGGTCTTCAGCTTTGACCGCCGCGACGTCACGACACCCATGGAAGGACAGCATCATGGCCCTCCACCGGCTCCGCGCGCCGCGCGCGTTTCTCCTTGCGCTTTGCTGTCTCTTCGGAGGCGCCGCCGCGGCCGCCGATCCGGTGGCGGAGGTAAGCACGGGCCGCCTTGCCGGACAGAGCGAGGACGGATTGTCCGTATTCCGCGGAATTCCCTATGCCGCGCCGCCCACGGGCGAGCGGCGCTGGCGCGACCCCGAGCCCGCTCCGGCCTGGGAGGGCACGCGCGATGCCCGCAGCTTCGGCAAGACCTGCATCCAGGCCCCCGACGTCGACGAGGGGCCGGGCTCTTCGTCCGAGGACTGCCTGACGCTCAACATCTGGGCGCCGCAGGACGCGAAGGGCGCGCCCGTTATGGTGTGGATCCATGGCGGGGGCTTCTTCAACGGCGCGGGCTCGGTCCCCTATTATGACGGCACGGCCTTCGCCCGCGAGGGAATCGTCCTCGTCACGATCAATTACCGGCTCGGGCTCTTCGGCTTCTTCCTCCACCCCGATCTCGGCGCCGAGAACCCGCAAGGGCGATCGGGCAATTACGGCCTCATGGACCAGGTGCTGGCGCTGCGCTGGGTGCAGGAGAACATCGCGGCCTTCGGCGGCGATCCCTCCAATGTCACCATCTTCGGCGAGAGCGCCGGGGCCTCGTCCGTGGTGGCGCTGATGGTGATGGAGGAGGCGCGCGGACTGTTCCACCGAGCCATCGCCCAGAGCTATCCGTGGGAGTTCTTCGGCCGCTCGACGGACGATGGCGGCCCGCTCACGCGGCTCGGCGGGCATCTCGCCGAGCGGCTGGGACAGGGCTCGCTCGCGGGCCTTCGGGCCCTCGACGCGCATGAGCTCAACACGGCTCATCAGCGCGAGGCCGTCGCGGTCGGCGGCTCGGGGCGGGCGTTCAAGGCGGTGATCGACGGCAGGCTCCTGCCGCGCGATCCGGTCCTTCTGTTCGAGGAGGGCCGGCAGGCGCAGGTGCCCTTCCTCATCGGCGCCAACAGCTTCGAGGTCTCGGTGATCCGTCCGGGGGCGGATTTCGTCGAAAAGACGCGCGAGGCCGTCGGCGAGCGCTGGGAGGCGTTCCGGTCCGTCTATGGCGCCCGCGCGGAGGAGGATCTCCTGCCGGCCGCCGACGCGCTCTTCAGCGACAATGCCTATCGTGTGGCGGTGCGGATGACGGCGCGCTCCATGGAGGCCGTCGGCGCGCCCGCCTATGTCTACAGTTTCGACCGTCTCGCCGAGGCCATGAAGGCGCGCGGGGCGCGCGGCACGCCCCATGGCGGGGAGATCCCTTACGTCTTCGAGACGCTTCCCGAGCGCGGCTATGACGGGACCGACCGGGCGCTGGCCGAGGCCGCCAACGCCTATTGGGCCGCCTTCGCCCGGACCGGCGTACCGGCCGGGGAGGGCCTGCCGGCCTGGCCCGCCTTCACCGCCGCCACGCCCCATGTCATGGAGTTTTCCGATACCGTCCGTGTGCGGGAGAGTTTCCGCGCGCGGGAACTCGACTGGCTCGAGCCGACCGTGCGCGAGCGCATGCGCTGAGCCCGGCTCAGCGGGCGACCTCGCGCAGCACCTCGTTGCGGCGGAGGAAGGGCAGCGTCCAGGGCGGATCGTAGAAGGCATAGACCGGCTCGCCCCGGGGCGTGAGGCCCGCCGCGGCGATCCACGCATCGAGGGCGGCGCTCTTCTCCGCAAGGCGCGTCTCGCGCGGCACGCCCGAGAAGCGCACGCTCGCAAGCAGGCGCTCGGGCACCGGAACGAGCGCGATGCGCGGATCGTTCGGCCGGGGCAGGGTGTCGAGCGTCCACTCCGAGGGCATGACGAAGCGCACGGTCCAGCGCCCCTCCCGGCCCGTCTGCTGCACGGGCGCGGTCATGGCGATCTTTTCGCCCGCCGGTTCCGCCGGGCTCTCGCTCTGGGTCACCGGCGCCGTCATCTCGATCGTCTCGCGCGGCGCGTTGCCGCCGAAAATATAGTCGGCGAGGATGCGGAAGCCCGCGTTCACCGCCTGCTCGCGGCTGCCGCCCACCTCCACCTCCGCGACGATCATGGGGGCGTAGCGCCGCAGCTCGAAGGGCGGCTCCGACCGCTCCACGCCAAAGGCGGGCTCCTCGACCTCGGCCATGACGGCGCATCCCTGAAAGGTCACGAAGGCGAGGGCGAGAAGGGCCGCCCGCCCGATGGTCCGAGGAAGCCGCATCCTGATCCTCCCGCCGCGCGGCCGGCATCGACCCCGCTCACCTTGCTCCGGAGTCTACGCACCGCGGGCCCCGCCGGTTCACAGCGTGGCGGCGAGCGCGGCCAGCCCCTCCCGGTAGCTCGGATAGCGCAGCCGCACCCCGAGCTCGGCCGCAAGGCGATCGTTCCGCACACGCTTGCTCTCGGCATAGAAGCTCCGTGCCATGGGCGAGAGCGTCGGCGCGGCGGTCTCGAAATCCTCGAGCGGGGGCGGCGGCACGCCCAGAAGGGCGGCCGCATGAGCCACCACCTCGGCGGGCGGCGCGGGCTCGTCATCGCACAGATTGTAGACGGCCCCGGGCCGGGGCCGCCGCAGGGAGGCGAGGAGGCAGGCCGCAACGTCCTCGACATGGATGCGGGAAAAGACCTGTCCCGGCTTGTGGAGGCGGCGGGCTGTGCCCGCGCGCACGGTCTCGAGCTGGTTGCGCCCCGGCCCGTAGATGCCCGCAAGGCGGAAGATGTGGAGCGGCAGCCCGTGGGCCTCCGCGAGCGCGCGCCAGCCCGCCTCCGCCTCGACCCGGCGCGCGCCCCGTTCGGTGGTGGGCGCGAGCGGGCTCTCCTCGTCCACCCATTCTCCGCCCCGGTCGCCATAGACGCCCGTGGTCGAGAGATAGCCGACCCAGACGAGGCCGGGCGCGAGCGCGGCGATGTCGGCG
>JACAEB010000148.1 GCA_013389075.1 Alphaproteobacteria bacterium
CTGCATGCGGCGATCGAGCGGCGGTTCGAGGCGATGCTCGCCGCGGGCGCCCTCGACGAGGTCGCCGCGCTCGCCGCGCGCGGGCTCGACCCCTCGCTCCCGGTGATGCGCGCCCATGGCGTGCCCGAGCTCATGGCCCATCTCGCGGGCACGATGTCGCTCGAGGCGGCGGCGGCGGCGGCGATCCTCAACACGCGCCACTATGTGAAGCGCCAGCTCACCTGGGCACGGCGGCGGATGGCCGACTGGGTTTGGCTGGGCAAGGGCGAGGCCGCGAGGGAGGGCGCGACGCTTTCCGCCCGCCGCGATCGGGTCTAGTCTTTCCCGTCCCACAACACCGACCGCTGTCGGGAGGAGGACGTCATGATCTGCCTGCCCACCTTGCGTGCCGTTGCGTGTGCCCCGCTCCTCGCCGGGCTGATGCTCGCCGCAGCCGCCCCGGCCCTCGCCGAGGAGGAGGCCGAGGCCTGTCTGCGCGTGCCGGACATCCGCTCCACCGACGTCATCGACGAGACGCGGATCCTCGCGCGGGGCCAGGGCCGCAAGCCCTATCTCATCACGCTGAGGGACGCCTGCCCGCAGCTCAATTTCGACCCGCCGCTGCGTTTCGGCCTTCGAAGCGCCGAGGTGCTGCGCTGCCTCGAGCCGGGCGACGTCATCCAGATCCCCATCGACCTCGTCTGCTTCATCGACAGCATCGAGCTGATCACCGAGGAGGAGCTGACGGCCCTGCGCGAAGAGGTGAAGGCGGAGTAGGGGAAGCGCTTTGGTGCGGGACTCCCCTGTGGCTTCGCGGCGTTCGCAGTGACACGAGAGGTCATCGCGAGGGCCGGAGGCCGGTGGCGATCCAGGCGGCGATACGAAGCGCCACGCCTCACTGCCTGGATTGCTTCGCTCCGCTCGCAATGACAATCACCGTCATCGCGAGGGCGAAGCCCGTGGCGATCCAGGCGGTCCGACGTGACGGTTCAGACTGTCGCCTGAAACGGCTTCCCCAGGCTGAAGGGCGGGGTCGCAATGGCAAGAAGAGCCGTCATGGCGAGCGCGGCCCGCCATATTGACGGGTGCGCGGCTTTGGGTCATGGTCCAGAACCTTTTCGAAAGGATCAAAATGTCCTCGCGCACCGCGCTCGTAGTGACCAGGCCGCCGGAGGTCGTCGGGTAAGTCCCGGCGGCAGACGGCGGCGCATGCAAACGGGGCTCGCAAGGCCCCTTTTTCTTTGCCCGGACACCTCGGCTTTGGGACGGGGCGGACCGGGACCTGAGACGGAGAGAGCGTCATGGCAGCCCAGACCCCGACCCGCGAGCAACGCGCCGGCACCGCCGGCCGCCAGATGGACGGCGCCCATATGGTGATCCAGGCGCTGCTCGATCAGGGCGTCGACACCATTTTCGGCTATCCCGGCGGCGCCGTCCTGCCGATCTACGACGCGCTCTTCGAGCACGACAAGATCCGCCACATCCTCGTGCGCCACGAGCAGGGCGCGGCCCATGCGGCCGAAGGCTATGCCCGCTCCACCGGCAAGCCCGGCGTCATGCTCGTCACGTCCGGCCCCGGCGCCACCAATGCCGTCACCGGTCTGACGGATGCGCTGATGGATTCGATCCCGCTCGTCTGCCTCACCGGGCAGGTCGCGACCCATCTCATCGGCTCGGACGCCTTCCAGGAATGCGACACGGTCGGCATCACCCGTCCGTGCACGAAGCACAACTACCTCGTGAAGGACATCAACGACCTCAGCCGGATCATCCACGAGGCCTTCTATGTCGCGACCAACGGCCGGCCCGGGCCCGTGGTCATCGACATCCCCAAGGACATCCAGTTCCAGTCCGGCGTCTATACCGGGCCGAGCCAGATCCGCCACCGCACCTATCGCCCCAAGGTGAAGGGCGACTACGCCCCGATCCAGGAAGCGGTCGAGCTGATGGCCGGCGCCGAGCGGCCGATCCTCTATACGGGCGGCGGCGTCATCAATTCAGGGCCGGTGGCGAGCCAGCTCCTGCGCGAGCTCGCGCGCTCGACGGGCTTTCCCGTCACCTCGACGCTGATGGGGCTCGGGGCCTTCCCGGCGGCCGACCGGCAATGGCTCGGCATGCTCGGCATGCACGGGACCTACGAGGCCAACATGGCCATGCACGAATGCGACGTGATGGTGAACATCGGCGCGCGCTTCGACGACCGCGTGACGGGCAAGCTCGAGGAGTTCTCGCCCAGATCGAAGAAGATCCACATCGACATCGATCCCTCCTCGATCAACAAGAACGTCCATGTGGACGTGCCCATCATCGGCGATGTCGCCCATGTGCTCGAGGACATGGTCCGCATCTGGAAGGCACGCAACGCCCGCACCGACGCCGCCGCCATGAAGCAGTGGTGGGACCGGATCGACGGCTGGCGCGGGCGGAAATCGCTCTCCTTCCGCAATTCGTCCGAGGTCATCAAGCCGCAACATGCGGTCCAGCGCCTCTACGAGCTCACCAGGCACCGCAACACCTACATCACCACCGAGGTGGGCCAGCACCAGATGTGGGCGGCGCAGCACTATCATTTCCAGGAGCCCAACCGCTGGATGACCTCGGGCGGGCTCGGGACGATGGGCTACGGCCTGCCGGCGGCCGTCGGTGTGCAGATCGCCCATCCCGACGCCCTCGTCATCGACATCGCTGGCGAGGCGAGCGTGCTCATGACCATGCAGGAGATGTCGACGGCGGTGCAGTATCGCCTGCCGATCAAGATCTTCATCCTGAACAATGAATATATGGGCATGGTGCGCCAGTGGCAGCAGCTCCTGCATGGCGGGCGCTACTCCCATTCCTACTCGGAGGCGCTGCCCGATTTCGTGAAGCTCGCGGAGGCCTATGGCTGCGTCGGCCTGCGCGCGCGGACCCCGGACGAACTCGATGCCAAGATCGAGGAGATGATCTCCGTCGACCGGCCCGTCATCTTCGACTGCGTCGTCGACAAGCAGGAGAACTGCTACCCGATGATCCCCTCGGGCCGGGGCCACCACGAGATGATCCTGCCCGACACCGAGGACGGCGGACCGGGGATCACCGAGGAAGGCAAGATGCTGGTCTGACGACGAGCGATCAGACGGATACGGAGCAAGACAGACAATGCCGCCCTTCATCAAAGACGCGCCCATCGAGCGGCGCACCCTGTCCGTCCTCGTCGACAACGAGGCGGGCGTGCTCGCGCGCGTCATCGCCCTCTTCTCGGCGCGCGGCTACAACATCGAGAGCCTCACGGTCGCCGAGGTGGACCGCGCCTCGCACACCTCGCGCATCACCATCGTCACCACCGGCACGGCCATGATGATCGAGCAGATCAAGGCCCAGCTCGACCGGCTCGTGCCGGTGAGCAAGGTCGTCGACCTCACCGCCGAGCACGAGGCCGTCGAGCGCGAGATGGCGCTCGTCAAGGTGCAGGGCACGGGCGAGAAGCGCGTCGAGGCCATGCGCCTGTCGGACATCTTCCGTGCCCGGATCGTCGACACGACGCACAGCTCCTTCGTCTTCGAGGTCTCCGGCGCGCCGGCCAAGCTCGACAAGTTCATCGAGCTGATGCGGCCGCTGGGCCTCGTCGACGTGTCCCGCACCGGCGTCGTCGCCATCTCCCGCGGGCCGGAGGGGATGTGAGCGGCCCCGTCTGTCTCGGCGCTGCCCACGGCGGGCGACACTTGACGTGGCGAGAAGTGGATCTACATTGTAGATCCGGAAGGCTTATATGGAGCGGGTCGATGAAGGCGCATATCGCCAAATGGGGCAACAGTCTCGCCGTGCGGCTCCCAAAGCCGCTGCTGGAGCGACTGAACCTGCAAGCGGGCGCCGAGCTCGAGGTTTTGTTGGAGCGAGGCGGTCTGTCGCTCAGGCCCGTTCAAAGCGATCGGGCGCGCCTTGCCTCGATTTTAGCGGAAATGGACCGGCTGGGCGCCGAGGCCGCCCCTGCATTCGAGGAGCCCGGGACAGTGGGCGCCGAGATCATTCAGGACGCCTATGGCACCGGCTCATGACGACGACCTGCTCCCCGAGGCAGGCGATCTCGTGTGGATCGATTTCAATCCGATCAAGGGGTCGGAGCAGGCGGGCCGTCGTCCGGCGCTGGTTCTCACCACTGCCGACTTTCACCGGCGGTCACGAATGGCCATTGTCTGCCCGATAACCTCGAACCTGTCGCCCTGGCCGACAAAGGTGATGCTCCCGGACACGTCCCCCGTGAAGGGCGCCGTCCTCTGCGAGCAGATCCGAAGCATCGATCGCGAGGAGCGGGGCCTCAGGCGAGCGGGGACAGCGCCCGACGGCGTGCTCGAGGAGGTGACGCTGATCCTCCGCGCACTGATTCTTCCGTCGCCTGATCGATGACCTCCGCAAGCCAGACCCTTGCCCTCTTCGGCGCGGGGCTCCTCGGCGGGGCGCTCAATGCCGTGGCGGGCGGGGGGAGCCTCGTCACCTTTCCCGCGCTGCTCGCGGCCGGCGTGCCGCCCGTGCCCGCCAATGCGACGAACACGCTCGCCTCGCTGCCCGGCTACCTCACGAGCCTCTGGGCCTATCGCGGCGCGCTCGGCGCCCATCGCGCGCTCCTCGGGCGGATCGCGCTCGTCTCGCTCCTCGGCGGGCTCCTCGGCGCGGGGCTCCTCATCGTCCTGCCGGCGGAGGCCTTTTCGGGGGCCGTGCCCTGGCTCCTGCTCGTCGCGACGCTCCTCTTCGGGTTCGGGCCATGGCTCACCCGGGCGGCGCGGCGCGCCCGCCTGCCCGAGGGCGTGCATGACGGGCTTCAGTTCGCCGTCGCCGTCTATGGCGGCTTCTTCAATGCGGGGCTCGGCATACTGAGCCTTGGCGCCCTCGCCGCGCGCGGGCTCACCGACATCAGCGCCATGAACGGGCTCAAGATGGTGGTCTCGAGCCTCGTCTCGGTGGCGGCGGTCGCGGCGTTCCTTCTGGGCGGGCTCATCGCCTGGGAGGCGGGGCTCGCCGTGATCGCGGGAACGGCGCTCGGGGGCTATGGCATGGCCCGGCTCGCCCTGCGCCTGCCCATGGATCTCCTGCGCTCTGCCATCCTCGTCTATGCGGCCGGTCTCACGGCCTACTGGTTCTGGCGTGTCCACGGCCCGCCGGGCTGAACGGGGGCTGCTTGCCGCTCCGCCCGTTTTCTGCAACAAACCGCGGCTTCAGGCCGCCCACAGAAGGAGACGACGAGATGCGCGTCTATTATGACCGCGATGCCGATGTGAACCTGATCAAGGCCAAGAAGGTCGCGATCATCGGCTATGGCAGCCAGGGCCACGCCCATGCGCTGAACCTCAAGGAATCCGGCGTTTCCGACGTGGCCGTGGCGCTGCGGGCGGGCTCGGCCACGGCGAAGAAGGCGCAAGCGGCGGGGCTCAAGGTGATGACCGTCGCGGACGCCGCCAAATGGGCCGACGTCATGATGATGCTCACGCCCGACGAGCTGCAGCGCGACATCTACGCGTCCGAGCTGCGCGACAACATGCGCAAGGGCGCGGCACTCCTCTTCGCCCACGGGCTCAACATCCATTTCAACCTGATCGAGCCGCGCGCCGATCTCGACGTGCTGATGGTGGCGCCCAAGGGGCCGGGCCACACGGTGCGCGGTGAATATCTCAAGGGCGGCGGCGTGCCGTGCCTGCTCGCCATCCATCAGGACGCGACCGGCACCGCGCATGATCTCGGCCTGTCCTATGCGAGCGCCATCGGCGGGGGGCGCGCCGGCATCATCGAGACGAGCTTCCGCGAGGAATGCGAGACCGACCTCTTCGGCGAGCAGGTCGTGCTGTGCGGCGGCCTCGTCGAGCTGATCCGCGCGGGCTTCGAGACGCTGGTCGAGGCGGGCTACGCGCCGGAGATGGCCTATTTCGAGTGCCTGCACGAGGTGAAGCTCATCGTCGACCTCATCTATGAGGGCGGCATCGCCAACATGAACTATTCCGTGTCCAACACGGCCGAATATGGCGAATACGTCACCGGCCCGCGCATCATCACGCCGGAGACAAAGGCCGAGATGAAGCGCGTGCTCGAGGATATCCAGACCGGCCGCTTCACGCGCGACTGGATGCTCGAGAACGTGGTCGGCCAGACCTCCTTCAAGGCCATCCGTGCCCGGAACGCCGCTCACCCGATCGAGGAAGTCGGCGAGCGCCTGCGCGCCATGATGCCCTGGATCGCCGAACGCCGCCTCGTGGACAAGGCGAAGAACTGAGGGGAGGGGGCCCCGTCCTTCGAGGCCGCCGTCGGCGTCACCTCGGGATGACAATCGAGTGTGTATCCGGGCCTTTCTTTCCGTCCCACCGTCGTCATGGTGAGGCGGCCGCGGAATGCGGCCCTCGAAAAACATGCGGCGGGGAAACACCTTCACACGGCGAGCCCACACCATGCCCACGCCGCGCCCGCCCATTCCCGAGCCGCCGCATGAGGGCGGGTGCCTGTGCGGCGCGGTGCGCTACCGGCTCGCGGGGCCGCCGCTCGGCATCAATGCCTGCCATTGCCGCGACTGACAGTACCTCACCGGCGCCACCCATCTTCTGATGATCCTCGCCCACAGTGCCGGCTTTGCCCATCTTGGCGGCGAGCTCGCGCGCTGGCGCAAGAGGGCGGCGTCGGGCCGCGAGATCGACATCGTGCGCTGCGCGCGGTGCGGCGTCCGGATGTGGCACGAGCCGCTCGCCTCGCCCGAATTCGTGTTCATCGCAGCCGGAACGCTCGACCGTCCCGGCTGGGCCGTTCCCGCGAGCCATATCTGGACCGCCAGCGCGCTGCCGGGAACGGGCTTCCTCGAGGATGCCGTCCGCTTCGACGCCCAGCCCCCGAGCCGTCAGGCCCTGATCGAGGCGTTCGAGGGAATTTACGGGACTTCGCCCTCGACCGGGCCGGCCACGGCACCCCGCCATTGACAGACCCCGGGGCAGGGGAGATTTTGTCTGCTTGGGCGCGAAGCGGGCGCCCGAAAGGATTTCGTCGTGACCGTGAGAGCCGCCATCCGTGCCAATCCTGCCGTCCGGGCCGTGCCCGGCGCGGGGGCCGCCATGCGCGCCTCTCTCCTCCTCCTTAGATGCCCCTGGGCATCGACCAGCCTGGCCGGGTGAGGCGCGGGCGGGTGCTCAGGGGACCGCAAGCCACCTGACGCTCCCCCAAGACCCCTGCCGGCAGCGGGACCCCGAGAGAGGGGCCGGTCGGCACCCGAGGAGAAGGCCATGACCACCCCCGATCACGTACGCATCTTCGACACCACCCTGCGCGACGGCGAGCAGTCGCCCGGCGCCTCGATGACGCTCGAGGAAAAGCTGCAGATCGCCGAGATGCTGGAGGCGCTCGGCGTCGACATCATCGAGGCGGGCTTTCCCATCGCCTCCAACGGCGACTTCGAGGCCGTGCGCGAGATCGCAAAGGTCGTAAAAGAGCCCGTGATCTGCGGGCTCGCCCGCGCGGGCTTCCGCGACATCGACCGCGCCGCCGAGGCACTGGAAGGCGCGCGCCGGGCGCGCATCCACACCTTCATCTCCACGAGCCCCGTCCATATGAAGCACAAGCTGCAGATGGAGCCCGAGGCCGTCTACGAGGCGGTCATCGCCTCCGTCAGGCGGGCGCGGACGCATACGGACGATGTGGAGTGGTCGCCCGAGGACGCGACGCGCACCGATCGCGACTTCCTCTGCCGCTGCGTCGAGGCCGCCATCAAGGCCGGCGCGACCACCGTCAACATTCCGGACACGGTGGGCTATTCGACGCCGGACGAATATGGCGAGCTCATCGCCATGCTGCTCTCCCGCGTGCCCAATGCGGACAAGGCGGTCTTCTCCACCCATTGCCACAACGATCTCGGCCTCGCCGTCGCCAATTCGCTGGCCGGCGTGCGCGCGGGCGCGCGGCAGGTGGAGTGCACCATCAACGGCCTCGGCGAGCGGGCCGGCAACGCCGCCATGGAAGAGATCGTCATGGCCCTGAAGGTGCGCGCCGACCGCATGCCCTTCGACACGAGGATCCGCACCGAGCAGATCACCCGGGCCTCGCGCCTCGTCTCGCAGATCACGGGATTTCCCGTCCAGTACAACAAGGCCATCGTGGGCAAGAACGCCTTCGCCCATGAGAGCGGCATCCATCAGGACGGGATGCTGAAGAACAACCAGACCTACGAGATCATGACGCCCGAGAGCGTGGGGCTCACCTCGTCCTCGCTGGTTCTGGGCAAGCTGTCGGGCCGGCACGCCTTCCGCGAGAAGCTGAAGGCCCTCGGCTACGAGCTCGGCGACAATGCGCTCCAGGACGCCTTCAACCGCTTCAAGACGCTGGCGGACAAGAAGCGCGAGATCTTCGACGACGACATCGTGGCGCTGGTCGACGACGAGATCATGCGCGCCCATGACCGCATCCGCGTGAAGGCGCTGCACATCGTCGCGGGCACGGGCGGGCCGCAAAAGGCGACCCTCACCCTCGAGGTCGACGGCGAGGAGCGCAGCGTCGAGGCCACGGGCTCGGGCCCGGTGGATGCCACCTTCAACGCCATCCGCGCGCTCGTGCCCCATACGGCGCGGCTGCAGCTCTATCAGGTGCATGCCGTCACCGAAGGGACGGACGCGCAGGCGGAAGTCAGTGTCCGGCTCGAGGAGAAGGGCAAGACGGTGGTGGGGCGCGGCGCCGACACCGACACGCTCGTCGCCTCCGCCTGGGCCTATGTGAGCGCGCTCAACAAGCTGCTCCTCAAGCGCGACCGTACGGCCCCGCCCGCCGAGGATCACGGCGCCAGCGCGCTGGGCTGAGCGGGCCGCGATCCGTCTGCTGCTGTTGGACCGGAGAGAAGGGGCGGAGGGGGGGGCCGCCGGCAGCGGCGGCGGGCGCTCCGCTCCCGTCCATGGTTAGCGGGACGTTCACCCCTTCGTGTCATGCTTGCGCGTGGCCCCAGTCGGTGTATGAGTTGGGGCGGGACTGGCGCGCCAGCGAGAGAGCCGCCCTCCCTCATTCCTCCAGCGCAGGACCTGAGCACGATGCTGTCGAATCTGCTTGGCATGCTGTCCTCGGACATGGCCATCGACCTCGGAACGGCGAATACGCTGGTTTACGTGGCCGGCCGGGGGATCGTGCTGAACGCCCCGTCCGTGGTCGCCATCCGGCACCAGGGGGGGCGCCGGCGCGTCGTGGCCGTGGGTGACGAGGCCAAGATGATGCTCGGCCGCACGCCGGGCGATGTCGAGGCCATCCGGCCCATGCGCGATGGCGTGATCGCCGATTTCGAAGTCGCCGAGGAGATGATCCAGCTCTTCATCCGCAAGGTGCACAATCGCCGGGCCTTCACCGCGCCGCGCATCATCGTCTGCGTGCCCTCGGGCGCGACCGCCGTGGAACGCAGGGCCATCCGCGAGAGCGCCATGTCGGCCGGGGCGCGGAAGGTGGATCTCATCGACGAGCCGATGGCCGCCGCGATCGGCGCGGGGCTGCCCGTGCACGAGCCCACGGGCTCCATGGTGGTCGACATCGGCGGGGGCACGACCGAGGTGGCCGTCCTCTCGCTCGGCGGCATCGTCTATGCCCGCTCGGTCCGGGTGGGCGGCGACAAGATGGACGAGTCCATCGTCGCCTATATCCGCCGCAACCATAATCTCCTCATCGGCGAGGCCACGGCCGAGCGCATCAAGAAGGAGATCGGCTCGGCCGGTCCGCCCCCGGACGGTTCGGGCAAGACCATGCAGATCAAGGGCCGCGACCTCATGAACGGCGTGCCGCGCGAGATCACCGTCAGCCAGCGGCAGATTGCCGAGGCGCTGAGCGATCCCGTCGGCGCCATCGTGGACGCGGTGAAGGTGGCGCTCGAAGCCACCCCGCCCGAGCTTGCCGCCGACATCGTCGACAAGGGCATCGTGCTCACCGGAGGCGGCGCGCTTCTGGGCAGCCTCGACGAGGTGCTGCGCGACGAGACGGGCCTGCCGGTCTCCATCGCCGACGAGCCCCTCTCCTGCGTGGCGCTCGGAACCGGCAAGGTCCTCGAATCCCCCAAGAGAATGAAGCATGTTCTGTCCACCTCCTATTGACGGGTGGCGTAGCAAGGCAGAGCGCGTGTCATGACCCGGGTCTCGCCCACAAGGGGAATGCTTCTTCCCTTCCGGGTGGTCTCGCTGCGGCTCGTCCTCGTCGCGCTGATGAGCCTCTCGTTCGGCCTCGTCAGCCTCGGGCGTGCCGAGGCCTATGTGCTCGAGCAGGCCCGCGACGCGCTCACCGACGTCGCCCGACCGGTGCTCGAATTCTTCGCCGGACCCTTGCGCGTGGTGCGGGGCGTCTTCGGCGAGATCGGCCACATTCTCGACGTTCATGAAGAGAACGAGCGCCTGCGCGCCGAGGTCGAGCGCCTCATGGAATGGAAGGCCGTGGCCGAGGCGCAGAACCGCGTGATCCAGCGCTACGAGGCGCTGCTCAATGTCGAGATGAACGAGGAGCTCGGCTATGTGACGGGCCGGGTCATCGCCGACTCGGGCGGGCCGTTCGTCGATACGCTGATCGTGAATGTCGGCGCGCGCGAGGGCGTGCGCAAAGGCCAGGCCGTGGTGGCGGGCGAGGGGGTGATCGGGCGGATCATCGGCACGGGCGAGCGCTCCGCCCGCGTCCTCCTCCTCACCGATCTCAACAGCCGCATCCCCGTCCTCGTCGAGCCCAACATGCTGCCCGGCATTCTCGCGGGCGACAATTCGGCCCGTCCGCGCCTCATCTACGTCGAGCTGCCGCGCGAGATCAGCCCTGGCGACCGGATCATCACGAGCGATGATGGCGGCACGCTGCCGCGCGGCCTGCCCATCGGCACGGTGGCCGAGCGCGAGGCCGATGGCAGCTTCCGCGTCGAGATGCTGGCCCGGCGGCCGGCCACCGATTTCGTCCGTGTCGTGAATTACGACGTTCCGGTCGATGCGGACCTCGCCTCGGAGGACGAGCCGGCGCCGCCCTTCGTCCGGCGTGTGCCGCTGACCCCGCCGTCCGCGCCCGCTGAGCCCGAACGGCCGCAGCC
>JACAEB010000135.1 GCA_013389075.1 Alphaproteobacteria bacterium
CGGCACCCATGAAGATCTCGCACGGAATCTCGAACTTGGCGCACACGGTGGCCACGGCCACGCCGTGCTGGCCGGCACCGGTCTCGGCGATGATGCGCGTCTTGCCCATGCGGCGGGCAAGGAGGATCTGCCCCATGCAATTGTTGATCTTGTGCGCGCCCGTGTGGTTGAGCTCGTCGCGCTTGAGGAAGATGCGCGCCCCCCCGAAGGCCTCGGTCAGCCGCTCGGCGAAATAGAGCGGGCTCGGACGGCCGACATAGTCGCGCAGGAAGGTGTCGAGCTCGGCCCGGAAGGCGGGGTCGCGCTTGGCGGCCTCATAGGCCGCCTCGAGCTCGAGGATGAGCGGCATCAGCGTCTCGGCGACGAAGCGCCCGCCGTAAAGGCCGAAATGGCCGCCCTCGTCGGGCAGCGCGCGCAGCGTGTTTGGCTTGGCGGTGGTCATCGCTCGGACGGGTCCATCAGCTCGGAGGCGGGCGCGGGGGCGAGATCGGCCCGCCCCGCGGCCGCGAGGAAATCCAGTATAAGCGCAGGGGCCTTTACGCCGGGTTGGCTTTCCACCCCCGAGGAGACGTCAACCCGACGCGCGCCCGTGAGTGCCACCGCCGCCCCGAGCGTCTCGGCCCTGAGGCCGCCGGACAGGAACCAGGGAAGCCGGCCCGACCAGCCCTTGAGGAGCTGCCAGTCGAAGGCAAGGCCATTGCCGCCCGGGAGGGCGCCGGCCGCAGATTTAGGGGCTTTGGCGTCGAACAGCAAGCCGTCGGCCACGGGCTCGAAGGCCCGGGCGGCGGCAAGGCTCGCCGCGTCCGACACGGCGATCGCCTTGATCACGGGGCGGCCGAAGCGCGCGCGGACCGCCGCGACGCGCGCGGGGCTCTCGCTCCCGTGCAGCTGGAGAAGATGCGGGTTCACCACCTCGACGATGCGGGCGAGAAGGCCGTCATCGGCATCGACCGTGACGGCGACCGCCTCGCGCCCCTCGGGGAGCCCCGCGGCGAGCGCCGCCGCGGCCTCGGGCGCCACCGCCCGGGGCGAGGGCGGATAGAAGACGAAGCCGAGCCAGCGCGCCCCGCCGCGCAGCGCCGCCTCCCGCGCCTCCGCCGTGCGGATGCCGCAGATCTTGACCGCGACGCTCATCGGCGGGCTCCGATGCGGCGCGCGCAGGCCGCGGGCAGGATGTGAAAGAGCGTGAACATCAAGGGCTTATAGAAGGCGCCAATTGCGAGGGCAATATGGCCAGCCCGGCGTCACGGCCCGGCGTCACGGCCCGGCCGTCCGATGCGGCCGGAAAAGCGGACATGGAAACGGCTCCCGCACGCCTCAGCCGGGGCGGGCGGGGGCGCCGTCCGCGTCGGCGATGCGGCTTTCGAGCCGGTCGGCGCGTTTCTCTGCCTTGCGCCAGGCGCGGCGGTAACGGCCCTGGGCCATCCACATGACGAAGCCGCCGAGCAGCAGCCCGACGAAGCCCGCCCCGAACAGCACCGCATAGAGCGGCAGCTCGAGGGCGAGGACGGGGGCATCGGGCGCGAAGGGATCGAGGCTGAAGCGCACCGGCTGGCGGTTGGCGACCGCGAGCCAGACGCTGACGAGGAGGGCGGGCAGGAGGATCAGCCAGCGCAGCATGGCTCAGCCCGCCCGGCGGCCGGGCTCCCGCGCCGAGCCCGGCGAGCCGTTCAGCCGCTCGCGCAGCTCCTTGCCGGTCTTGAAGAAGGGGACGAACTTCTCCTCGACCTGCACCTGGTCGCCGGTGCGCGGATTGCGCCCGGTGCGGGCGGGCCTGTTCTTGACCGAGAAGGCGCCGAAGCCGCGCAGCTCCACCCGGTCGCCCCGGGCGAGCGCGGCGGCGATCTCGTCGAAGATCGTGCTCACGATCTGCTCGACATCGCGCTGGAACAGGTGCGGGTTCGCCTCGGCGAGACGGGCCACCAGCTCGGACTTGATCATGGAAGACGCCTCATCGCAGGAGGCGCCCCGCCCCCGCGGGCGGCGCGCGCCGGAGAGAAGGCCCGCCGCCCCCGCTCATCGGGCCGAAGGGTGCCAAACGGACACCAGCCCGTCAAGGGTAAGCCGTTCTGCTGACAGGGTTTTTCCGATGGCCGCGCCGACCACCCCGGCCAGCGACGCGCCGAGATCGAAGCCGGGCGGTCCGAGATCGACGGGCGTCAGCGGCAGGTCGGGATCGATCCCGTGCGCCTCGGCGAGCCAGTCCACCGCCTCGCGCTCGGTGCCGATGGCGTCGACGAGACCGATGGCCAGCGCCTGGCGCCCCGTGTAGATGCGCCCGTCGGCGATGATGCGGACCTCTTCCTCCGAGAGCGGACGACGCTCGTCGACGAGGCCCACGAACCAGTCATAGGTGTCCGTGACGATCGAGGCCACCGCCGCGCGCGCCTCCTCGGACATGGGCGCAAAGCCCGAAGGCTCCGCCTTGAGCGGGCTCGACTTCACCTCCTCCACCGACACGCCGATCGTGTCCATGAGCTCGGAGACCTCGAGGCTCTGGAACAGGACCCCGATCGAGCCCGTGACCGTGTTGCCCTGGGCGAAGATGCGGTCGCCCGCGATGGCGACGATATAGCCGCCCGAGGCCGCCATGGAGCGCATCACCGCGACCACCGGCTTGACCTCCGCCACCCGGCGCAGCGCGACGTAGAGCTCCTCGGAGGCCGCCGTGCCGCCGCCGGGGCTGTCGATGTCGACGATCACCGCCTTGACGTGGTCGTCGTCGCGCGCGGCGTCGATGGCATCGAGAAGCGCCGTGTCGCCATAGATGACGCCGAAGACCGGCACCACCGCTATATGCGGCTTGTCGAGCGCCCCGCTGGTCGCGAGCCCGGCGAGGAGGGCCGCGACGAGGGCGAGCACGGCCACGATCCGCCAGATGCCGAGCTGGCGCTTGAGCTGGCGGCGGGCGACGAGAGCATCGGCATCGAGGGTCATGCGAGGGATCCTTGTCGGCGGGACCCCGGGGCGCGCCCCCGGGGGTGAGCGGGCAGTCTAGACGCTCGGGGTTGTCCGCGCATTACCGGCGGCCGCCCCGGAAAAGCGGACGGGGCGGCGCCCGTCCCGGACACCGCCCCGCCCCGTCCCGGAAATGGCGATCGGGCCTCAGCCCTTGGCGTCCTCGCCGCCTTGCGCCTTGGACAGCGCCGCGCCGAGAATGTCACCGAGCACCGCGCCGGATTCCGACGAGCCGTACTGCTCGACCGCTTCCTTCTCCTCGGCGATCTCGCGCGCCTTTATGGAGAGCTGGACCTTGCGGGCGCCCTTGTCGATGGAGGTGACCTTGGCGTCGACCTTGTCGCCGACGGCGAAGCGGTCGGGCCGCTGCTCGGAGCGGTCGCGGCTGAGATCGGATCTGCGGATGAAGGCCCTGAGGCCGTCGCCGAGCTCGACCTCGATGCCGTTGTCCTGGATGGCCGTGACCGTGCAGGTGACGACATCGCCGCGGCGGACCTCGCCCAGGCTCTCGAGCGGATCGCCCTGGACCTGCTTGATGCCGAGGCTGATGCGCTCCTTGTCGGTGTCGACGTCGAGCACCACGGCGCGGACCACATCGCCCTTCTTGTAGGTCTTGATGGCCTCGTCGCCCGACTGGTTCCAGTCGAGATCGGAGAGGTGGACCATGCCGTCCACATCGCCGTCGAGCCCGATGAAGAGACCGAACTCGGTGATGTTCTTGATCTCGCCCTCGATCTCGGTGCCGGTCGGGAACTTCTCGGCGAAGCGGTCCCAGGGGTTGTCCATGCACTGCTTGAGGCCGAGCGAGATGCGCCGCTTGACGGGATCGACCTCGAGCACCATCACCTCGACCTCCTGGCTCGTCGAGACGATCTTGCCGGGGTGGATGTTCTTCTTCACCCAGGACATTTCCGAGACGTGGACGAGACCCTCGACGCCCGGCTCGAGCTCCACGAAGGCGCCGTAATCGGTGATGTTGGTGACCCGGCCCGTGAAGCGCACGCCCACCGGATATTTGAGCGCGACGCCGTCCCAGGGATCGGCCTCGAGCTGCTTCATGCCGAGGCTGATGCGCTGGGTCTCGTGGTTCACCTTGACCACCTGGACCTTCACGCTCTGGCCGATCGACAGCACCTCGGAGGGATGATTGACGCGCCGCCAGGCGATGTCCGTCACGTGCAGCAGGCCGTCGACGCCGCCGAGATCCACGAAGGCGCCGTAATCGGTGATGTTCTTGACCACGCCCTCGATGACCATGCCTTCCGTCAGCCGGCCGACGATTTCCGAGCGCTGCTCGGCCCGCGTTTCCTCGAGGACGGCGCGGCGCGAGACGACGATGTTGCCGCGGCGCTTGTCCATCTTGAGGATCTGGAAGGGCTGGGGAATGTTCATGAGCGGGGTGATGTCGCGCACCGGCCGGATGTCGACCTGGCTGCCGGGCAGGAAGGCCACCGCGCCGTCGAGATCGACGGTGAAGCCGCCCTTCACGCGGCCGAAGATGATGCCCTTCACGCGCTCGTTCTCGCCGAAGGCCACTTCGAGGCGCTGCCAGCTCTCTTCCTTGCGGGCCTTGTCGCGGCTGAGGACCGCCTCGCCGACGCCGTTCTCGATGCGCTCGAGGAAGACCTCGACCTCGTCGCCCACGCCGACGGCGCCGCCATCGTCCTTGGGCAGGAATTCCTTGAGGGCGACACGGCCTTCCGTCTTGAGGCCGACATCGACCACCGCGAAGTCGTGCTCGACGGAGACCACGATGCCCTTGACCACCGTGCCTTCGAGCGGTTCGGTTTCGGAGAAGCTTTCCTCGAGGAGAGCGGCGAATTCGTCGCGGGAGGGGTTGAGGCTGGCTTCGCGGGAAGCCTTCTGAGCGGATGCCATGCGGTTTCTCGGTCCTTTCGGTTCATGATCCTGGCCGGCGGTTGTGTCCGCCGGTCTGCCGGCTGCCCACCATGGGCGGCCGGGTCTGGTCTCTTCCTGCTGGCGATGACGCGCGAAAAGGCGGGCGCTGCCCGGCCCCGAGCCCCTGAAGGCCCCTGGCCACCCGCACCCGCATCCCTTGCGCTCTATCGCACCGGCGCTCTACCCGCGCCCGAACAGCGGGGCGCACGCCGACGCGCCTTCTAATATAGAGGGGGGCGGCGCCGGGCAAGGGGGAAGGGCGGGGCATGCCGCAGGGCGGGGTGAAACCCCCGCCTCCCGGGCGCTGCGCGGGGATCACGGTTCACGCCGCCCCACCGCCCTTTCCCGCCCGGCGCGCGTCCGCCTCTTCGCCTTCGCCGAAGCCATCCAGATTGACGGGCGCTCTGCCGGGAAACTCCACCATGAGCCTCAGCTCCCCACCCATGGCACGTACATAGCTCTTCAGCGTCGACAGCAGGAGATCGCTCTGGCGTTCATACTTCGCGACGGTGGCCTGCTGGACACCCAAAATCTCCGCCAGTTGCACCTGCGTCATTTGCCGCGCCTTGCGAAGACCCTGAAGCGTAAGATATTCGGCATGAAGACGGTCCGCTTCGGCCTCGACCGCCGCGCGGCGGGCGGGATCAAGCCTTGCCAGTTTCTCCCTGAGGGTCCGCCCCATGATCATCCTCCGTCCCCATGTTCCAGATGCCGATCGAAGCGGTCGTCGACACGGGCAATCAGCGACCGATAAAATCGCCTCTCGTTGACACCCGACTTGTCGCCTCCGACCAGCAGGATTGCCTGTCTCTGCGGATCGAACGCAAAGGCGATCCGCCAGACGCCGTCGGCAGCCCTTACGCGCAGCTCCTTCATGTTCGCGTGCCGAGAACCCGTCAGCGTGTCCGCATGCGGCCGCCCAAGGGCTGGACCTTCGCGCTCGAGGAGAACAGCTCGCGCGAGGATCGCGTCCTGCACGACCTGCGGAAACGCATCGAATTCCGGCTCGAACTCTCCGCGAAGGAAACCGTCCAGGGCATGCCTCTACAGCTTTCTAGCTATATATCTTACAAGCACTTTCCTGTCAATGCCCTCCCGATGCGCCACTACTTCCCCGCGCGGTTCTTCACGAGATCGTCCACCACGGCGGGTTCGGCGAGGGTCGAGGTGTCGCCGAGATTGGAGAGGTCGTTCTCGGCGATCTTGCGCAGGATGCGGCGCATGATCTTGCCCGAGCGCGTCTTGGGCAGGCCCGGGGCCCATTGCAGCACGTCGGGCGCGGCGATGGCGCCGATCTCGCCGCGCACCCATCTGACGAGCTCGGCGCGCAGCGCCTCGGTGGGCTCGACGCCCTTGATGAGGGTGACATAGGCATAAATGCCCTGACCCTTGAGATCGTGCGGGTACCCCACGACGGCCGCCTCGGCGACCGCCTCGTGCGCGACGAGCGCGCTCTCGATTTCCGCCGTACCCAGACGATGGCCCGAGACGTTGATCACATCGTCGACCCGGCCGGTGATCCAGTAATAGCCGTCGGCGTCGCGCCGGCAGCCATCGCCCGTGAAATAGAGGCCCGGATAGGTCCGGAAATAGGTGTCGACGAAGCGCTGGTGGTCGCCATAGACCGTGCGCATCTGCCCCGGCCAGCTCCCCGTGAGGATGAGATTGCCCTGCCCCGCGCCCTCGATGCGCCGGCCGTCCGCGTCGACGAGCGCGGGCGCCACGCCGAAGAAGGGCTTCGTCGCCGATCCGGGCTTGAGGTCGGTGACGCCGGAGACGGGTGCGATGAGGATGCCCCCCGTCTCGGTCTGCCACCAGGTGTCGATGACGGCGCAGCGCTCCTCGCCCACCGTGCGGTAGTACCAGAGCCAGGCCTCGGGATTGATGGGCTCGCCGACGCTGCCCAGAAGCCTGAGGCTCCGCCGCGAGGTGGCCTTCACCGGCCCCTCGCCCTCGCGCATCAGTGCACGGATGGCCGTGGGCGCGGTGTAGAAGATGTTCACCTTGTGCTTGTCGACGACCTCCCAGAAGCGGGAGGGCGAGGGCCATGTGGGCACGCCCTCGAACATCAGCGTGGTGGCGCCATTGGCGAGCGGTCCGTACACGATGTAAGAGTGACCCGTGACCCAGCCCACATCCGCCGTGCACCAGAACACCTCGCCCGGCCGGTAGTCGAACACATAGTCGTGCGTCATCGAGACATAGACGAGATAGCCCCCGCTCGTGTGGAGGACGCCCTTGGGCTTTCCCGTCGAACCCGACGTGTACAGAATGAAGAGCGGGTCCTCGGCCCCCATCTCCTCGGGCGGGCAGTCGGCCCCCACGCTCTCGCGGGCCTCGTGATACCAGCGGTCGCGCCCCTCGACCATGGTCACGGGATTGCCCGTGCGGCGGACGACGAGCACGGACTTCACGTGCCAGCACTGCTCGAGCGCCTTGTCGGTATTGGCCTTGAGCGGCACCGTCCGCCCGCCGCGCATGCCCTCGTCCGCGGTGATGACGAAGCGCGAGTCGCAATCGGTGATGCGTCCGGCGAGGCTGTCGGGCGAGAAGCCGCCGAACACCACCGAATGCACCGCGCCGATGCGCGCGCAGGCGAGCATGGCCATGGCCGCCTCGGGGATCATCGGCATGTAGATGGTGACGCGATCGCCGCGCTTGACGCCCATCGCCTTCAGCACATTGGCGAAACGGCAGACCTCGGCATGGAGCTCGCGATAGGTGATGGTGCGCGAGAGCGAGGGGTCGTCGCCCTCCCAGATGATGGCGGGCGTATCGCCGCGCGCCGGGAGATGCCGGTCGAGGCAGTTGGCGCTGACGTTGAGCGTGCCGTCCTCGTACCAGCGGATGGAGAGAGCGTCCGGGTCCCAGGAAACGGTCCGTACACGCGTGTCCGAGTAGGGACGGATCCAGTCGAGCCGCCGGCCCTGCTCGCCCCAGAAGCCGTCCGGGTCCTCGAGGCTGCGCCGGTAGAGCGTCTCGAAGGTCTTGGGGTCGAGCCGGGCGCCCTGCCGCCATTCGGTGCGGACGGGGATGATGTCGGGGCTCGCCGGCGTCGTCTCCATGATCTCCTCCTTCTGCCGCGCGTGAGGGTTGCCCGAGTATGGAGCCAGCCCTTCGCGGGAACAAGGCGGGCGGGGCTTCCCATCGGAGCTGTGCCGTCGCAAAGTCGGCGCGGGGAGACAAGAGTGCCGCCAGAGCCGACGGGGCACATCGTGAGAAAGGAACTGCAATGCCAGACAATCCGGCACAGAAATTCTTGCAAATGCGGGGCGCGTCCCGGGAGGACGCCAAATTCTTCTGGAGCGGGGGACCCGTCGAGATCGCGCCCAGGACCTGGTTCGTCTCGCGCTTCTCGGGCATCACCGCCTTCGAGACCGACGAGGGCCTCGTCCTCGTCGATTCCGGGCTGAAGATCATGGCGGCCGACCTCGCCGCCACCCTGCGGACCGTCACGAAGGCGCCCGTCCACACGGCCATCTTCACGCAAGGGCACACCGACCACGCCTTCGGGCTCGAGGCCTTTCTCATGCCCGGCCAGCCGCGCCCGCGCATCATCGCCCACAGGGCCATGCCCGCGCGTTTCGAGCGCTATGCCCGCACCGCCGGCTACAATGCAGCGATCAATGCCCGCCAGTTCGGCGGCACGGTGCGCGCGGCGAACGAGGACGGCTACAAGACCTTCGGCTTTCCCGCCCTGCCGCCCGACACGCTCTATGACCAGCGGATGGACATCACCGTCGGTGGGCTGAGCTTTCAGATCCATCACTGCCGGGGGGAGACGGACGATCACAGCTGGATCTACTGCCCCAAGCGCTCCGTCCTTTGCCCCGGCGATCTCATGATCTGGGCGGTGCCCAATGCGGGCAATCCGCAGAAGGTGCAGCGCTATCCCTGGGACTGGGCGGCGGGCCTCAGGGCCATGGCGGCCGTGGCGCCCGCCTCGCTCTGCCCCGGCCATGGCGGACCGGTCGTGAACGATCCCGCCCTCTGCCGGCGCATCCTGCTCGAGACGGCCGATTTCCTCGAGGCCATCGTCACGCGCACGCTCGCGGTGATGGAACAGGGCGCCCCGCCCCATGTCGACATCGTGCAGGCGGTGGAGCTGCCGGTGAGCGACTCGCCCTGGCTCCAGCCCGTCTATGACGATGCGGAGTTCATCATCCGCACCGTGATCCGCTATTTCGGAGGCTGGTATTCGGGCCGGCCGGGCGAGCTCAAGCCCGCCCCCCGCGCGGCGCTCGCCGGCGAGATCGCCGCGCTCGCGGGCGGGGCAGGGGCGCTCGCCACCCGCGCCGAAGCGCTCGTGACGGCGGGCGATATGCGCCTTGCCTGCCACCTCGCCGACTTCGCCCTCGAGGCCGATCCCGGCAACGCCGCCGTGCAGGCGGCCGCCGCGCGCGTCTACGAGGCCCGGGCCGAGAGCGAAACCGCGCTGATGGTGATCAACATCTTCAACTCGGCCGCCGCCTATGCGCGCGAGGGTCTGCCGCACACCATCGTGCCCGAGATCGGCTTTCGCGGCACGAAGGCCAGGAGCCCGCGCTGAGGCCTTTTCAGGATCAGCCAGAATGACGAAGGGCGGTGCCATGGC
>JACAEB010000174.1 GCA_013389075.1 Alphaproteobacteria bacterium
CCAGGTCGCGCGCGACGATCGCATCGAGAAGCTCGTTGTTCGTGGTGATGCCGATCTCGCCCGCAATGCCGGCCCGGGCGGGGCCCGCGAGGGCCGCGAGGAGAGCCACGGCGCACAGGGCCACGCAAACGGGCCGCATCGGCGCAACGGGGACAGTGTGACGCATGGGGGCGTGGCTCCTCGGGTCGACATCGCCCCGGTCGGGGCCTACATCGGTACCTACCCTAGAGCGGGATGGCGAAAAGGGGAATCCTCCGCCGCGGAGAGAGGGAAGCGATGAGCAGGATCCGGCTGGCCTTGTGGGTGGGAGCGGTGCTCTCCCTGATCGCCTTCGTCATCAGCCTCCAGGTGCATGACCGGACGCCCGGCCCGGGCACCGTGCGCACGACGCAGACCGGCGCGGCCGAGCTCGGCGGGCCGTTCACGCTGACCGCGCAGGACGGCCGGCGCGTGTCGTCCGCGGAGTTCGCCGGCAAGTGGCAGCTCCTCTATTTCGGCTTCACCTATTGTCCGGACGTCTGTCCGACCGAACTCAATCGCATGGCCGCCGTGCTCGAGGCACTGGGTCCCAGGGCGCAGAAGGTCCAGCCGCTCTTCATCACCGTCGATCCCGAGCGCGACACGCCGGAGGTGATGGCCGCCTATGTCCGCCATTTCGGCGATCGCCTGATCGGCCTCACCGGCACGCCGGAGGAGATCGCGGCGGTGCTCGCCGCCTATCGGGTCTATGCGCGCAAGGCCGAGATCGAGTCCTCGTCGGTGGGCTATCTCGTCGACCATTCGAGCGTCCTCTACCTGATGACGCCGGACGGCCGGTTCGACACGTTCTTCACGGCCGCCGATGCCGTCGAGGACATCACCGAGGCCCTCGAAAAGCGCCTGTAAGGGCGCCGGACCGGGGGCTTTTGCGCGAAACCCCTTGCTGCATCGCAACAAGCAGCTACCATAAGGGGTTGCGATTCCCGGGCCGCCGCACCCTTGGCGATCGGGCCGGGTCCTGAACCTGCAGGCCCCCTGGCGGCGGATGCCGGCCGGTGACGCCTGGCGGTCGGGTGGCCGGCGCGCGAGCGAGGACTTCATGCTGTACCACGTGTACGAGCTCAACCATGCCGTCATCGCGCCGCTCCGGGCGGCCGCCGATGTGGGCAAGTACGTCTTCCGCAACCCCTACAATCCGATCTCCTATACGGGGATGGGGCGGTCGGTCGCCGCGGCGCTGGACGTCTTCTCCTCGGCCACGCGCCGCTACGGCAAGCCCAGATTCGGGCTCGACGAGGTGAAGATCTCCGGCCAGCCCGTGCCGGTCACCGAGGAGATCGTCTGGCGCAACACCTTCTGCCAGCTCAAGCATTTCAAGCGCGACGAGGCGCTGCTGCGCGAGCTCGGCCGGCTCAGCGAGAAGCGCTCCGATCCGCGCGTCCTCGTCGTGGCGCCCATGTCGGGTCATTATGCGACGCTGCTGCGCGGCACGGTCGAGGCCATGCTGCCCGAGCACGAGGTCTACATCACCGACTGGCGCGACGCCCGCAACATTCCGCTCTCGGAAGGCGGTTTCGATCTCGACGATTTCATCGACTACATCCAGGCCATGATCCGGCGGCTCGGGCCCGGCACCCATGTGATGGCGGTCTGCCAGCCAGGGCCGGGCGTGCTCGCGGCGAGCGCGCTGATGGCGGCGGCCGGGGATCCCGCGACGCCAGCCTCGCTCATCATCATGGGCAGCCCGATCGACGCGCGCCGCAGCCCGACCGAGCCCAACCTCCTCGCCGAGGAGCGGCCCTTCGAGTGGTTCAAGACCAACATGGTCATGCGCGTGCCCTTCCCCAATCCGGGCGCCATGCGGCTCGTCTATCCAGGCTTCGTGCAGCTCGGCAGCTTCATGTCCATGAACAAGGACCGGCACATCGACGCGCACTGGCAGTATTTCCGCCATCTCGTTTCCGGCGACGGGGATTCGGTCCAGAAGCATCGGGAATTCTATGACGAATACCTGGCTGTCATGGACCTGCCGGCCGAGTTCTACCTCCAGACCATCGACAAGGTCTTCCAGCGCCATCTCCTGCCGCGCGGGGCGTTCTACCACCGCGACACGCTGGTCGATCTCGGCGCGCTCCGGACCACCGCGCTGATGACGGTGGAGGGCGAGAAGGACGACATTTCCGGCATCGGGCAGACCCAGGCCGCCCACGATCTCTGCGTGAACATCCCCGAGCGCAAGAAGGTGGACTACATCCAGCCGGGTGTCGGCCATTACGGCGTCTTCAACGGCTCGCGCTGGCGCACCGAGATCCAGCCGCGGGTCCGCGATTTCATCCGCTCGAACCTCGCCTGACCGCTGGCCCCGGTGCTAGGATGGCCGCGTCGAGACAGGGCGTTCGAACAGTCATGAAGAGCTCAAAGCGTCGTCGGAGCGCCGGGGGATCGGCCCTGAGTGTCGAGGGCCATTCCATCCCGGTCAGCCTGCGGACCCACCCCCGCGCGCGCCGGTTCTCCGTGCGCGTGAAGTCGGCCACGCGCGAGGTGGTCATCGTCCATCCCATCTATGCCGCGCGCTCGGACGCGCTCGCCTTCGCCTATGCCAACAGCGAATGGATCGCGAGCCAGCTCGCCGCGCTCCCCCGCCAGGTGCCGTTCGCGCCGGGCGAGACCGTGCCGGTGCTGGGGGATCCGCACCGCATCTGCCATCTGCCGCAGGCGTGCGGGGGCGTCTGGGCCGATCCCGAGACGCGCCGGCTCACCGTGACCGGGCGGATCGAGCATGTGCCGCGCCGCCTCGCGGACTGGTTCCGGACCGAGGCGCGGCGGCTCCTCACCGCGCGCGTCGCCGTGCATGTCCGGGCCCTCGGCCTCTCCCTGCCGCGCGTCACCCTGCGGGACACGAGCTCGCGCTGGGGCTCGTGCAGCCCGCGTTCGGGCCTGTCCTTCTCCTGGCGGCTGGCTATGGCGCCAGAGGGCGTGCTCGACTATGTTGCCGCGCATGAATGCGCCCATCTGAAGCATCTGCATCACGGACCGGCCTTCTGGGCGCTTGTCGAACGGCTCGATCCGGACTACGAGGCGGCCGAGCAGTGGCTCAAGCATCAGGGCTCGGTGCTTCACGCCTACGGTCCGGTGCGCCGGCCCGCCTCGGGCCCGGCGGCCCTTTGACGGCCCCGGCACGGAGCGTGCCTGCGTCCGCGCGGGGGTGTCCCGGACCGGGACCGGGCGGCACACGCGCGCCCGGTCGCCCACAGAACCCTCGCGATCGCGACAGAGGCAGCGCCGATGGAGATTGAGAGCCTCGCCATTCCGGAGGTCAAGCTCGTCACGCCCCGGCGTTTCGCCGACGAGCGCGGCTTCTTCTGCGAGTCCTACAACGCCGCCCGCTTCGCCGAGGCGGGTCTTGGCTACAGCTTCGTGCAGGACAACCATTCCCTCTCGCGCGCCCGGCACACCGTCCGCGGCCTGCATTATCAGGCCCCGCCCTTCGCCCAGACGAAGCTCGTGCGTCCCGCGCGCGGGCGCATCCTCGACGTCGCGGTGGATGTCCGTGTCGGTTCGCCGACCTATGGCCGGCATGTGAGCGCCGTCCTGAGCGCCGAGGACGCGACCTTCATCCTCGTGCCGGTCGGCTTCCTGCACGGCTTCCTCACGCTCGAGCCGGACACGGAGGTCGTCTACAAGGTGGATGCCTATTACTCGAAGCCCCAGGATGGCGGCGTCTTCTTCGCCGATCCCGATCTCGGCATCGACTGGGGCATCGCGGAGGGGGCGGCCGTGCTGTCGGCGAAGGATGCGGGCCTGCCGCGCTTTGCGGAGTTCGTCTCGCCCTTCGTCTACCGGGAGGGCGCCCACGCATGAAGATCCTGGTCACGGGCGGGGCGGGCTTCATCGGCTCGGCGGTCGTCCGGCAGCTGATCACCGAGACCGAGCACGAGGTCGTCAACCTCGACAAGCTCACCTATGCGGCCAATCTCGACAATGTGGCCGGCGTGGCCGCGAGCACGCGCTACGCGTTCGTGCGCGCCGACATCCGCGACCGGGCGGCCATGGACGCGCTCTTTTCCCGTCACCGCCCCGATGCGGTGATGCATCTTGCGGCCGAGAGCCATGTGGACCGCTCCATCGACGGACCGGCCGACTTCATCGAGACGAACATTCTGGGGACCTACACGCTGCTCGAGGCCGCCCGCGCCTATCTCGCCGGCGGGGGCCCTCGCCATTTCCGCTTCCACCACGTCTCGACCGATGAGGTGTACGGAACATTGGGGCCGGACGGGCTCTTCACCGAAGAGACGCCCTACGCGCCCAATTCGCCCTATTCGTCGAGCAAGGCCTCCTCCGACATGCTGGTGCGGGCCTGGCACCACACATACGGCCTGCCGGTCGTCACCTCGAACTGCTCGAACAATTACGGGCCCTACCAGTTTCCCGAGAAGCTCATCCCGGTCGTCATCCTCGCCGCGCTCGAGGGCCGGCCCATTCCGGTCTACGGCAAGGGCGAGAACGTGCGCGACTGGCTCTATGTCGAGGATCATGCGGCCGCGCTGCGCCGCATCCTCGAGACCGGTCGCCTCGGCGAGACCTACAATGTGGGCGGGCACAACGAGCTCACGAATATCGGGCTCGTGCGGCTCCTCTGCCGACTGATGGACGAGCTCTGCCCCGACAGTCCGTATGCCCCGCACGAGGGGCTCATCACCTTCGTCACCGACCGGCCCGGCCATGACCTGCGCTATGCGATCGATGCGGGCAAGATCGAACGCGAGCTCGGCTGGCGCCCCTCGGTGACGGTCGAGGAGGGCCTGCGCCGCACCGTGCGCTGGTATCTTGGCAACAGGGCCTGGTGGGAAGCCATCCGGGCCCGCGGGTTCAAGGGCGAGCGGCTGGGCCTTAAGGGATGATCCGTATTCTGCAGTTCGGCCGGATCGGACAGGTGGGCCAGGAGCTGCTGGCGCAGGCGCCCGCCCATGATGTCGTGCTCGAGACGGTCGAGCGCGACGATCTCGACCTGACCGATGCGGCGGCGCTCGAGCGCTTCCTCGATCGGGCCGCGCCCTTCGATGCGCTCGTGAACGCGGCCGCCTACACCGCCGTGGACAGGGCCGAGAGCGAGAGCGGGCTCGCGCATGCGCTCAATGCCGAGGCGCCGCGCCTCATGGCGAAGGCCTGCGCCGCGCGCGGCGTGCCGCTCCTGCACATCTCCACCGACTATGTCTTCGACGGGACCAGGACGGGCGCCTATCGCGAGACCGACCGCGCCAACCCGCAATCCGTCTACGGATGGACGAAGCTTGCGGGCGAGGAGGCGGTCCTCGGCGCGCATGACCGCAATGTGGTCCTGCGGACGGCCTGGGTCTTCTCGCGCGGCGGACAGAATTTCGTGCGCACCATGCTGCGGCTCGCGCGGGAGCGCGAGGTGCTGCGCGTCGTCGACGATCAGCGCGGCTGCCCCACGCCCGCCTGCGACATCGCCGATGCCCTTCTGAGGGTCGCGGTCCGCATCACGCGCGGGGCGGAGAGCGGCCCGCAGGGTGTGTTCCATTTCTGCGGCGACACCGCCTGCACCTGGGCCGATTTCGCCGAGGCGACCCTCGAGGAGGGCGCCCGGCACGGCATCACGGCGCGAGTGGAACGCATTCCGACCACGGACTATCCGACACCGGCGAAGCGGCCGGCCAATTCCGTGCTCGACTGCAGCCGCATCACCTCCGTCCACGGCATAGCGCCCGCGCCCTGGCGCTCGCGCCTCCCCGACCATGTGGACGCGCTCGTGAAGAGCCTCTGAGGCCGGATCCTCATCCGAACATCCCCCGCAAGCGCAAATCCGGCGATCGTTGCACGGCGTCCTTGCGCGGGACAGGCATCGACATTCGGCCACCCGGGCACATGATCGCGGCCGGTGGCCGCGGATGGCAGATCCCGACCCTGCCAACAATTGCCTTGATTCCCGACGCATTATCGATAATCATGAAACGGTCTCCCTGTTCTCCAGTGTAGGATCCGTCATGAGAACCGAATGGATCGGGACCGTCCTTGGCGCCACATGCCGTCACGCGCTTGCGCTCGTGCTCGTCTCACTTGTCGCGCTCATCTCGACCGCAGGCGCTGCCGACCCGGATGATATCGTCGGCGCCTGGGGCCTTGAGATCACTCGGGAGCAGATGAGTGGTCCGGCCGCCATCTCAAGCGAAACCCTGAGAATCGAGCGGGACGGCGAGAGCCTCGTTGCGACGCTCGAAACGGCTGCGGGTCGTCTTCCTGTCCGCAAAGTCGAATTCAAGGACGGAGCGCTGATCTGGGAGGCCGATAGCGTACCTCCGGGGGCGGATGAAGCGACAAGAGAACGCCGTCTGCGCGCGTTCGGACCTGTCCTCTACTACAAGGCCGAGGTTTACGACCGCGCCCTTGAGGGCCTCATGTGGGGATACTTCGGGGCGGCCGAGTTCATTGGAATGAAGGAAGGCAGTGGCGCGCGCCCGTCCCGTATCGCGTCCCCCTCATACGACGAGGCGACGCCGGGCGGCGAAGCGTTTACCTGGCTTCGCGAGGAGACCTTCTCCATCGGCGGCCAGACCCACTCCGTGCAAATCTACCCTTCCAATCTCTTCGCGAAAATTCTCGGCCTCGCGCCGGGTGCCACCGACATTGCCGCGGAGTTCGTTCTCGTACCGGGGGGCAGCTTCCTGATGGGCACCACGCCGGAGACGCGGGCACAGCTCATGGGCACATTTGCGACTGAGGACTTCACAAAGGACGAGAGCCCTCAGCGCCAGGTCACCATCGCCCCATTCCTTCTGGCTCGGACAGAGCTGACGCAGGCTCTCTGGGAGGGGCTGGCCCACCTCAACGGCCTGGATCGGCGACCCTTCTTTTTCCAGAATGCCGGAGCGTCTGCGCCCGCGGAGATGATCTCCTGGAATGATGCGCAGATCTGGTTGCGTGGCGTGAATGACGCCTTTGATCTCGATCTGCGCCTGCCAAGCGAGGCTGAATGGGAATATGCGGCGCGGGCGGGGACCACGACCCCGCTCTACAATGGAAAATTCCCGACGGCACAGGGGAGGGGGGGCCTCGATTCCCCTAACGTTTCCGAAATCGCCTGGTATGTCGGGAACGCCGCCGTGTCTTACGAGGGTGGGATGGTGACCGCGAACTACCGGGGCGGAGGGGCAGGACTGCCCAAGCTGATCGGAACCAATCCGGTCGGCGGAAAGCTGCCGAATGCTTTCGGGCTCCATGACATGCTTGGCAATGTCTACGAATGGTGCGCCGATATCGCCAATGGCAGTTATGAGGGGGCGCCGACCGACGGCAGGCCCTGGCGGGGTGGTCAGCCGATCGGGGGAACGCTCCTGAACGGGCCGACGACGGAGCAGGGACCGATCTTTGCTGTCAAAGACCATTCCTACGTGAATGGCCGGATCCGCCGTGGCGGGAGCTGGCGCAATTTCCCCTACAACACGCGCGCCGGCGTCCGCGCCTTTCGAGGCCCGAACTTTGCCGATGCAAACCAGGGCTTTCGGGTTGCGGCTCCCGTGCCCGATAGCCTCAAGAGGGCACGCTAGGCGAGCCCTGGGCTTCGCCGGTGAAATGCCTCCACCCGCCTGCCCGAAGGGGTCCTGATCAATTCGTGTGGAAACAATTGCCAGGACACTCTCTGCCCAGACGGAACCGGGCCTTCCTCGACCCGGAGTAACGAAAGGACGAATTTGATGCGCACGCTCTTGCCGATCCTGTTCATGACACTCTGCGCCTGGACCACGGCCGCATCCGCAACGGGCAATGCGATCACCTACAAGCGAGCTCACCCGGTCGAAGATGCGGTCGGCGAGTGGACACTCAGGACCGAGCGAGACGCCATCTCCGGCGGGCTCGTAACCACCGAGACGCTCAGGATCAATCTGAATGACAGGCACCTCGTTGGCACACTGACAACACCGGGCGGCGTCAAGCCGCTGCAGGATCTCGTCTACCAGCGCGGCAAGCTGACCTGGAGCGTCCCGACAAAGGACCCCTCGTCGAACGAGCCTCTGACGGAGCGTCAGCTCATCATGATCGGCCCGACACTGCATTACGAAGGCACGATCCACAATGGCCTGATGCAGGGCTTCATGCGGGGCCATTTCGGTGTGGCACAGATTACCGGCATAAGGCAGGGCAGCGGAGCGTCGTTGCCCGATTATACCGTACCCGCCTCATCAGAGGCCGCCTTGTCTGGAGAGGATTTTACCTGGCTTCGGGAGGAAACATTCAAGGCAGGCGGGCAAAGCCACACAGTTCAGATCTACCGCTCGAAGGTGCTCGCAGCCGTCCTCGGTCTGTCTCCGACCGAAACGGACGTGTCCGTCGAATTCGTCCTTGTACCGGCAGGCAGCTTCCTGATGGGCAGCTCGGCCGAGGTCCAGGATCGAATGGTAGAGATGGGCCGGCGACGCGCCTTGCTCAAGGACGAATCCCCCCAGCACCGCAGGCGGCTCGACGCGTTTCTCATGGCGCGCACCGAACTGACCCAGGACCTCTGGCGGGGCCTTGCCCATCTGGGAGGGCAGCCGCGAAGCCCGTCCTTTTTCGAAAACGCAGGCGGCCGCGCACCGGTCGAGCCTGTCTCATGGACTGAGGTCCAGCAATGGCTGCTCGGCGTGAATGCCGTGTACGGCACCGGACTGCGTCTGCCGTCGGAGGCCGAGTGGGAATACGCAGCCCGTGCTGGCGTGGAGGCGCCCTATTACAATGGCGGCTTTCCGAGCGGTAGTCTGGCCTCGGAGGATCTCGACCCGATCGCCTGGTACCTGGGGAACAGCCGCGCCGACTATGACGGGGGTATCCGGACCGCCGGAACCACCTATGGCCAGAGCCCT
This sequence comes from Alphaproteobacteria bacterium, assembly GCA_013389075.1. GTDB lineage: Bacteria > Pseudomonadota > Alphaproteobacteria > JACAEB01 > JACAEB01 > JACAEB01. The sequence continues at coordinate 8,841 of JACAEB010000174.1, forward strand.
GTCGCCGTGATGGGCAGCCAGCCGGTCGGATTGAAACTTCCCAACGCCTTTGGTCTGCACGACGTCCTCGGCAATGTCCTCGAATGGTGCGAGGACATTGCTCATCCCGGATATGAAGGTGCCCCGCAGGATGGCGGGCCTTGGACCGGCGGCGCGTGGATCGCGGGAAACATTGCCAATGGTCCGATGACACCGGATGACCCGCTGGTGACGGTACAGGACGGGACGCAGGTGCCCGGCCGGGTCCGTCGCGGCGGAAGCTGGCGCAATGTGGCGCAGAACACGCGTGTCGAGATGCGCAGTTTCCGTGGACCCAATTTCGTGGATGCTAATACCGGCGTGAGACTCGCCGCATCGATACCCGATGGCCTGGTTGGGGCGGGCATTCGCTAGATCAGCATCCGGAAGGAGACGGCGGCATGAGCCTTTCATCTGTATACACAGCCAGCCTGATTTTTCTCGTCATCGGCGCCGCAGCCAAGGCGGAAGCCGAGGTTCCGGTTGCAGGTTCCCTCAAGGAGCTGCCCGACTCGGCGGCCTCCCGGGATGCCGCCGGTACCGGGCAGATGTTCGAGGCCGTTCACGCACCGCCGTTCACGAACGTTCGTGAAGGTCTCAATGGCTAGGTCTTCGGCGATGTGGACAGGAACGGCTATCTCGACATGTTCACCGTAACAACTCCGCCGTTCGCGCTGGATACCATGCCGGAGTTCACCGACGTGACGGGCGACATCGAGCGCACGCGCGATCCGGTCGACCGGCTCCGGCTTTTCCTCAATTTCGGCGGATTCCGGTTCGAAGAGCACGCGATCGAACTGAGCGGCTCGCCGGCGACAGCACAGGATCTCAGTCAGGGCTGGCGAGGTGCGCAGGTGCCTGCCCTCGCGGACTTCAACGGCGACGGCTAATATGATCTCTTCATCTCGAGACAGACTCCGGTGCGCGGCGGCAAGCCAATTCCGGGCAAAAAGGTCGGAATCGGATCAAGCCTTTTCATCAGTGACCGGTCATTCTTCAAGTTCGTTGATGTCTCGAACGCTTATGGTGCCAAGAACGAAACGGCCTATAACCGCCAGGTGAGCCTCGGTGACGTGAACCTTGACGGGTTCTTGGACATCGCCATCGGCGCCGATAACGTCGTCAATCAATTCGAGGGGCTTCCGCTTTCCGCGCTCCTTGTCTTTCAGCCCAAGGACGGCATGTTCGACGGCGGGCGGTTTGAAGACATCGGGGGCACCGACCTCGTCCCGGATTTCGGCGGATACTACAACGATCCTTCTCGCGATCGGGCGGGTCCGAACATTGTGCTGCGTGACCTCGACAATGATGGCGACATCGACCTGGCACAGGGCAACCACCTCCTCGTCATCGGTGGCAACATTCCTCTCAACCGGATACCGTTCACACCCGCCGAATATCGCCATGGGTTCTTCAACTGGCAGAACAAGCTCCTCGAGACCGGATCATTCCGCTTCGAGAAGATCACGGACAATGGCTTTGCGGATGTGGGCCAGTTCCGGTACGACGAAGCCGAGGGGATGCTTGTCCCGCGTGGAGAGGAGCGAGCACCAGCCATCACGCATCTTTTCTATGCCGATGTGAACAATGATGGATTGTTCGATGCGATCGCCGTTGCGGGCATGAACCCGATCGGGCGCCCCGCGACGGAACCCGTGGCAGCGCGGTTCTGGTACAATGAAGGCAATTTCCAGTTTCGTATCGCAACCGAAGAAGCAGGCCTGGACATTCTGAACCAACGCTACGCCTTCTGATTCGATTTTTTTTGGCGAAGCGCCATCGGATGCCGCGCGCACCTTCAAGGCGACGAGACGATCGCCATCGCAGCCCGGCGTGGTTCCCTGGGGCCCCCTCGAGCGTTTTCCTCAGTACTCAGACGTTATCTTCGCCGACTTCGACAATGATGGCTGGCAGGATTTTGTCGTTCTTGACCGGGCCGTGGACGAGTTCGTCCAGGGCCGGAGCATCCTGTTCATGAACAAGGGCGACGGGACGTTCGATCCCAAGCCGACGACAGTCTCGGGCCTCAACGCGACCAGCATTTCGGCGGAGGCTGCCGATCTCAATAACGATGGCCTGGTCGACCTGCTCGTGTCCGCCGATCCGGACAATACCGGCGTCGTCTACGATGCGCGGGCCTTCGAGAGCATCGTGTTCATGAACAGCGGAGCGCACGGGGGCTGCAAGAATCACTGGATCCGCTTTGCTTTCGAAGGCGTGAGCGATGCGCAGTTGATCGGTACACGTGTCGTCCTGCGTGATCCGGTCACCGGCCGGATTCTCGGCACACGCGGGATCTATTCCAACCATAGCTACAAATCCAGCAGTGCTCTTGAAGCACATTTCGGCCTGGGGCGGGTCGAGCGGGTGGACGTCGAGTTCTGGCTTCCGGGGGGGCGTCTCGTGAAGCTCAAGAACGTTGAAGGGGATCGGTATGTGCGTGTTGACCTCAGCACCGCAACGCTTCGCGAGCTTCCCCGCGCCCGCTCGGCGACCTGCATGCGCGATCGAGGCCTGTTCGTCAGCGGCAAGATCTTTACGCGCGCGCATCGCCCCTCTCCCCCGGGAGAGGGGGCGGGGGTGAGGGTCGGGGGGGTGCGGGAACGTTTGCTCCCTATACGTCGAGATTGGCGACGTTCAGCGCATTGTCGCGGATGAAGTCGCGGCGCGGCTCGACGACGTCGCCCATGAGGCGCGAGAACATCTCGTTCGCCGTATCGGCCTGAGCCACCTTCACCTGCAGCAGCGAGCGGACATTGGGATCGAGCGTCGTCTCCCAGAGCTGCTCGGCGTTCATCTCGCCAAGGCCCTTGTAGCGCTGCCGCAGGCTGATCCCCTTGAGCCCGGCCGCCTCGATGGCGGTCAGGAGGTCGGAGGGCGCATGGACGACGCGGGACTCCTCGCGGATCTTGAGGGCGCCGGCCTCGGCATAGAGGTGGCGCAGCTCGTCCGAGAAGCTCCGCAGGCGGCGCGCCTCGGCCGAGTCGATCAGCGCGGAATCGATGGTCGCCACCTCGCGCACGCCGCGCACCTCGCGGGCGAGCACGAGCGCGCCGTCGGGGCGGCGGTCTCCGCGCCAGCCGCGATCTTCCTCCGCAGAAAGAGCATCGAGCCGCGCCGACAGCCGCGCCATCGCCGCCTCCGCCGCCGAGGCGTCGTCGAGGACGGCCGGCTCGAGCGCGCCCACGATGACCGCCTGTTCGACGAAGCTGCGCGGATAGCGGTGCGGGATCTGGTCGAGCGTGCGCTTGATGGTCACGGCCTCTCCGGCGACGCGCTTGAGATCGGCGCCGGTGATCTGCGTGCCGTCCCAGCTCGTGAAGACGGCCTCGCGCGCGCCCTCCTCGATGAGATAGGCGCTGTAATCGGCCTCGTCCTTGAGGTAGCGCTCGGTCCGGCCCTTCACCACCTTGAACAGCGGCGGCTGGGCGATGTAGAGGTGCCCGCGCTCGATGAGCTCCGGCATCTGACGATAGAAGAAGGTGAGGAGCAGCGTCCGGATATGGGCGCCATCCACATCGGCGTCCGTCATGATGATGATCTTGTGGTAGCGCAGCTTCCCGATGTCGAAATCGTCGCGCCCGATGCCGGTGCCGAGCGCGGTGATCAGCGTACCGATCTCGTTCGAGGAGAGCATCTTGTCGAAGCGGGCGCGCTCGACGTTCAGGATCTTGCCCCGCAGCGGCAGCACGGCCTGATTGCTGCGGTCGCGGGCCTGCTTGGCCGATCCGCCGGCCGAGTCGCCCTCGACGATGAAGAGCTCGGCCCGCGCGGGATCGCGCTCCTGGCAGTCGGCGAGCTTGCCGGGCAGGTTGGCGACATCGAGGGCGCTCTTGCGCCGCGTGAGCTCGCGCGCCTTGCGGGCGGCCTCGCGCGCGGCCGCCGCCTCGACCACCTTGGCGACCACGGTGCGGGCCTCGGCCGGATGTTCCTCGAACCACTGCGCCAGCGCCTCGGCGATGGCGCTCTCGACGACGGGGCGCACTTCGGAGGAGACGAGCTTGTCCTTCGTCTGTGAGCTGAACTTCGGGTCCGGCACCTTGACCGACAGGACGCAGGTGAGGCCCTCGCGCGCGTCGTCGCCCGTCAGCGTCACCTTTTCCTTCTTCGCAAGGCCGCTCTCGGCGGCATAGGTGTTCACCGTGCGCGTCATCGCGGCCTTGAAGCCCGCAAGATGGGTGCCTCCGTCGCGCTGGGGAATGTTGTTCGTGAAGCAGAGGACGGTCTCGTGATAGCCGTCGTTCCACCAGAGCGCCGCCTCGACCATGATGCCGTCGCGCTCCGTCCCGATGAGGATCGGCGACTTGATGAGCGGCGAGCGGGAGCGGTCGAGATAGTGCACGAAGGCCTCGAGCCCGCCATCATAGTGCATCTCGACGACCTTCGGCTCCACATGGCGATGGTCCGACAGCTGGATCGTGACGCCCGAATTGAGGAAGGCGAGTTCGCGCAGCCGCCGCTCGAGCGTGCCGAAGTCGAACTCGACCTGGGTGAAGATCTCGGTCGAGGGCTTGAAGGTGATCTTCGTGCCCCGCTTTCCGCCCGATGGTCCGACCACGACAAGCGGCGCCTCGGCATTGCCCATCCGGAAGCGGATGAAATGCTCCTCGCCGCTCCGCCAGATCGTCAGCTCCAGCCATTCGGAGAGGGCGTTCACGACCGACACGCCGACGCCATGGAGCCCGCCCGAGACCTTGTACGAGTTCTGGTCGAACTTTCCGCCCGCATGGAGCTGGGTCATGATGACCTCGGCCGCCGAGATGCCCTCGCCCTCGTGGATATCGGTCGGAATGCCGCGTCCGTTGTCGATGACCGTGACCGAGCCATCGGGATTGAGTTCGATCGTCACCCGGTCGGCATGGCCCGCGAGCGCCTCGTCGATGGCGTTGTCGACGACCTCATAGACCATGTGATGAAGGCCCGAGCCATCGTCCGTGTCGCCGATATACATGCCCGGCCGCTTGCGAACCGCGTCGAGCCCCTTCAGTACCTTGATGGATTGTGCGCCGTACTCTGAGGATTCGGTCATGTCCTGCTTCCGTGGAACGCGTTGAGCGGTGTGAAGGGGTCAGGCGGCGAGACGGTGTACAGAGCCCGTCTCCACCCGGAACAGCTGGGCCCGGCCGGCGAGGGCCTCGAACAGATGCGGATCGGTGCCGGTGAGCCAGGCCTGCACGCCGAGCGCGAGCAGCGCCTCGCAGAGTGCCGCGCGTCGCGCGGCGTCGAGATGGGCGGCCACCTCATCGAGCAGCATGACCGGGCGGGCCCGCGCCTTTGGGCCCTCGAGGGCGGCATTGGTGAGAATGATGGCGATGAGGAGCGCCTTCTGCTCCCCCGTCGAGGCCTCGCGCGCCGGCACCGCCTTGTCGCGATGGGTGACGACGAGGTCCGTCCGGTGCGGAC
>JACAEB010000068.1 GCA_013389075.1 Alphaproteobacteria bacterium
CGTCGGTCGTCACGCGGTGCTTGCGCGCGAGCGCCCGCAGCGCGAAGAGCCGCGCCTCGGCCGCCTCGAGCGCGCCCTCGTCATAGCGGCAGGCCCGGGCCGCCTCGGCGAGCGCGCCCTCCGCCTCCTGCAATTCGATCAGCGTCCGCTCGAGCGCGGCGAGGACGGGCGCCATCAGCGCGGGTTCCTCGGTTCCCACGCGCTCGATGCGCCGGAGCGCAGAGCCGATCCGCTTGGCCGGCCCCGAATCCTCGCCGAGAAGGCGCAGCGCGTCGGCGAGTTCCTCGCTGACGCGGCCCGCCCGCCCCTGGCGCGCACGCAGCGCGGCGAGCTCCTCCTCCTCGCCGGCGCGGGGGGCGAGCGCCTCGATCTCGGCGAGCCCCGCGCGCAGATAGGCGAGCTCGCCATCGGTGTCCGAAAGCCGGCCGCGCAGCGTCTCGAGAGCCTCGCGCGCCGCCCGCCAGCGGGCGAAGGCGGCGGCCGTGCCGGTCAGCGCCGCCTCATGCCCGCCGAAGCGGTCGAGGAGGCGCCGGTGCTGGCTCGCATCGAGCAGCGCGAAGCTCGCCCGCTGTCCATGGATCTCGAGGAGCGGAGCGGCCCGCGCCTCGAGGCAGCCCCGGCCCACGGGCTGATCGTTGACGAAGGCCCGGCTGCGCCCGTCCGCCCCCAGGACGCGCCTGAGGCTCAGCTCCTCGCCGGCCGGCACGTCGAGCCCCTGCCCCTCGAGCACCCGCGCGAGATCCTCGGCGCGGTCGGCGGAGAAGGTCGCGACCACCTGCGCCCGGTCCGCCCAGGGTCCCACCAGCGACCGGTCGGCCCGGCCGCCGAGCGCAAGACCCAGCGCATCGAGGAGGATGGATTTGCCCGCGCCGGTCTCGCCCGTCAGCACGGTGAGGCCCGGCGCGAGATCGAGATCGAGCGATTCGATCAGGACGACATTGCGGATGGACAGGGCGGTCAGCATGCGGCGCACCCCGCTCGGGTCGGAGGGGCGGCCGGCGCGCCGCCCTCAGAACACAGACCGCCAGGCCTTGCTGATCCAGGAGCCTTCATTCTCGGCCGGTTCCAGGTCCCGCCCCTTGAGAAGCGCATAGGAGTCCTCGTACCACTCGCTGCCCGGAAAATTGTAGCCGAGCACGGCGGCCGCGGTCTGCGCCTCGCCCGGCACGCCGAGCGCGAGATAGGCCTCCACGAGCCGGTGCAGCGCCTCGGGCACATGCGTCGTCGTCTGGTACCGCTCGATGACCGTCCGGAACCGGTTGATCGAGGCGATCAGCTGATTCTTCTGCAGATAGTACCGGCCGATCTCCATTTCCTTGCCCGCGAGGTGATCGCGGGTGAGATCGATCTTCAGCCGGGCATCGCGCGCATATTCGCTGGTGGGGAAGCGGCGCACCACCTCGTCGAGGGCGCCCAGGGCCTGCTCGGTCGCCTTCTGGTCGCGCCCCACATCGGTGATTCGCTCGTAGTGGCAGATGCCGATGAGATAGTAGGCATACGGAACATCCCGGTTGCCGGGGTGGAGCGTGATGAACCGCTCGGCCGCGAGGATCGCCTCGTCATATTTGTTCGACTGGTAATAGGAATAGGCGGACATCAGCATCGCCCGCCGCGCCCAGACCGAATAGGGGTGCTGGCGCTCCACCTCGTCGAAGCGGACGGCCGCCTCGAGAAACAGCCCGTCCTGCGCCTTTGCAAGGGCGGCATTGTAGAGCTCGTCGACCGGCTGCTCGACATAGGCGAGCTCCGGCGGCTTATCCGACGAGCTTCCGCACCCCGCAAGGCCAAGGGCCATGAGGCCCAGGACTCCCGCGACCAAGACGGCTCGAGACCTCAGCACACGCTCTCCTTCGTCAGCTTTCCGTGATCGGGGCCGCGCGCGACCCGCTGCCCCGACGCCGTACCGATCGGACGGGGAGCCTTGAATGGGCGCGATCATGGGTCAGCCGTCCGGCGAGTGCAAGGTCTTCCGCCGCCTGCCACCCGCGCGGGAATCCGACCCGTCCCATCGGGTCCTCCGGGCGCTTTTGTCACGGCCCATGTCATTTCGGACGAGGCTCTGGCAAACTGCCACCCGAGCGAGGGCAACCCGCCAGTAACAGAAAATTTTACGGGAACTCTTGCCGGTGGGACTGCCAGATCAACATCACTCTAAAACCGCAACGAAAGTGCGGACTTTGCGTTCAGGGAGAGGCAAGTGGACCAGATGACACATCGTGGGGCGCGTTTCGCCCGTCGTGTCGATGAATTCGTCGGGGAAAGGATCCGCCAGCGGCGGACCATGATGGGGATGACCCAGGAGCAGCTCGCGGCGGCGCTCAACATCTCGTATCAGCAGGTTCAGAAGTACGAGACCGGCGCCAACCGCGTGAGCGCGGGCCGCCTCTACGAGATCGCCCGCAAGCTCGAGAGCGAGGTCGGCTTCTTCTTCGACGGCCTCGACCCCGATCCGGCCTCGACCCCCCTCCCCCATGGCGGGCGCAACCGCGCGATGATCGAGCTCGTCCGGAATTTTTCGGAAATCGAGGACGCCGCCGTGCGTTCGGCCGTGTCGAGCCTCGTCAAGAGCCTCTCCCCGCGCCGGGGCGGAGGCGGTGCCAGCCAGGAAGAAACCGGTTGATCTGACTCGCCCGACCGCAGGAGGGGCTCCCGCGCCGGCCGGGCGCAGCCCTTCAGGCGAAGGCCGCGGCAGCGGCGCGGGCGGGCAGCTCGTGCCCAAGACCGGCCGGCACGGCCCGGGAGGCCGTCCCGTCGAGATCCACCCATTCGAAGGCGGACGGGTTCGCGAACAGGGTGCGCAGGATGCGGTTGTTAAGATCGTGCCCGCCCCGCACGCTGCGGAAACGGCCCAGGATCGGGCCCCCGGCCAGAGCCAGATCGCCGATCGCGTCGAGCACCTTGTGCCGCACGAACTCGTTGGACGAGCGCAGGCCTTCCGGATTGACGATGCTGTCGCCATCCACGACCACGGCATTCTCGAGCGAGCCGCCGAGCGCAAGGCCCGCCTTGCGCAGATGCGCGATCTCGTGGGCGAAGCCGAAGGTCCGCGCGCCGGCGACGAGCTCGATATAGGCGGCCGCTCCGCCCGAAAACTGGAGATGCTGGCGCCCGATGGCGGAGGAGGCGAAGCTGATCTCGCACTCGACCACGCTCTCCTCGGCCGGGGTCAGCACGGCGAGCTTCTCGCCATCGCGCAGGGTGACCGGCCGCAGGACGCGCAGCGCACGGCGCGGAACGCCGAGCGTGGCCACCCCGGCCGCCTCGATCATGCGCACGAAGGGCGCGGCGCTGCCGTCCATGATCGGCACTTCGCCCGCGCTCAGCTCCACGACCGCATTGTCGATGCCGAGCCCGGCGAAGGCGGACATGAGATGTTCGATGGTCGAGACGCGGACGCCGTGCGTGTTCTCGATGGTGGTGCCGAGGCGGGTGTCGACGACGCGGTCATAGACCGCGGCGATCCGTCCGCCGGCGCGGTCGGTGCGCTCGAAGACGATGCCGGTCCCGGCCGGGGCCGGCGCCAGCGTCATCCGCACCGGCGCGCCCGAATGCAGCCCCACGCCCTCGCAGCTCACCGGACGGGCGAGAGCCGACTGCATGGCCGGCCGACCGGCCGGCTGCGGCACCGGGCTCACCATCGCTCGGCCCGCAAAAAGTGACGTGTGTTTCATGTCCCGCAACTCAGCCCCAACTGCCCGCGCTGCCCGGCCGGCGACGCACTGGATCCGCCGCCGGGTCGGCCCTCTGGCTGTCTTGTCCGCCTGCGCGCTGCCGCATGGTTCCCCTCATGCGGCTCTTCCGGGCCCTGTGCCCCCGCTGTTCGGTGGAGGCTGTCGGACAGGAGCGGCGCGGGCGGCGCGCCTTGTGGCCGGGTTCCCCCGCAACGCCGGGATACCCGAGCAGAACGTAACAATCCCCCCACGGCCTCACAAATAACGCTTTGTGACGGGTTGTTACGCGGGCGGTGGGGGGGCGATCGGTGCGTGGACGGGCGCGCGGCGCACCCCGCGCCTCGCTCACGGGAGCAAGGCGCGGGGGGCTTCGTGGGTCAGTTGGCCTGACGGCGCAGGAAGGCGGGGATGTCGAGCTGGGACTCCCCGCCGGGCTCGGCCGGATCGGACGGTTCGGCCTTCTTGGCCACGGGAGCGGCCTGGGGCGCGGGCGC
>JACAEB010000136.1 GCA_013389075.1 Alphaproteobacteria bacterium
CCTCCCATGCGGGCCAGGTGAGCTTCCCGGGCGGGCGCATCGAGCCGCGCGACGAGAGCCCGCTCGCCGCCGCCCTGCGCGAGGCCGAGGAGGAGGTGGGGCTCGCGCCCCATCTCGTGACCCCGCTCGGGGTGCTCGGCCTCCTCGAGACGGGGACGGGCTATCTCATTCATCCCGTCGTCGGGGTCGTCACCGGGGCGTTCACCCTCAGCCTCGATCCGGGCGAGGTGGCGGACGCCTTCGAGGTCCCGCTCGCCTTTCTCATGGACCAGGCCAATCACGAGCTGCGCTCGGGGGTGTGGAAGGGACAGACGCGCCACTATTACGCCATGCCCTACGGGGAGCGCTTCATCTGGGGCGCGACGGCGGCGATCCTGCGCGAGCTGTCCGACCGTCTGGGGGCGGAGGGCCTGCGGCCCTGGCCCGCCGTGGAGGGAACGCCATGATCCGCATGCTCATTCCGGTCGCCTTCGCGACGCTGCCCTTCATCGCCTATTTCCTGTTCCTCCTCGCCCAGAACAAGGGTCCCTATATCGACCATGTGCGGCGCCGCTGGGTGAGCCTCGGCATCGCCGGGCTCATCCTCGCCATCCTGTCCATCGCGGTCATCGGCTTCAGGGCCGCGCCGCGCGCGCCCGAGAACGGTCCGAGCACGGACTATGAGGACGGTCGCGGCGTCCATGCGCCCAGGCCGGCCGACCAGGGGAGGACACCATGACCGACACCCCCGCCATGGCCCGGAAGCTCCGCCATGCCTTCCTCACGGAGGCGCCGACGCGGGCCGTCATGGCGGCGCTCGGGGCGGGCAATGCGCGGTTCGTCGGGGGTTGCGTGCGCAACGCACTCCTCGGGCGGCCGGTCGAGGATGTGGACATCGCGACGCGCCTGCCGCCGGCGGAGGTGACCGCCCGCCTCGAGGCGGCGGGCCTCAGGGCCGTGCCCACCGGCATCGCCCATGGCACGGTCACGGCCATCGCCGAGGGCCGCCCCTTCGAGGTGACGACGCTGCGCCGCGACGTCGCCACGGACGGCCGGCACGCCGAGATCGCCTATGGCGCGGACTTCGCCGAGGATGCCGCCCGCCGCGACTTCACCATCAATGCGCTGTACGCGGAGGAAGACGGCACCGTCCACGACCCGACGGGGGAGGGGCTCGCCGACCTTGCGGGCCGGCGCGTGCGCTTCATCGGCGATCCCGCCTTGCGCATCCGCGAGGACTATCTGCGCATCCTGCGCTTCTTCCGCTTCACCGCCATGCTCGGCCTTCCCGAGCCCGATGCGGCGGGGCTTGCCGCCTGCGCCGCCGAACGGGCGGGCCTTGCGCGCCTGTCGGGCGAACGGGTGCAGAAGGAGCTCCTGCGCCTTCTCGCGGCGGACGATCCGGCACCCGCGCTGCGGGCGATGGCGGCGAGCGGGGTTCTCGCCGAGCTCCTGCCCGGCCGGCTCGACATCGCCCGGCTCGCGCGCGTCGTCGAGATCGAGGCGGGCGAGCTCTTCGAATGCGATCCCGTGCGCCGGCTCGGGGCGCTCCTCGCCGGGGATGCGGCGGAGCGGGCGGCGATCGCGGCCCGGCTGCGCCTTCCCAATGCCACGCTCCACCGGCTCGAGGCGATGCTCTCCGAGGGGCCGGCGCTCAAGTGCTACCTGTCGGTGCGCGAGGTGCGCCAGCGCCTCTACCGGATCGGGGCGGACAGCTTCGCCGACCGCACGATCCTCGCCTGGGCGGCCGATCCCAAGCGCTCGAACGGCGTGCAGTGGCGGGCGCTCCTCGCCATGGCGCGCAGCTGGGAGCGGCCCGTCTTCCCGCTCAAGGGCGCCGACGTGATCGCCGCCGGCGTCCCGCGCGGGCCGGAGGTCGGCCGCGTCCTCGCCGAGGTCGAGGACTGGTGGATCGACAGCGATTTCACCGAGGACGCCTTCTCGATCATCGAGCGGATGAAGGCCGTGGTGCAGGCGAGCGTCTTCTGACCGCTCCCCGCCGCCCCGGGGCCCGTCCTGCACCGATCTGGCACAGGCGGATCCGATCGGGCATACTCGCCGGGGTCGTGCGGGGCGGGGGCCGGGGCACGCGCAGGGAATGGGGCACATGGACGGGGGGATCGACAGGCCGGAGAGCCCGGGCACGGGCGGGGTGCCGCTGCGCTTCGGGCAGACGGGCCGCGCCCTTCCCATCGTCGGGCTTGCGGTCGGCAACGCGCTCCTCGGCCTCGTCACCCTCTCGCTGTTCCGCTTCTGGGCCCGCACGCGCGTCCGGCGCTATCTGTGGCAGACGAGTTTCATCAATGGCGAGCCGCTCGACTATTCGGGCAAGGGGAGCGAGCTCTTCGTCTCCTTCCTCATGGCGATCGGGCTCTTCATCGCGCCGGCCCTGCTGGTCTCGCTCTTCCTCACGCTCTGGGCCGAGCCGGGGGGAGCCCTCCAGGTGCTGGGCTGGATGGCGGCCAGCGGACTCCTCGGCGTTCTCTACGGCTATGCCACCTATCGCCAGCGCGGCTACATCCTTTCGCGCACCCATTGGCGCGGAATCCGCTTCGCCCAGTCGGGGTCGGCGGTGGGCTACGGCCTCGCGCTCCTCGGCTATCTCCTTCTCGTCAGCCTGACCTTCGGGCTGTTCACGCCCGTCATGAACAACCGCCTCGTGCGACGGCTGCGGACGAACACCTGGTTCGGCGATGCCCGTTTCGCCTATGACGGCAAGGCGCTGCCGCTGTTCTGGCGCTTCCTCGCGGCGATCCTCGCGGCCATCGTCGTGATCTTCACGGGACCTGCGCTCCTGACCTCCCTGATGGCCGAAGCGGGGTTCGAGCTCGCCGACGCCGACCCCGAGGCGCTCGGTGTCCTCCTCGAGGATCCCGCCTCGCTGATCGTCCTTGCGGTCGCGGGGGGCGGGACGGGCCTCGTCCTCCTCCTCATCGGCGCGCTCTACCGGGCCTTCGAGCTCAACTACATGACGGCGCACACATCGATCGGCGGCGTGCGCTTCGCCTTCCGCGCGACGGGGCTGTCGCTGCTGTGGCTCTGGGTGGGCAACGTCCTCATCATCGCGCTGACCTTCGGGATCGGACTGCCCTTCGCGCTCGTTCGCGTGATGCGCTACAGGCTGCACCGGCTGAGCGCGGAGGGCACGCTCGAGCTCGATGCGATCGGCCAGGCCGGACAGCCCGTCCCCCGCTGGGGCGAGGGGCTCGCCGACATGCTTGGTCTGATGGAGATCTAGCCATGGCGAGGGATGTGGACGGGGGCACAGCGGCCGGGGCGGACGGGCTCTACAATGACGGGCGGACGGCGCGCGCCCATATCGTCCGCGTGCGGATCGCTGGCGATCGGCTGGAGATCGTGTCGGCGGCGGGCGAGGAGATCGCGCTCTGGCCGCTCGCGGAGATCCGGCGGGTGCCCGAGGAGCGCTCCGATCCCGCCGTGCTGCGGCTCTGGCGGCCCGGAGAGGATGCCCGGCTCACCCTGTCCGATCCCGCCTTCATGAGGGCGCTCTACGCGGCCGCCCCCCATCTCGTGCCGCGCCGGACGACGCGGATCGGCCTCCTCCTGCGCTCGGTCGGGCTTGCCGCCGCCTCGGCCGGCTTCCTCGCGGGCATCTATTTCGGCCTGCCCCTCGTGGCCGAGCCGTTCGCGACGCATCTGCCCTACGGGATCGAGCGGCGCATCGGGGAGAACCTGGTGGAGCAGGATGCCATGGTCCGTCCGCCCTGCGACGCCCCCGAGGGCGAGGCGGGGCGCGCGGCCCTCCAGGCGCTCGCCGACCGTCTCGCGCCGCCGGACTGGCCGCACCCGATCCGGACACGGATCGTCTATGGCGACGGCTTCGAGAACGCCTATGCGCTGCCGGGCGGCACGGTCGTCTTCACCGCCGAGATGATCGACTTCCTCGCCGACCCCGACGAGGTCGCGCATGTGCTGGCCCACGAGATCGGCCATGTGGTGCGCCGCCACGTCCTCGCGGCCATGGTCGAGCAGATGGGGCTCGTCGTCCTCCTCGAGAGCCTTGCGGGCGGGACGGGCGGCGTCGCGGGCGTGATCCTGCCGCAGAGCTCGATGCTCATCGGCCTCTCGTACAGCCGCGAGGCGGAGCGGGAGGCCGACGCCCTCGCCATCGCCTATCTGACGCGCAACGGCTACAGCCCGCTCGGCGGGGCGCGCATGTTCGAGCGGCTGCTCGCACGGACGCGCATGGAAACCGAGCGCTCGCCGGAGGAGATCGAGGCGGCCGAGGAGACGGGACGGGAGGTCCATGAGGGGCGTGGGCCGGGCGAGCCCGACCGGCGGCTCGATCCGAAGGACACCGAAGCCTATGACAAGGCCCGCCGCTTCACGACTTTCCTCAGCACCCACCCATACGACCGCGACCGGGCCGAGATCGCGCGCAAGGCCGCGGGAGATCGCGCCGATTTCGAGCGCCCTCTGAGTGCGGAGGAGTTCGCCGCGCTGAAGGCGACCTGTCTCGGCGAGAAGGAGCGCAAGGCCCTGAACGAGATCTTCGATCCCCCGCCGGAGGCCCATCGCAAGCCCTGAGCATGCGCCGGGTGTGCGATGGCAGGGGGCTCAGCCGACGAGGGTCGGCCGGCGGTGGGGAAAGCGCAGCAGGATGCCCGGAGCGCCGGTATCCTCGGCAGCGGCGGGGCCGGGCTGGTCGGGATCGAGGAGGCGGATGCCGCGCAGCATCTGGCGCACGACGGGCGCGTCCCCGCTCGAGAGGATGCGCGGCCCGGGATTGGCGGTGCCGATGAGCAGGGTCGGCTCGCCCTGATCGTCCGCAAGCGGCAGAAGAAAGACGCTCATGTCGATGGCGGGTCCGCTGAGGAGCTCGACGCGCGTGTCGAGTATGCCGGCGGCGGGCATGGCGAGAAGATTGGGGATCAGCGCACGGACGGTCCGCCGGCAGTCGCCCCGCCAGAATTCGAGGAAGTTCGAGCCCCGGAGTTCACGGCCATAGAGCGCGCAGAGGGGCGAGCCGGCAAGACGGATCCGGAGCTGATCGGCCGACAGGCTGTCGAGGAGAAAGACGGCCGGCAGCGCGGCGCCGAGCGAGACAGGATCGATACCGGCCCTCTGCGGCACCTCGCGATCGCCCTTCGCCGCGCGCCATGCGGCCAGAAGCTGTCGGGCTTCCCAGTTGAGCATTGTGATGACGCTGTCCCTCTCGGCCTCGTGGTGCGGTCCTGCCGGCGCAGCCGGGCTGGAACCCGCGCCGATCTGGGCCAGATGACCCGGTTCGGGCGGGGTGGCAGCAGGTTCCGTGCCATGGAGAGCCCGCCCGCAAAGCCCCCGGCACCTCCCGGTCCCGCCAGGGGTTTGGGGCCTTGAGGGCCGATTTGGCTCTCTTCTTGCTCGGATCTAAACTCTAGAGGATCACGCGGGTTCGCGCTGTCGCGTTTCGGCACGCAATCCGAAAAGAACGAGTGGGGTGATCGATGGGTCTGGTGAGCCGGTTGGTGCTAGCGGGCGCCGTTTTGGCTCTCCCCGCGATGGCGGCGGCCACGACGGTGCCTCCTGGAACGGAACAGGCGGTCCCCGGCGTGCCGCCTCTCAAGATCAAGGCGGACGCAGGTCCCGTGCCGGAGGCCGAGATCGGGCTGAAGCGCGGGCCGCTCAAGCTCGCGCCCGTCCCGGTGCCCGCCCCCGAAGGCTCGGCCCAGCCAAAGCCCATGGCGCTGCCGGCCATCAAGGCGCCCCATCCGCAGCCCGCGCTCGCGCCCATGCCCGTGACGCTCGCCAAGACGCCCCCGCCCCGGCCCGTGGCCGGGCTCGAGCCGGCCGACGTGAAGCTCGCCCCCGTGCTCGCGCCCCGGCCGGGCGTCACCGCCCTGCCCAAGGATGTGGCCTTCGGCCCCATCGGCGCGCCCTCGCCGAGCCTGCCGGTCAAACCGCTCGACCTGAAGCTCGCCCCGACGCTCAGCCCACGGATCGATGTGCCCGTGAAGGACTTCGGAACCTCCTTCCCGGTGGGCGTGCCGCAGCCGAAGATCCCGACCAAATCCGTCGACCTCGCCCTCGGCCCCGTCATCGCCCCCACGGTCGACCTTGCGGTCAAGACCGCGCCGCACCGGCCGGTGCTGACCATCGCCGTTCCGAAGATCTCCGTGCTCGTCCCGCCGGTGATGCCGCAGATCCCCAGGAAGACCGTGTCGGAGTCCAAGAAGATCGTCGTCGTGCGCGAGCGCGAGCGCAGCTCGAAGAACATCTTCGTGCGGGGCGGCAATACCTATGTGACCGTCATCAACCGCCTGCCCGATTGCTTGGGCGCGCTCGATGTCGACACCGGTCCCGTGAAGGGGCTGAGCTGCCGGCCCCAAGAGGTCCAGCGCACCTGCTTCGAGCGCTCGCTCCTGCGCAAATACGGGCCCGGCGACAAGACGGTCGTTCTCCCCGCGGGCGACCGGCCCATCCGCGCCGTCTGCGTCGACGACAAGGGCCTCTCCCATCCGGCCTCGCGCCTCTCGCCCGCCGAGCGCGTCTCGGAAACCTATGAGGGCGAACTCTATCGCTGCGTCGTCGGCACGCGCCTCGAGGTCGAGGTGGCCGACGCCACGGGTGCCTTCGGCGCCGAGCGCCTCTCCTGCCAGAAGGGCGAGGCGCTCTGGTACGGCACGCTCGAACCGGGCCTCACGCTCGCCTCCGGCGGCGGCGGCTTCTGCCTCACGGGCGGGGTGGGCGAGGGCTACTGAGCCTTTGCGCCCCCCCCCCGCGCGACAGGGACGCATTGGCGAGACGCCCGCGCAGCCTATAGTGCCTCCCGAACAACAAGGGAGGCTTTCATGCTCGGACCACTCAACCAGGTCGCCATCGCCGTGCCCGATGTGCGCGCCGCGGCGGCGCGCTGGCGCGAGGTGTTCGGGGTCAGCGTCAGCGAACCCCTTCCCATGCCCGAGCACGGGGTCACCATCGTCTTCGTCGATCTGCCCAACACCCATATCGAGCTGATCGAGCCGCTGGGCGAGGCCACGCCCAACCCCCGCATACACGCCCCCAAAAC
>JACAEB010000166.1 GCA_013389075.1 Alphaproteobacteria bacterium
GCAAGACCCAGGATCCGCGCAAGATGGCGATCGACGAGAAGCCGGCAGGCCTCCTGATCGCCCTCCGCGATCCTGAGAACGAGCGACAGATCGGGATCGGCGACGGCGTCCGCGCCCATCACCGTCCCGGCGCCATCCCTGACGCCGGGTCTGCCTGCCTCGGCGGGTCGGCCGTTCAGTGGTGCCACTCCCCTTTCGGGCGCGGCCCGGATGGCCGCACCCCCCAATTCGGCGATGGCAAGCGCGCCTGGCGACATCATTCGGCCTTCGAGGGTCCGCCCGGGGCCCGGTGCGGCCCGCGGCCCGCTGCCATCTCGTCCTTGGTTACCTCGCCATTGCCGTCCCGGTCCAGTCGGGCGAACAACCGGGCATCCATGGCGGCGGCCTCCTCGCGCGAGACCTTTCCGTCGCCGTCGGTGTCCGGTGTGGGGCGCGGGGCCTTGGCGTCGCGCTCGGGGCCCATGGGGCCCATGGGGCCCTTCATGCCGTGGGGACGCTCGTCCTTGTCGTCGAGATAGCCGTCCTTGTTCGTGTCGGCCCGGGCGAACATGGCGCTCGCCGCGGCGGTGTGCTCCTGCGCCGAGACGCGGCCGTCACCGTCCGTGTCCGGATTGTCGCGATGGTGGCCGCCCTTGCCTGCCATGGGGCCTTTGGGGCCCTCGCCCTTGGCCTCGTCGGGACGGCCTTCTCCGGGTTCGAGGAAGCCGTCGCCGTTCTTGTCCATGCGCCCGAAACGCTCCGTGCCCCCCGCCTGGAATTCCTCGAGCGTGAGCACGCCATCCTTGTTGGCGTCCATGGTGTCCATCATCCGCGTGCCCGGATCGGGACGGGTGGAATCGCCCTGCGGCGCGGCGCTCGCGAGGGTGGCGGCAAAGGCCGCCACGGCAAGGCTCGACAGTCCGGCGAGGAGGATCGTTCGTGACGAGGTGCGCATGGGTCATTGGCTCCTTGTTCTGGGCCCGTCCGGTTGCCTCCGGCGCCGGCTCCGGCGCGGATGGTCTTTCCGACGTCCTGAGAGAAGAACGCGGCTGTCCTGGCGCTCCTTCGCGGCAATGAGAGAGCGGGGCAAGTAAGGCATTGGAAAAAAAAAAGGGGCGGGCGCCGCAGGGAGGCCGGAGGTTGCCGGCTTCGCGGGTGCTGGGGAGGCGTTGCGGCGCCCGCCGCGGGATCGGTGCCGGCCAGGCTGCGGCCGTGCATCGCCCGATGCAGGTTCCACGCAGCCGGGGCGGAACTCCGTCGCGCGGGCGGACCGGCTTTCCTCAGCCCCGCCCGAAGCCCCGGGCGGCAGACGCGCCCGCGAGGCCATCCCCCATGGGGCCGAGCCAGCGGACGCGCCGGGCCTCGCCATGCGCCGGGCGGACCTCGAGCGCCGGGGCGGCGCCCCCGGGCAGCGGCCCGTCTAGTCGCGCCAGCGCCAGCGTGCCGGCATGGCTCGCCGATGAGTGAACCGAAGTGAGCGTCCCGAGCTGCGCGAGCCCGTGATGAAGGGGCGCCCCCGGACGAAGCCCGTCGCCCTCGACGAAGAGCCGGACGCCGAGGGGAACGGGCGCGCGCGCGCGCCGTTCGAGGGCCGCGCGGCCGCAGAAGGGGCCCTTCTCGTGATCGACCAGCGCGCCGAGGCCCACCGACCGCGGACCCGTGAGCCGCTCGCCGGCAGCTGCCAGATGGGCGGGATGGAAGTCCTGGAACGCACGCGGCATGCCGGCCAGAATGCGGGCGCCTTCGAGCGCATCTGCGCCCACCGGCGTCAGCGCCGCGGTCTCGCGAAGCGCGAGGAGGCGGCGGATGACACCCCCTGCCGCCTCCGCCGTGAACCAGAGCTCGAACCCATCCTCGCCGCCCGCGGGACCACGGCGGCAGACGTGAAGCGAGAGCTGTCCGTCCTCGAACAGATCAAGGGCACCCAGCGGCAGCCGCTCCGCTTCCGCATAGCCGAGGCGGGACAGGATGGCCGGCGCGCGCGGGCCGCACAGATAGATGCAGGCAAGTCCGCCGCTCGTCTCCTCGACCCCCACATCGAACCCCTCGGCGCCCTCGCAGAGCCAGTAGCCGAGCGGCGCATCCGACACGATCTGAAAGACGTCGCGGTCGAACCGGTAGATCGTACACAGATCGATGAGGTAGCCGGCATCGTCGCACAGCACGGCCCGCGTCGATCGGGCGATGCCGAGCCCCTCGATCCGCGTCGTGGTGAGCCGGTCGACCACATCGAAGGCCGAGGGGCCGCTCACCAGATAGGATCTGTGCCAGGACCCGTCGGCAAAGGCGGACCCCGTGGCGAGCGCCGCTTCCTCGGCCGCGGCCGCCGCGAAGGCGGCGGGCACATGGCAATGGCCGAGCGAGCGCCAGCGCGGCACGCGCATGAGCGGCGCCAGATGGGCGGCGAGCGGGGAAGAGGGTGCCGGGCGTGCGGGCCCCTGGTCCTGCGCGGTCATCAGCCCCACCCCTGATCCTGAAGGAGGGCGAGCGCCGCCCCCCGCCCCGGAAGTCCCGAAACGCCGCCGAAGGGATGGCTCCCGGCGCCGCCGAGATAAAGGCCGCCGAGTGGCGCCCGCCATGCCGCCGCGCGCGGATGGGGCCGCAGCGCCCAGAGCTGATCGGGCGACATCTCGATGTGGTGCCAGTGTCCGCCCGGCACGCCGTACCGCTCCTCGATGTCGCGCGGCATCATCACCTCGACCTTGCGCACCCGCCGGCGGAAATCGGGAACGCAGCGGGTGATGGCCGCCTCCACCGCGTCGGCGAAGGCGCGGCGCGTCTCCACCGTCTCCTCCTCCCGCCAGGGCGCATGTATGGCGAGCGCCGTCGCGACATGGCGTCCGTCGAACAGCATCGTTTCATCGTGTGCGGAGGGAATGGTGAACTCGACGGCCGGCTCCTCCGGCGCGACACCGAATTTGGCGGCGGCGAAGGCCCTTTCGAGATAAGGCAGATCCGGCGCCACCACAAAGCGCCCCACCCCGGCCTCCCGGCCGTCCGCGTCGGATCCGGGAAGCTGGGGCAGCCCCTCGAGCACATAGGTGAGCCGCGCGACGCTCCCCCTCGCGGAGAGACGCGAGACATCGGAGGCGAAGGCGACGTCGAGATGAGAACGCCCGATCAGCTCGAGAAACGTCACTTGCGGGGCGAGGGTCGACAGAACGAGCGGCGCGCGGATCTCCTCGCCGCTCTCGAGGGCGACGCCCGCCGCGCGATCATCTTCGATCAGGATACGGACGACCCGGTCGCCAAGCCGGAGCCGCGCGCCCCGCACCGCGGCGGCGCGCCACACGGCATCGCAAAGACCCCCAAGCCCGCCGGCCGGGTGGCCGAACGCGCCCCACCGGCCCGAGACGGAGGCAAAGCGCCGCTGCAGGAAGGTGAGGAAGGTTCCGGGCCATGAGGGGGCGGCGAAACTGCCGAGCACGCCGTCGAACGCAAGCCCCCCCTGCAGCAGCGGACTGTGGAAGAGGCGTGCGACGATCTCCCCAACGGGCGTTGCCGCATGGGCGACGAGCGTTTCGAGGTCGCGCCGCGGCAGGCCGCGCAGGGCCGACGAGAGCCGCCGCACCGATTCGTTGAGCGCGGGCCCGGGATCGCCGAGCTGCGGCGGAGGCGAGAGAAGGACGCCGTCGAGCCCTTCGTTCAGCCGGCGGACGAGTTCGACGAAGCGTCGATAGGCCGGCGCGTCCTGGGGCGAAAGGCGCGCGATCGCGGATTCGGCCTCCCATGGATCCTCGCTGAGGACGAGGGAGCTGCCATGGCCCAGCAGGACCGTCGGGATACGCCGGTGGGTGTAGCGCAGACCGTGCCGGTGCAGGCCGAGATCCCCGACGACGCCGGCATGCAGCGCGGAAACGAGATGGGCGCATTCGGACACGAGCGGGCCGTCGACGAGCGTGCTCGAGGCGGCCATTCCGCCGATGCGCCGCCCAGCCTCGACCATAATGACGCGCCGCCCCGCGCGGGCGAGATAGGCGGCGGCGACGAGGCCGTTGATGCCCCCGCCGATGACGATCACTTCCGGCCCGTCCTCGGGCTGGGCACCGGGGGCGGTCGGCGCACTTGTGTCGGTCTGCGTCTCGGCCATATCTACGCCGCCCTCAATCCACGCAGATCGCCGAGGATGCGGCGGGCCGCATTGTAGCCGGGTGCCCCGAGGACGAGCGGCCCCGGATGCACGCCCGAGCCGCACAGATATCCGTTCCGGACCGGAAGCCTGTACTGCGACAGCTCGGGAAGCGGCCGTGCGGACCAGAGTCGCTCGAGCCCGAGATCCCCTTGATAGGGACCCGTCGTTCCGGCACCGATGAGCGTGTCCCAGTCGCCGGCGCCCCAGATCGCCCGTGCACGGACGAGATTGCGGAAGCCCGGGCTCAGCGCATCGATCTCCGCCGTGATGCGGTCGAGCAGGCCCTCGCGGGCCGCCTCGTCCCAGGGACCCTCCGCGAGGTGCTGGGGCAGCGGATAGAGCGTCGCCGTCAGAACCGCCCCCTCCGCCGGAGCTAGGCCCGGATCGCCATCGCTCGAAACGCAGAGATCCGCCCACGGACGCGACGGAACCTGTCCGGCGCGCGCCTCGTCATGCGCGGCCTCGAGGGAGGCCATGCTCTGGGAAAGGTGCAGAAGGCCGGGCCGCGCGCGGAAGCGCTCGGGCAGGAGCGCGAAACCGGGCCGGCGGTCGAGCCCGAAGGCCAGGCGGACCGGTGCGCCGGCCGCCGGCTCGCCCACCAGATCAAGGAGGAGGTCGCCCGCGGGCGCGCCGGCCTCCACGAGAAGCGAGAGCGTCACGGCCGGATCGAGCGAGGAGACGAGGAGATCGGCCGGGATCTCCTCTCCGCTGTCGAGGACGGCCCCGGTCACCCGGTCGTTCGCGAGTGTCAGCCCACGGACGGGCGCGGAAAGGCGCAGGCTGCCGCCCGCTTCCGCAAGCGCGCGGGCGAGCGCGCCGGCAAGCGCCTTCAGCCCGCCATCGAGCATGAGCCCGGTGGCCGGCACGCAAGGCCCCGAGCCGAGCCAGGGGCGCAGGAGATGGGCGGCGGTGAGCGGCGCGTAAGGCCCCCGCCCCACACCGGCGAGGGCACGGCCGGCGATCAGGCCCTTGAGATCGTCGGAGCGAAAGGAGCGGTCGAGCCGGTCGCGCAGCGACTGGACGAGGAGGCGCGCGCAGTCCGCCGTCTCCTGCGCCTCGAGAGCCCCGAGCGCGGCTTCCATCTGGCGGGGACGGGTCAGCACGCCCGCCCGCGTCGCGGTGTCGGGAAGCGGCGCGAAGAGGAGCGGACGGATCCGCGCGGCGAGCCTCGACAGGAGCGCCTCGAAGACCGGCATGGCGTCGGCATCCGCCCGGTCGAGTGCGGCAAGCGCGCGCGCGTCCTCGACCCGGTCGGCATGGCGGGACAGGATGCGCCCGCCCTCCGTGACGGAGAGGCTGTGGGCGGCGGGCCGGAGGCGCAGCTCCGTGAGGTCGACCCCCGTCGCCCAGAGAATGTCGGAGGCGATCGCAGGGAGGGTGTCGGGGCCGAGCGGGGCTCTATAGCCGTGGCCGAAAGATACGGTCCGGCCGGCCCCGCCGATCTCGTCGGCAGCTTCGAGGACCTGCACCTGCGCGCCGGCCCGGGCGAGGATGGTGGCGGCCACAAGACCGTTCACGCCCGCACCGATGACGACAGCGCTCACGTCCGCCATCGTGTCACTCCCGTTGACGCCACGGATCCGCCCGCAGCCCCGCCACGAGGAAACGGATCCCGAATTGAACCGGCGCCGCTGCTCTTCTATACACGGCGCGATCCGGTACAAGGCCCTCCCTCTGCGGCAGACCGGCCCAGTTCACCACATGATTCATCCATTGGAGGTAAAGCGAGGATGTCGATCACCTTCCGCGAGACGCTTTACGGGGGCTATGCGCAAACCATGCCGGTCGACGGGCCGATGCTCGCCGACGAGCGTTCGCGCTATCAGCACATCCAGATCTTCGACTCGCGCGACAACGGCCGGGTGCTGGTGCTCGACGGGATCATCCAGCTCACCGACCGGGACGAGTGCGCCTATTCGGAGATGCTGTCGCACGTGCCCATCCTCGAGCATGGCCGCGTCCGGCGGGCGATGATCGTCGGCGGGGGCGATGGAGCGATCGCCGAGGAGATCCTGAAACATGGCGACGTCGAGCATGTCGACCTCGTCGACATCGACGACCGGGTCATCGACCTGTCGAGGATTCATTTCGCGCATGTGTCGGGCACGGCGTTCGCCGATCCCCGCCTCACCGTCCGCGCCGAGGACGCCTTCCCCTTCCTCGCGGCGGAGGACGCGGTCGGCCGCTACGATCTCATCGTGGCCGACCGACCCGATCCCGTTGGCCCGGCCGAAGTGCTTTTCGCCGAGGCCTTCTATACCGCGGTGTCGCGGGCGCTCGCGCCAGGCGGCTTCGCCTGCTTCCAGACGGGCGTCCCCTTCTACCAGGCCGAGGAACTCAGCGCGGCGCTCGCCCAGCTCCGGCAGAGCTTCGCCCATGTCGGGACCTATCTGACGGTCACCCCCACCTATACCGGAGGGTTCATGGCGCTGACCTGGGCTTCGAACGACGCCCGTCTCGGCACGATCGGGGCCGAGGAGATCGCGGCGCGCGCCGCGAGGAAGAATCTTCACACGGATTATTACACGCCCGCCATTCACACGGCGTGCTTCGCCCTGCCCCGCTTCGTCGAACGGATCATCGAGACGGGAAATGCCGGACTGCCCAAGGTCGGCTGAGCGGAAAAAAGGAATGGGGCCGGAGGCGATCACCTCCGGCCCCTTCGTCCTGCGCGAGCCCGATCAGATGAAATAGGCGCGCAGCGGCTCGAAGCCGTTGAAGCCTACGGACGAGTAGGTCGTCGTGTAGGCGCCGGTCGCGTGGATCTGCACCTTGTCGCCGGGCGCGAGATCGAGCGGCAGCTCATAGGGCGTCTTCTCGTAGAGCACATCCGCGCTGTCGCAGGTGGGCCCGGCGATGATGACGGGACCCATGGGCCGCGTCCGGTCGGCGCCGCTTCCGGCATCACAGCCGATGCGGTACTTGATCGCCTCGCCCTCGGTCTCCGCAAGGCCGCCGAAGCGGCCGATGTCGAGATAGACCCAGCGCTTGAGGTCCTCGGCCGCCTTCCGCGAGACGAGAACGACTTCGGCCTGGATCATCCCGGCGTCACCGACGATGTAGCGGCCCGGCTCGATGAAGAACCGCGGGAAGTAGTTCCCGAAATGCTGCGTCACGGCCGTCATGATCGCATGGGCGTAACCCGACACACCTTCGACCTCCCGCGCATAGCGGGCCGGCAGCCCGCCGCCTAGATTGACCATGTGCAGGGTGACGCCGTCCTTCTCCAGCGCCTGGAACAGATCGGCGGCCACGCCGAGCGCGCTGTTCCAGCGCTCGAGCACGGTCTGCTGCGAGCCGACGTGGAAGGCCACCCCATAGGGCTCGAGCCCCAGGGCCTGCGCCCGCAGGAGCAGCGAGCGCGCCATCTCCGGATCGCAGCCGAACTTGCGCGACAGCGGCCAGTCGGCTCCGGAATTGTCCACGAGCACCCGGCAGAACACGCGCGCACCAGGTGCGCTCCGGGCAAGCTTCTCGAGTTCAGCTTCGGAGTCGAACGCGAAGAGGCGCACGCCGTGCGTATACGCATAGGCGATGTCGCGCTCCTTCTTGATCGTGTTGCCATAGCTCAGCCGCTCGGCGCCGACGCCGACATTGAGGACGGCATCGATTTCGGCGGGGCTCGCCACGTCGAAATTCGAGCCCGCCCGGGCGAGCACCTCGAGGATCTCGCGCGCGGGATTTGCCTTCACGGCATAAAAGACCTCCGCCACGGGCAGCGCTTCGCGCAGATCGGCGTAGCGCTGGCCGACGACCTCGAGGTCGACCACGAGAAAGGGCGTAGGCGGATCAACGTCCCGCAGGAATCGTCGAATACGGTCGGTCATGGCTGAGGGCCTCAAATCCACGAGTTTCGGCCGCCCGCGCGACGCAGAGCGTTCGCCACGGGCCGGTCATCCAACGGGACCGCGCTCGACGCGCGGCCCCACCAGCGATCCAGAACACGCGCGCGGGATCAGAAGATTCCGCGCTTGTGTTCGCCGACCGACACCCAGTCCGGACGGAACGCAGCCTTGAGCGCCGGGATCGCCAGCGCGGGCTTTGCTTCGCCGCACATGAAGATGTCGAACGCGGCATAGCCCCGTTCGGGCCAAGTGTGCACGCTGATATGCGATTCCGCGAGAACGGCGACGCCGGAGATGCCGCCCTCTCCCGAGAACTGGTGCACATGGATATGAAGAAGCGTGGCACCGGCTGCGGTGACCGCGTCCTTCAGAGCGCGTTCGACAATCTCGACATTGTCGAGATTCTCCGCGTTCCACATATCCAGGATCAAGTGACTGCCGGCGTAACGCAGGCCGTCCTTCTCGACGAAATAGTCTTTGGGCTTGTTTTCGTCGTCCGGACGGATTGCCGCCTCAGACTTCTTCTTTTGTGGCTGGCTTCGAATGAACGAAACCGGGGCCGGCACGGATTGCACCTCTGCTCGGGCGTAAACCGCCTCCGCTTCAGCACCTACCGTGATCTGGGGCAAAGGTTGGGCCATTGCAACCCCCTCCAAACCAAGGTGAGTGATACCGAAGGGATGTCCCTTAACCGTCGCGCCCCTCATCGGACGCGAAGTGCGCAATATATGGATGCGCCTTTGCGATGCAAGGAATTCCACAGCCAAATCGAATTTTTTTTCGGGCAGGGTTAAGCGGTCCCGAACCCACCCTCACCATGTGGTACCTCGCGGGCGCGAGGCCCTTATTTGTAGCGGGAGACGATCTCGCCGAAGACCTGGAGAACCCGCTCCTGCGCCTTGCGCAGACGCACCTCCGTCGCCTCGAAGCTCGGCTCACCGGCGGCACGCGCGAGGAGCTCCCGCAAGGCGGGCGCCGCCCGCCCCGGCGCGAAGGCGCCCTCGACCGCGATGCGCAGCACCTGGGTGACGTTGTGATAGAGCCCGGCGATGGCGATGAGGTCGTTGCCCACATCCGGGCGGATCACGCCGGCCGCGCGCATCTTCTCGAGCGCATGCACCGTATTGGGGTCGAGAATGCCGGGCTCGTCCGCCGCATGGATGAGCTGAAGGATCTGCGCCGTGAACTCGAGATCGATCAGGCGGCCGTGGACATGCTTGAGATTCCACGGATCGCTCGAGGGGTTCTCGCGCGCGAGCTTCTCGCGCATCTCCATCATGTCCTGCACGATCTTGCGCGGATCGCGGTGGACGCACAGCGTGCGCCTGCGGATGTCCTCGAGGCTGTCGCGCAAAGCAGCGGGGCCGGTCAGAACCCGCGCCCGCGTCAGCGCCATGCGCTCCCATGTCCAGGCCTCGCTCGCGTGATAGCTCTCGAAGGTGTCGAGCCGGACCGCGACCGGACCAGCCGCGCCCGAGGGGCGGAGCCGCATGTCGACCTCATAGAGGGACCCTTCGGCCGTCTGCGCCGACATGGCCGCGATGAAGCGCTGGGCGAGGCGCGCATAATATTGCGACACGGCCAGGGGCTTTGCGCCCGAGGACTGCTCGACACGGTGATCGTGGTCGTACACGAAGATGAGATCGAGATCGGAGGTCGCGGTCATCTCGTTGCCGCCGAGCTTCCCCATGCCGAGAATGGCAAGGCCGCCACCGGCCACCGTGCCATGGGCCAGGGCAACATCCGCCTCGGCCACGGGCTGGATCTTGCGGATGATGATCTCGGCGAGGTTCGTGTAGGCGGGGCCGGCAATGTCGGCGGGCGCATTGCCCACGAGCACCTGCAGGCCGATCCGGAAATGCTGATCCTTGGCCCAGTAGCGGGCCGCATCGAGCTTGCCCTCGAAATTGTCCTGTTCGGCGAGACGCGCGGCGAGGCGCTCGTCGAGCTCGGCCACGCCCGGCAGCGTGTCGAGATAATCGGCCTCGAGCATCGCCTCGAGCACGCTCGAATTGCGCGCAAGATAGGTCGACAGGCGCGGCGCGATGCCGAGCACCTTGGCGAGGAGGTCGAGAAGACGGGGATTGTTGTAGAGAAGGGAGAAGAACTGGATGCCGGCCGGAAGCCCGGCGAGGAAGTCATGGAACCGCGCGAGCGTGAGATCGGGCGCCGAGGTCTTGCCGAAAGCCTTGAGCAGTAGCGGCATGAGCTTGGTGAGCATCTCGCGCGCCCGCTCCGAGCGGGTGGCGCGCAGCCGTCCGTGATGCCAGGAGCGGATCGTCGCCGCCGCGTCGCTCGGCCGCTCGAAGCCAAGGCCCGTCAGCGTCTCGAGCGTGTCGGGATCGTCCTCGACCCCGGTGAAGACGAGGCTGCCCGCCTCCTCCGACAGCGGGGGCGCGCCCTCGAAGAGGGCCGCGTAATGTGTCGTCACGCGCGTCAGATGCTGCGTCAGGTCGGCGGCGAAGGTGTTGGTGGACTTGTAGCCCATGAAGCGGGCCGTGTGCTGAACACCGGCATGGGATTTGGGCAGAGCGTGGGTCTGCTGGTCATTGACCATCTGTATGCGGTGCTCGAGCGTGCGCAGGAAGACATAGGCCTCCGACAGCTCGCGCGCGGCCTCCGCGCTGATGAGATTGCGCGCGAGCAGCGCCTGCATCGCGCCGAGCGTCGTGTTGTCCCGCAGTCCGGGATCGCGCCCGCCGAGGATGAGCTGCTGGGTCTGGACGAAGAACTCGATCTCGCGGATGCCACCTCGGCCGAGCTTCACATTGTGGCCGTTCACCGTGATCGTCGCGTGGCCGACCTTCTCGTGGATCTGGCGCTTGAGCGAATGCACGTCCTCGATCGCGGCGAAGTCGAGATATTTCCGCCAGATGAAGGGCTGGAGCATGTCGAGGAAGCGCTCGCCCGCGTCGAGATCGCCCGAACAGGCGCGCGCCTTGATCATGGCGGCCCGTTCCCAGTTCTGCCCGAAGGATTCGTAGTATACCTCCGCCGCCTCGACCGATATCGCGACCTGCGTCGCCCCCGCATCGGGGCGCAGCCTCAGGTCCACGCGGAAGACGTAGCCGTCCACCGTTCCTTCCTGCAGGACACGGATGATCTTCTTGGTAAGATCGACGCAGAAGGCCTGGGGCAGAGCTTCGGAGGTGATGGGAAGGACGCTCGGGTCGAAGAAGACGATGATGTCGATGTCGCTCGAATAATTCAGTTCGTAGGCGCCGTATTTTCCCATGGCGAGGATCACGATCCCCGACTGCCGCTCCGGCGCCTCGGGCTGGGGCGGGCGGTAGCGCCCCGCCCGCTCTGCCTCCCACAGGAGCCAGCGCAGCGCGGCGGTGAGCGCTGCATCGGCGAAGCGCGTCAGCGACCGCGTCACCGCCTCGAGATCGAACATGCCGCCGATATCGGCAAGGCCGATGAGAAGCGCGGCGCGCGCCTTCTGCTCGCGCAGGCCGGCCATGAGGGCGTCGATGCTCTCGGCGGTCCGCGCGAGCGCGAGCGTGTCGTCGATGATGGTCTCGATGCCTGCGACGGGCTCGGTCTCGAAGAGCGCGAGCAGCCAGTCTGGCCGGCGCAGGGCGAGGCCGGCGAGATAGGGGCTGTTGCCGAATGCGCCCTCAAGGAGGGCCTTCGCCCCGCGCGTCTTGGTGAGGCGCTTGACGGCCTTGCCAAGTCCGTTGCCGCCCATGCGGATGGCGGCCTTTTCAAGCTCGGAGAATGTTTCCTTCGCCCGCGGCGGGTCGAATGCCGGCGGCGGTTGCTTCAGCCCGTTCAGAAAGTGCACGCTGCCCCCACAGGACCAGATCGTTCAAAGCGCCGGGATCAGCCTACCCAATGTCTGGCCAAGAACAAGATCCACGCCTCTCGCGCGCCATCTCATGGAGCCTTTCTCATGACCACCGAAGCCATCTCCGAACACATCCTCTACGAGCGGCAGGGCCGCGTCGCGATCATCCGCCTCAACCGGCCCGAGAAGCTCAACGCCATGACGCTCGACATGGACGGGGACTGGGCCCGCGCCATCCGCAAGGCCAATGAGGAGGCCGAGGTCGGCGCGATCGTGGTGACCGGGAACGGACGGGGCTTCTGCGCGGGCGCCGACATGAAGGAGCGGTTCAAGCGGCGGCTCGAGATGATCGAGACCGGCACGCAGCCGGCCGCGCCGAGCGGGGCGGGCTGGATCGACCTCGTGCGCGGCTCCAAGCCCCTCATCGCCGCCGTCAACGGCGTGGCGGTCGGCATGGGCCTCACCCTCATCCTGCCCTTCGATGTCATTCTCGCGTCGACCGAGGCGAGCTTCACGCTGGCATTCGTCCGTGTGGGGCTCGTCCCCGAACTCGCCTCGACCCATTATCTCGTGAGCCGCATGGGCTTTGGGAAGGCGAGCGAGCTGATGCTCACCGGCCGCACGATCAAGGCCGACGAGGCGGTGGCGGGAGGCCTTGCCGATCGTCTCGTACCGCATAAGCGGCTGATGGACGAGGCCCTCGCCCTCGCCGAGATGATCGCCGCCAATCCGGCGCCACAGCTCAAGATGACGAAAATGCTCATCACGCAGAACGCATGCGAGACGGACATGGAGGCGGTCTGCGCGCGCGAGGGTGAGGCGCTTGAAAAAGCCCGCCGCACGCCCGAGCACAAGGCGGCGATCGAACGCTTCACGGCGCGCCAGGGCTAGCAATGAAAAACCCGCCGCGCGGGACGCGCGGCGGGTCCGATCGCCGGAAAGGCGTGTCGGCGTCAGATGCCGGCAGCCTTCTTCAGATTGGTGGACGGCTTGAACTTCAGCGTCTTCGACGCCTTGATCTTGATCGCTTCACCGGTCCGCGGATTGCGGCCCTTGCGGGCGGGACGCTTGGAGACGGTGAAGGTCCCGAAGGTCCCGATCGTGAACTTGCCGTCCTTCTTGGCCGACTTGATGCCGTTCTCGACCTCGCCGAAGACGAGCTCGACGGCGCGCTTGGCGTCGCTCTTGCTCAGATTTCCGGACTTCGCCACACGCTCGATGAAATCAGCCTTGCTCATAACGGCTCCTCTGTGCGCTCAGGTGGTGTGCTCTGACCACACCGCTTCTGTTCCTCCGACACCGCCGCGTCCGGACCTTGCGTCCATCTGAAAGCCGGCGTCGACCTTGACCAGGCGGTCTGACGGGCGCCGGGCTGAAGTAAAAGCCGCGATCGCCAAGAACCTCGGGTCAGTTGTCGCCTTTATCACATGTTTCTTCACGCGCAACAGTTTTTTTGCGGATGCGCATCGCCAGAAGCCCCGGATTTGCTGGCAATCCGGCCGTCCATGCGCGGAAACCCAGGCGAACACTGGATTCTTTGAGAGGCGCCGGACCGCGAACCGGTCGCAAAGGACGGGTGCTGACGGGTGGGCTGGATGTCGTGTGGGGGTGGGCGCCGGCGGCGGTCCCGCCACCCGAATCACGGCAGGGACGGAAAAACGAGGCGGGCGAGGAGGCCCGGCGGCTGGGTGCGATGAGCGGCCTCGAGCACGAAACGCCCTTCGTGGATCTGGGCCACGGCCGCCACGAGCGACAGTCCGAGCCCGCTGCCGGGCTGATTGCGGCTCGCCTCGAGGCGCACGAAGCGGCCGCGCACCCGATCCCGATCGGCCTCGGGGATGCCCGGCCCGTCATCGGACACGCCGATCTCGACGGTCTGCGGCTCGCGCGACGGCGCCACGCTCACCCGGACCGTCCCGCCCTGGGGCGAAAACTTGATGGCGTTGTCGAGGAGATTGGCGATGGCCTGGCTCAGGAGGTCCTTGTCTCCGGTCATGTGCCCCGGCCCGGACACCTCGCAGACAAGGCGCACGTCGCGCTCCTCGGCAAGCGGCTCATAGAGTTCGACGACCGCCGCCGCCGTCTCGGCCAGCGAAAGCGTCTCCCTCCTCGAGGCGACGGTTCCGGCCTCGAGCCGGGCAATGCTCAGGAGCGCGTTGAATGTGGTGAGGATCTGGTCGGTCTCTTCGAGCGTCCGCTCGAGCACGCTGGCGCTCTCGCCGCCCTCGTCGAGAGAGATGAGGGCCACCTCGATCCGGCTGCGCAGCCGGTTGAGCGGGGTACGCAGATCATGCGCGATATTGGCGGAAACCTCCTTCATGGCCACCATCAGCCGCTCGATCTGGTCGAGCATGGCATTGAGATTCTCCGCAAGCTGATCGAGTTCGTCCCCCGAGCCCTTCAGCGCCACCCGCCGGCCGAGGTCGCCGGCCATGATGTCGCGCGTGGTGTGGTTGATGGCTTCGAGCCGCTGGATCATCCGCCGGCTCGTCACGATGCCGCCGACGATGCCGAGGCAAAGCGTCGCGGCGAGCGCCACCCCGAGCGCCTGAAGGATGAGCCCTTCGATCCGGCGGAGCTGCGAGACGTCCTGCCCCACGAGCAGCCAGACCCCGCCCGTCAGGAGAAAATACTCGCCGCGCGCGGGCCGGATCTCGCCGCCGTCCTTCGGCCGGTAGTCGAAACTGATGCGGCCCTGCGGCTCGTCGCGCGGCCCCGGCCAGCGCTTCAGATTGCCCGCGAGCGGCGTCCCGTCGGGCCGGGCGAGAAGGTAGAGACCGCCATCGGCCCGATTGGCTCTCGTGGTCACGGCCTCGATCAGCCCGGCAAGCTGGCTCGTGCGGTAGAGCTCCTCGAGCCCCGCCACCTCGCTCGCCAGCGTCTCGTCGGTCTGGCGCTCGAGCAGCATGAGGGAGCTCCAGTAGATGAAGCCCAGGAGCGGCAGCACGGCGGCGAGGAACAGAAGCAGATAGATGAGCGCGAGGCGGAAGGTGGTGGTGCGAAAAAGCCTAAGCAGCTGCACGTATGGTGTACCCGGCCCCGCGGATCGTGTGCAGCAGCGGCGAGGGGAAGCTCTTGTCGATCTTCGAGCGCAGCCGCGAGATGTGCACATCGATCACATTGGTCTGTGGATCGAAGTGATATTCCCAGACATTTTCGAGCAGCATGGTCCGCGTGACAACCTGCCCCGCATGTTTCATCAGATATTCCAGCAGCCGGAATTCGCGCGGCTGGAGGTCGATGACGGTGTCGCCGCGCTTCACCTTGCGGCTGAGCAGGTCCATGACGAGGTCGCCCACCACGAGGCGCGTCTTCACCTGATCGGGATTGCGCCGCCGCATCAGCGCGTCGATCCGGGCGAGGAGTTCGGCGAAGGAATAGGGCTTGGGAAGATAGTCGTCGCCGCCCGCGCGCAGGCCGCGCACCCGGTCGTCGACATCCCCGAGCGCCGAGAGGAACAGGACCGGCGTCGCGTCCGACACCTCCCTGAGCGCGTTCACGAGCGACAGCCCGTCCCGGCCCGGCAGCATGCGATCGACGATGAGCACGTCATAGGGGCCGCCGAGCGCCATCTCGAGGCCCACCGCGCCGTCGCCGGCATGGTCGACGACATGACCGTGTTCCTTCAGCCCCTTGACGAGATAGGCCGCCGCTTCCCTGTCGTCCTCGACCACGAGAATCCGCATCGGATCTGTCTCCTCTCAGTCGCCGGCGCGCGGCCCGGGTCCGGATTGTGCGGCTCCGCCACGACGGGGGCGGGGGCACCCCGAGCGGGGATGGCTTCCAGAGAAGGGGGAGCGCCGACCACGGCGGGTCGGGGGTGTGGAGCCGTCGCCGGAGCGAAGCCGGGATCCCAGGGTGACGGGGATGGAACCGCCGGCCGCCGGACAAGAAATCCGGCTGGAAGCGGGGACCGGACAGGCACGCCCGTGCCCCCCGTTTCACCCCTGCAGCCTGCCGCGCCACGCATTACGGAAGTCTTTCCCAAACATTAACAGAGCGCAAGGCGCATCTGCGGCCCCGCGCCTCCTCCGGGAGGGTGACAGACGAAAGCGGGAGGATGCGGTCAGGTTCCGCCCGTCGTGGATCCGGGGCTCTCGGACCCGTCCTTCCAGGTGCCCGAGCGCTTCAGCGCGTCGGCGACCTCGGGGGGCATGTAGGATTCATCGTGCTTGGCGAGAATCGTCTCGGCACGGAAGAGCCCGTCCGGGCCGAGCCGGCCCTCGGCGATCACGCCCTGCCCTTCCCGGAAGAGGTCCGGCAGGGCGCCTTCATAGGCCACCGGCACCGAGGCGGGCCCGTCCGTGACGACGAAGCGGATCTGCAGGCCGTTGCCCCGCTCGACGCTGCCCTCGGCGACGAGACCGCCGATCCGGATCGCCCGCGCCTCGTCGATGCTGACCCCGGCGAGATCGGAGGGGCTGTAGAAGAAGGTGACGGTGTCCCGCAGCGCGAACAGGACGAGCGCCGCCGCAAGGGCGAGCGCGCCCGCCCCCGCCCCCAGAATGGTCAGCCGTTTCTGCTTCCGCGTCATGTCCGTCTGATCCCCCGGGGCGGTCCTACAGCATTCGGTCCTCGGGCAAAGATGGCGCCTTGCGGAGGCGGATCAAATCCCGCGCGGTGTCGCAGGCCGCTTGTTCGCCCGGATCGGCGCGATACAGTCGGATGACCGCTGCATGTCCCGATGAAAGGATGGGGGCCATCATGACGCAATCCGTTCGCTTCCGCTCGCCGAAATCCCGAGCCCTGCCCGGCCTTGCGGCCATGCTCTGCGCCATGGTCTGGCTCGCGGCCTGCGTGCCGACCTCCGTGCACCCGCTCCGCGTCGAGGGTCAGCCCGTCGTCGACCAGGAGCTCCTCGGAACCTGGCGGGGCGAGGTCGGCGAGCAGGACAGCCTCCTTCTCTTTCTCAACACGCGGGCCGAGAACGACACCGAGGGGATGACGCTCCTGGTGGCGACCCCCGTCCAGCCCGCCGCGCCGCCGGAAGGGGCCGAGGAGGCGGACGATGCCGATGCCGGCTGGCTCTATGCGCTGGCGCTCTCGGCCCAGATCGGCGGCCACCGCTTCCTCAGCGTCGACTGGCGGGGAGATGGCGGCGATGCGGTCGAGGGAACCCAGCGCGGCTGGCACCTCTACCGCTACGAGCTGTCGCCCGAGACCGGTCTTGCGATCTACGGGCTGAACGAGGTCGAGCTGAAGGCGGCCGTCGACCGGGGCGAGATCGAGGCCGTGGAGACCGGCTCGGGGATCGGCAAGGAGATCCGCCTCACGGCCTCCCCGGCCGACCTCGCCGCCTGGATCGCCGCCTCCGATCCGCTCGTGCTCTTCACCGAGACGGTCGCCGAGCTGACGCGGCTGCCCTGAGCTCAGGTGCCGAAGACGTACTGCCCGGGAGCGTCGCGGCGCGGCGGGTAGATCTCGTTGCCGAGCGGCGGCGGCGGCGTCTTGCCCTCCGAGTGGGCGATCAGCCAGTCCGACCAGGCCGGCCACCACGATCCCTCCTCGAGCGGCGCCATCTCCAGCCATCCTTCAGGATCGACATGCCGCTCCCCATGGGGACGGGTCAGCATCCGGTAGTGGCGGCGGGGACGACCTGGCTCTGACACGATCCCCGCATTATGCCCGCCCGAGGTGAGCAGGAAGGTGACGTCCGTGTCCGTCAGGAGATGTATCTTGAAGGCCGACCGCCAGGGAACGACATGGTCCCATTCCGTGCCGACCGCGAAGATCGGCGCCCGGATGTCCGTGAGGGTTATCGGCTCGCCGCGCACGCGATAGCGGCCCTCGGCAAGGTCATTGTGGAGGAAGAGCCGGTGGAGATATTCCGTGTGCATGCGATAGGGCAATCGGGTGGCATCCGCGTTCCATGCCATCAGGTCGATCATCGGCCGTCGCTTTCCCATCAGGTAGTCGTGCACGAGCCGCGACCAGATGAGATCATTCGATCGCAGCATCTGAAATGCTCCGGCCATCTGCTTTGTGTCGAGGAACCCCTGCTCCCACATCATGTTCTGCAAGAACGAGAGCTGGCTCTCGTCGATGAAGAGTTCGAGCTCTCCGGGCTCGGTAAAATCGGTCTCGGTTGCAAGGAGTGTCAGCGTGGCAAGCCGATCGTCCCCCTCCCGCGCGAGGGCTGCCGCTGCGATGGCCGCCAGCGTGACGCCAAGGCAGTAGCCGACTGCATTCACCCGGGCATCCGGAACGATCGATCCGACCGCATCCAGCGCTTCGCGGACACCGAGATCAAGGTAGTCCTCCATCCCGAGATCCCGATCGTCCGGATCAGGATTTTTCCACGAGATCATGAAGACGGTGTGGCCCTGTGACCGCAGATATCTGACGAGAGAGTTCTGCGGACTGAGGTCGAGTATATAATATTTCATGATCCAGGCCGGTACGATGAGAACGGGCTCCCGATGGACCTCGTCCGTGTCCGGCGCATACTGGATGAGTTCGATCAGGCGATCGACATGGATGACCTTGCCCGGGGTCACCGCGACATCCTTGCCGGGGATGAAGTTTTCCGCTCCGACGGGCGGCCGCCCGGAAACGGCAAGCTCGCGATCCTCAAGGAAGTGCTGGAGCCCGCGAACGAGGTTCATGCCTCCCTCCTCGACCGTCCGTTCAAGGACTTCCGGATTGGTGAGGACGAAATTGGTCGGCGCCACGGCGTCGAGGATCTGCCGCGCGGCGAAATTGACCTCGCGCAGATGCTGCTCGGAGACCCCGGGCACCTCGGTCGTGGCGTTGTGCCACCATTGCTGCTGCAGCAGGAAGGCCTGCGAGAGGAAGCGGAAGGGCAGCGCCGACCACGCCTCCCCCGCAAAGCGCTTGTCCTGGGGCAGCGGCGTGATGCAGCTCCGCCCGCTGTCGCCCATGAACAGGCATTCGGCGAGATGGCGGTAAAGCCGCCAGCTCTTCTTGCCGGCCTTCTCGACGAGTTGAAGCCGCTTGCCCGGCGCGGCGGCCAGATGGATGGCCCAGTCCATGTAGGCGAGAATGAGAGCGGCTGGCGACAGGCCCCCCGTCAGCCGTCCCAGCGCGGCACTCGTCGCCCGGTCGAGGATCTCGGCAAAGGCCGTGGAGCCGTACGAGTCCCGCTCCGGCGGATGGCCATGCAGGGCTGCTCCACCCCCATGACCCACCGAAGCGGCCGGGGTTCCGCCCGTCCCGGTCACCGTCGCCGGCCTTGCCGTCCGGGAAGGCCGGGTCCTGGCCCTCGCTTTCGCGTCCATCGCTTCACCTCCATTCGTGGGAGCGTCTAGACCTCTCAGGGGCACGCCGGCTTGATCCGGGTCAAGAGTCATCGCCCGGTGCGGAATACCGCAGCCCCTTAAGACGCCGCTAAGGTGGCGATCCTAACCTCATCCGGTCCGGGAGTCCCTGACCATGATGTGGAAACCGACCCGTCGAGCCGCCCTGCTGGGGGCCGCCTCCGCGCTGCTGCCGTGCGCCACCTGGGCGCGCGCGGGCGGCGTGCATTGGGCGGTGAACCGGGCCGGCTGGCCGAGCGGAGCCCCCAAGCGGGCCTGGCTCCTGCATGGCCCCGAGGGCGCGCCCGCGCCGGACGGTCTGCGCATCCTCGCCGCGGGATCGGGCCTGCCGGTGGGTGTGCCGGACGGCCTCGTCGAGACCACCGATCCGCTGACGGGCAGCTCCGTCCTGCGCGTCGAGCTGTCGGGCCTCACCGAGCCCGGCGACTATGTGCTGGCGGCCGGGCCGAGCCTCTCACCGCCCTTCACCATCGGGGACGGCGTCTACCGGCGGACCGTGCGCCTCCTTCTGCGCAGCTTCTATCTCGACCGGTGCGGCGTCGCCCTCAATGACGGCGAGACCAACCTCTTCCATCGCCCCTGCCATCTCGAGGACGCGGCACTCGAGGATGCCGCCGGAACCGTCGTCGATCTCTCCGGGGGCTGGCATCTGGGCTCGGACTACGGGAAGTCGACCGGCGCCATCGCGCAGGCGCTCTTCGGGCTCGTCGCCTTCGCCGATCTCTTTCCGGGCGAGGCGGAGGCGATCGACCTCGTCCTTCCGGAAACGGCCGATCTCGCCGCATCGGTCGACGGGGAGATCCGCCACGGCGTCGACTACCTTCTGAAGGCCGTGGACAGCCATGGCGAGGTCCGGGGCGGCGTCGCCTCGGCCGCGGAAGGCGCCATTCCCGCGCCACAGGATGACGACGCGGTCCGGGCGATCCGGAGCGAAGGCGTGGAGACGGCCTATGTCACGGGTGCGGCCCTCGCCGCGGCGGCCGCTCGCCTCGAGCGGATCGATGCGGCGCGCGCGCAGGCCTGCGCGGATGCGGCGCGGCGCATCCTCGCCGCCCGCCCCGACCTCGTGGAGACATCCCCGCGTCCGGGCGAGACCGCCCGTGTGCAGATGATCGCCGAGATGGCGCTCGCGGGGATCGAGGGGATCCCGCCGGGCGCCCTTGCCATGCATATCGGCGCGGCGCCGACCGACGACCGTCTCGCCGGCGGAGGCCTCGCCCTCACGCTGCTGCGTCTCGTCCGGCGGGATGCCGCGACCGGGACCGTCACCGAAGCGGGGACGCTCGCGCAGGCGAAGCTCGAAGCCGCCGGACGCGATCTCGAGCCGTTCGCGAGCTTCTTTCTCGGGCCTGACGCCGCAAGCAACGCACACGAACGGGCCACGGGTCTTGGGATCGTTCTCGCCGGCGCGGCCAGCCTCTCCGGCAATCCGGCGCTGCGGGCCACAGCCCAGGGGACCGCCGATCACCTCCTCGGCGTCAACCGTTTCGCCGAGGCCTTCGTGACCGGTCTCGCCTCGGAGACGGACGCCTTTCTGCCCATCGCCCACGGGACCGCCATCGGGCTCGGGCTGCCGCTGCCGGGGGCCATGATGGGGAGCACGGGACGGATGCATGAAGACTGGTTCGTGGACGAAGCGACCGGCCTTGCGACCTTCCGCCAGATCACCCGACCGCCGATGACCGCCCCGAGCCTTGCGGGAAACGTCTCGCTCGCGATCCTGCTCACGCTGCTCGATGATGGGGTGGCGGTGGCGGCGGGCAAGTCCGAGGCCGATCCTCCGCCCGGGCCGACGGCTGCGGAGGCTGCGGAGGCTGCGGAGGCTGCGGAGGCTGCGGCGAACGAAGGGGATGCGCAGGCGAGCGAAGCGGAAGCGGCGCCCCCACCTGCCTCCGCCCACTGACCGATTGCGTCAGCCGGCCCGCGCGATCGCGCCCTTGCGGCGCAGCAGGTCCGCTTCCGCCTCCCCGCGCAGAAGGCCGATCAGCTCCACCGCCGCCCCGAAATAGGCCTGGGCGATCGGCAGCAGCTCCTCGTCGGCACCCTTCAGGGCCTCGAGAATGGCCGGGACATAGTCGTCGAGGCTCTCGCTGATCCGCTCGACGCAGGTCGCATGGGCGACATTGAAGGCCGCCTGGGCCGCGACCCCCCGGCAGCTCGTCACGAGCTGGACGACCGCCCTCGCCCGCCCGGCCCGCGCATCGTCGAGAGGGCGGCCAAGATCCGCCTGTCGCTCATGCCGCCGGCGGGGATTGCCGGGCCGGCGGACGGCCAGCAGACCGGTGACGTCGCGCACGGACTGATCGAGAAACCGTTCCATCCGCGTCCCGACCCGCGCGCGAAGCTCGGCGAGCCGCTCGCCCCAGGGGCCGTGGCGATGAATGTCGAGTTCGGTGGTGAGGCCGTGACCGAGGCGGGCGAACTGCGAGATCGCGGTGCCCAGCGTCTCGGGATCGAAGGAGGCGGGCTCCGCAGCCTCGATCCTCTCGGCCAGCCGCTCGAGGTCGTGCAGCAGAAGCTCCCCGACGAGGCCGACATCGGTCTGGCTGACGAGCGTGTCCGACTGGCTGCGGGCCAGCTTGGCGAGCACGCGGAGGATTTCCCACGGCCGCGCGAGGCGCCCGAGCACGATGACCGGAACATAGCGGGCGGCGTCGGGATGCACGCTGCCGACGTCTTCATAGCAGGCGCGGATGATGTCGAGGTCGGCATCCTCCAGCGTCGGCACGGGGCGGATGAACCGTGTGCGCAGGGAGAGTGTCAGGGGCGCGATCGCGAGGAGGCGGCGGATTTCCTCCGCATCCGCACACAGATCGGGGTCCGCGAGCGCCGGAGCCGATCCGGCCTCGAGCGCTGTGGCGAGGGCGGCGGCGGCCTCCGCCTGAAAGAGGGGAACGATTTCGGCAAGTTCGGCCTCCGTCCGGCCGAGAAGCGCGCCGGTGAGGCTTGCCGTCCGCGCCGCGAAGGGCTTGCCGGCGACATCCTGGACGAGGCGCCAGACCGGCCGGAGGGAGCTCCGTGCGATGCGGCCCTCGACCTTGGCGCCCTCATGGTCGCCCACGAGAAGGTCCTCGAAGGGTTCGCAGAAGACGCGCAAGGGCGTCCGCAGACGGTGTGGCCGGGTCTCCGCCCCGCGCAGGACCGGGCGCAGGCCGTCAAGGATCGTCTCGTGCGGAAGGCCCGCGGGATTGACCAGCCGGTCCGCCTCGATCGCCGTCGCGAGGGGTGCGGCGATCTTGCCGGGAAGGCGCGCCAGAAAGGCCTTCAACGCGTCCGCCTTGTCCTTGCCCATACCCTGCTTCCAAACGGTTTCGAAACGGGTCGGATGCCAAAAACACCACAACCCCGTGCGAGTATCGGTGGAAGGACTTAATGGGCGCTTAGCCACGTTTGCGCTGTCCAGAGATCAGACGCGCGCGCGAATTCGGCGTTTCGCCTTGGCGGCACAGGTCCTGCGCTCTATAAAGCTAGCGCGTCTGGGGTGGACGGACATCGAAGTATGCGGCTCGGGGACCATCAGGGCCTTGCGCTGACGGCGGAGGACGCAATCGTGAGACCGACAGACTTCAAGCGGTGGCGCAAGGCGCTGTCTCTTTCCCAGAAAGAGGCTGCGGAGGCCCTCGGTCTCAAGCGCCGGGTCGTTCAATATTACGAAAAGGGCGAGCGGGATGGCGAGGAGGTGCGCATTCCGCGCACGGTCGAGCTCGCCTGCTGGGCCCTTCTCCACAATCGGGCAACCGATTGGGGCAGCCTGATCGTCGGACCCGAGCCCGAGGCCGATGCGAAGGACGAACGCAAGGGCAAGGCCAAGAAGGCCGGAAAGAAGAAGAAAATGAAGAAGCATGGCGACGAGGAAGCGCTGGACGCCGCCTCGCACGCCAACGGCGCCCTCGACGCCGGAGAGGAAGACGCTCTGCCCCCTGCCCCGCCCTCCCCGCACGCCGGCAAATCGGCGTCGGCCCGCGCAGCCGCGAAGGCGGCGATGAACGGAGCGGGTCGGTCGCGAAAGTCGGTGGATGGCAGCGCCCGTCTGAAAGCCGGCGGCGCGGCTCCGGCAAAGGGGCCTGCGCGGAAGAGGCGGAAGGCGCCGGCCGCCTGAGGCCTCAGCCCTTGAAGCGGGGCCCGGTATCCTTGGCCCGGCCGATGTTCAGCGCCAGAATCTCGATCACGCGATAGAGCTTGCCGAGCAGGCGGTCATCGGACGGGGTCGGCGTGGCCGCCGTGACCGCCGACGCGGCCGTGACCACCGCGAAGACGAGATTGAGCCAGGCGGGGCTCTGCTCGAAAGGTTGAAGGATCAGGCTGGAGAGAGTGTCCATCTTCATGCTCCCATGGTTGAGGTTGGACGGTAGAAGCAGTAGCGGCCGAGCAGCGCCGTCGCCTTCACGGCGGGCACCTCGGGCGGGGGGGCCGAATGGGGCCGGTAGAGCGTGGCACCGTGCGTGGGATCGGCGATCTCCCCGGTCCAGACGCGGCAGACGATCGCCAGGGCCGATGCGAGGGCGGGATCATCCGGCGGCGCGAGGCCGGCATCCCATGTCACATCCGAACGTCGTCCGGCCGGCAGGGATGACGGCTGCGTCTTGAGCCGGTTTCGCAGGGCATGGGCGACCGCGACCTTGCATTCCTCACTTTCGCCGCTGGTCTCCGCCGCCGCGGTCTCGGCGACGGCGAGCATCTGCGGCCAGGAAACGGTTGCGTGGCGCGTCAGCATGAGCTACCTCTTTAGGCAAATATTCCTATCGATCGCATGCCGATGAAGGTGAGTCAACCTAAGGTGACAACGGGAACCTGATTCCCGTATAGGTAGAGCATTTGCGCGAAATGGTTACCATCGCGCTTACCATGCAATCCGACTCTCGTATCTCGTGTGCTCGGCCGGCAGACGGCGCGAGGCCGGCGTCAGCCGGCCACCGTCCGGTCGGTCACCCGCCGCCAGTTCGTGCCGTCGGAGACGGCGACGACGGGCCCGTTCGTGTCGTCGGTGACTAGGATCAGCGCGCCGGGCCCTGCGAGGCGCGCGCCCGGAAGGCTTGCGAGGGTGA
The DNA here is from genome assembly GCA_013389075.1 of Alphaproteobacteria bacterium. Classification (GTDB taxonomy): domain Bacteria; phylum Pseudomonadota; class Alphaproteobacteria; order JACAEB01; family JACAEB01; genus JACAEB01. Next base: position 24,069 of record JACAEB010000166.1, read on the forward strand.
AGCGCGGAAGGCGCAGGAACGGGTTGTCCGGATCCTCTGCGCCAAGACCACCCGGAAGCCCGGGGCGCGGCTTTGCCGGATCGCGCGGCGTGAAGCTGCCGTCGGGCTTCCGCGTCGCGCCGATCTCGAGGCGTGCCCGCGCCGCGCGGTCGGCGTCTGCTGCGTCGACGAGCTCGAACCCCGCTTCTGGGGTGTGGGGCGTCCTGCCGTCCCAGAGGACGACGTTCACGATCTCGCCCGACACCGCGTCGATCACATAGTGTCTTTGCTTGCTCATGGTCGGCCCTCAAAACCAGGTGATGGCGACGACGACGCCGTCCGCCCCATCGCCGCCCGCCCCACCATTGGCCGCGACCGCAGATCCCCCGCCGCCGCCGCCCCCGCCATAGTCGGCACCCGCGCCCCCGGCTCCGCCCGCGCCGGCCGTGTTGCCCCCGCCGCCCCCGC
>JACAEB010000220.1 GCA_013389075.1 Alphaproteobacteria bacterium
GCCGACCGCAATTTGCCGATGATCTCCTCAGGCGAATAACGCTTCCTCGCCATTAATATCCTCCTTCTTCGCTCCAGATTGTTGCTTCCAATCCGGCTGCGTTTGAAGGGGCAAGGTCAATCATGGGCGACGCTCGATGGCTGACAAGTGCAACCTGGCGCCCGCGGCCAACCAGGCTCTCGACCGCTCCCGCAAAGGAGTCGAGACCGCCCGAGAACAGGATAACCTCGTCGGGAATGAAGCCTGACTCCACCGAATCACCGAAATCCAAATACGGCTGCAGGCCTGTCGGCTGCGGCTCCGGGTGCGGTACAAAGTCGAAGTCAAAATGGTCGTCCGACAAGGAGGCGAGCGTCTCGATCAGCGACTCGCGAATGTCCGCGCGCTGCCAGAGATCGATCCGCCGAACGGGTATCCTGAAGCTGAAACGGCGGAACCAATCCCTGCCCATGTCTGACATCGTCTCGCCGCCGCGCCTCGTGAACTGGTCGGCGCAGTACACATAGGCGGCGATCTCGATCAGATCGGTAAGAACGTGCGGCACGTCCTCGACCATCCGGACGGAAAGATCGCCGAGCTTCAGATTGACGCGACTTCCGGCGCTCTCCGACGCTTTGACGTCGAGCTCAAGGACGTCCTCCTTGCCGCTCGCCCTAGCCGGCAGCCCCCCGCAAATGACCAGACGTTCAGCCATCTGCATTCCTCCGTATGCGCAGCTCTCTTCGGATCTTGTCGAAGGCGACATGCACAAAGCCCCTGGCCTTCTCGGGCGTGATGCCGCCCTCGTAGGTGTGCTTCGAGAACCACTCACCGGAAAACTCCCTCACGATCCGCGCCGTCTCGCGACAGTGGGTCTCTGAGGCCTTGTCAAACTCATTGTGCTCCCTGACTGTCTGGAATCGCTTGTTGATCCCGACATGCTTGGGGAGTTCCCGGCTTAGGTAGTAGTCGAGATGGCGCCGCGTGAGCCGGCTGAAGAAGTCGCAAGAAAGCAGACCAAACTGCTTGACCGTCGCCAGTCCGGCCAAGGCTCTCTTGACGTCGTCCGTCGTCACACCGAAGAGCGTCGGAAGCTCCCGGCCGGCAACGGCGTTGAGGCTCTCGGCTGCCGCAAGCTGGACCATTTCTCCGAAATCCGTGCGGCCACCATTTGTACGTACTTCCCGATCCACGGCCTCCGTGAACGCCGAGACGATCTCCATGAGCGAGGGCTGATCACCCACGCGCAGGCCCAGCATGCGGAGCTCGGAAACGAAATGCTCCTTCCGCGCTGCCAGGAGAACCTGGGTAAGCAGAAAGAAGGCTGAGCTGACGGCAGGGTCTTTCGCGGCGTCGGACATGCTGCGCTCTGCCGCGGCGGAGACCGCCGAGGCAATGTCCCGGACATCCGCGCCGCCGCTGATGAGCTCGACGACACGCTGCCATTTTCGCGACTGCGGTAGCGTCCCGAGACGCTGATGCCCCACGGCAGCCTCCTAACGGCCCCTGGTTCGGGCACCTCCCTTGAGCCAGCCCTTCGACACTTCAGGATCCTTTCGTTAGCCCCACGACAAAGAAAGGCTATTGAGGTATCCTTTCGTTGCGAGAATGCCAAAGAAAGGATCGTTGCACAACTATGGCGTCAGAACCCCAGCCCTCACGCCTCGGGGCCCGTGTGGCCATCTCCACGGCAGGGGAGCGGGCGGAAGCCTTCGTGCCGCCGCCACTGCCGCCCGAGCCCCCCGTGCGGATGGGGAAGCTCTACCGGCTGCTGGAGGAGGCGAGCCGGGCCATCGGCCGCCTGGACGGCGTTACGTCGATCCTGCCGGACACGCCGCTCTTCCTTTACATGTACATCCGGAAGGAGGCCCTGCTGTCCTCCCAGATCGAGGGAACGCAGTCGTCGCTCTCCGATCTCTTGCTCTTCGAGACCGAGGAGGCGCCGGGGGTGCCGCTCGACGACGTGCAGGAGGTCTCCAACTATGTCGCAGCCATGAACCACGGCCTCGCCCGCATCCGGGAGGGATTCCCAATCTCCCTCCGCCTGATGCGGGAGATCCATGAAATCCTGCTCGCCACCGGGCGCGGCAGCGCGAAGCAGCCAGGAGAATTCCGCCGGTCTCAGAACTGGATCGGCGGCACGCGCCCGGGCAATGCCGTGTTCGTCCCCCCGCCGCCGGAACAGGTGCCGGATCTGATGTCGGACCTGGAGCGGTTCATCCACGCCGACACGCCCGAGATCCCGGCCCTGATCAAGGCCGGTCTCGTCCATGTTCAGTTCGAGACAATCCACCCCTTCCTCGACGGCAACGGCCGCTTGGGGCGGCTTCTGATCACCTTTCTTCTTTGCGCGCAGGGCATCCTCAAGGAGCCGATTCTTTATCTGAGCCTCTATTTCAAGACCCACCGGCGGCACTACTACGACCTGCTCCAGCAGGTCCGTGAGCGCGGCGACTGGGAGGCCTGGCTCGCGTTCTTCCTGGAGGGCGTCGCCGAGACCTCCGTGCAGGCGGCGGACGCGGCGCGCGAAATCCTGAACCTTTTCGACGCCGATCGCGACCGGATCGAAGGGCTTGGACGGCCGGCGGCCTCGGCCTTGCGCGTCCACCAGCTCCTGCAGCAGAAGCCGATCATCGCGATCCCCGATGCGGCCCAAAGGCTCGGTATCTCTGCTCCGACGATCGCCAAGTCAGTCCACCACCTCGAGCGTCTCGGCATCCTCCGGGAGATCACCGGCAGGCAAAGGCGGCGGCTGTTCGCCTATGACGGCTACCTTCAGATCCTGAATCGCGGCACCGAGCCGCTCTCTCGCTGATCGTACAGGTGACATTCGCCATGACTGCGCGCGGCTTCCTTTGTTTGCGCACGGCTGCGATAAGCGTTTGAATTTACTTCTTTTCCTCGAAATCTGCCCCTACCGTCCCGCCATCGACATCGCTTTGCGGACAGTCTCCCTTCCATGCACGCGAGCCTCGCAGGCCCTAACGCCATCGCCCCTGAACGGATGACTCCGGACGAGCGCATCGCGGAAGTCGGGCGCATCCTGAGCCTCGGGCTGGTTCGTCTCAGCTTGGTCAAGTCAACTTCTTTATCTGAACACTGCGGAGACAGTTGCCTCGACTTCCCGCCCGGCCAACGCCGTCATGCCGACACTCGCATGAAGAGAAAGGCATGATGATGGAACGAAGTTCAACAGCAAGAACAAGTGCTTCAGGGCCGCCGCGCCCGGGCGACGACGAACGCCGAGACGCGACGGTCCTGGCCAGGCTGGCGGCCATCAGGAAGATGAGCGTCGCTGACCTCAAGGCCGAATGGCAGCGCCTGTTCGGGGCGGACGCCCCCAACAACAGCCGGCCCTTCCTGGAACTGAGGCTCGCCTACCGCATCCAGGAGCTGGCCTATGGCGGCCCGTCCCGCGAGACGGTCCGGCTGCTCGATGCCCTGGCTGACGAGCTGCGGGGCAAGCAGGGACGCAAGGCGATGATTCGCGAATCGCGCATGCCGGTCGCCGGCACCCGGCTGGTGCGGGAATGGAACGGAATCGAGCACACCGTCACGGTGCTGCGCGACGGATTCGAGTGGGAGGGGCGCAAGTACAAGTCGCTCTCGGCCATCGCCCGCGCGATCGCCGGCACGCGCTGGAACGGCTGGCGCTTCTTCGGCCTCCGCGAGATCAAGCGGGGCGAGCGATGAGGGATTCTGCCATGCTCGCCACACCCCGCCGGCAGCGCTGCGCCATCTATACGCGCAAATCCACGGAGGAGGGTCTGGAGCAGGAGTTCAACAGCCTCGACGCCCAGCGCGAGGCCTGCGAGGCCTATGTCGCGAGCCAGAAGGCGGAGGGCTGGGTGCTGCTGCGCGACCGTTACGACGACGGCGGCTTCTCGGGCGGCACCCTGGAGCGACCGGCGCTGAAGCGGTTGCTCGCCGATATCGAAGCCGGGCTGATCGACGTGGTGGTGGTCTACAAGATCGACCGGCTCTCCCGCTCGCTCATGGACTTCGCCAAGCTGGTCGAGGTCTTCGACCGCTGCGGCGTCACCTTCGTCTCCGTCACCCAGTCCTTCAACACCACGACGTCGATGGGGCGGCTGACGCTCAACATCCTCTTGTCCTTCGCCCAGTTCGAGCGCGAGGTGATCGGCGAGCGCATCCGCGACAAGTTCGCAGCCTCGCGCAAGCGCGGCATGTGGATGGGAGGCTTCGTGCCGCTCGGCTACGACGTGAAGGACCGGAAGCTCGTCGTCAACGAGGGCGAGGCCGCCCTGGTGCGCCACGTCTTCGAGCGCTTCATCCACCTCGGCTCGGTCACCCTGGTCGTACGCGAGCTGCAGGCCGAGGGGCGGCTCACCAAGCGCGGCAAGCCCTTCGACAAGGGCATCGTCTACAAGCTGATCAACAACCGCGTCTATGTCGGCGAGGCGGTGCACAAGGGCACGAGCTATCCGGGCGAGCACGAGGCGATCATCGACCGCGACACCTTCGACAAAGTGCAGGCGATCCTCGCCTCCAACGGCTATGCCCGGGCGGCGGTGACGCGGAGCAGGACGCCGGCGCTGCTGCGGGGCCTCATCTTCACCGAGGCCGGCCGTGCGATGACGCCCGCCTCCACAAGGAAGGGCAGCCGGCTCTATCGCTATTACGTCTCGACGGACGCGATCCGCGGGCGCAAGCCGGCCGGCACGACGGCACCCCTGCGCCTGCCGGCCGATGTGGTCGAGGCTGCGGTGGTGCGGGAGATCCGCCGCCTCGTGCGCGCCCCGGAGATCGTCGCGCAGGCCGTCGCCGCTGCGCGCCGGGAAGCACCCGACGTCGACGAGCGCGACGTGATCGCCGCCGTCGACCGGTTCACCGAGGTCTGGTCCGCGCTGTTTCCCGCCGAACAGGCGCGCATCGTGAAGCTGCTGGTGGAACGGGTGACCGTGACCGCCGACGGCCTCGCCGTCGATCTGCGCACCGACGGCCTTGGCACCGTGGTGCGCGAGATGCTGGCCCAGAAGCCTGAGGAGGCCGCCGCATGACCACGCCCTCCACCATCCGCGTCGTCATCCCGCTCAAGGTGAAGCACCGCAACGGCCGGCCGCGCATCGTCCCGCCGGCCAATCTCGACGAGGCGGCCGATGACCCGGGGCCCGATCCGCGCACCCTGCGCGCAATTGCCCGGGCCTGGGACTGGCGCCGGCGCCTGGAGCGCGGCGAGGCCGCGACGCTGAGCGACATCGCGCAGGCCGAGCAGGTGACGCTCCCCTTCGTCAGCCGCTACATCCGGCTCGCCTATCTCTCGCCGACGGTCCTTGAGCGCCTCCTCATCCATCGGCGCCCATGCGCGTTGCCGCTCGATAAGTTGGCCACCGCTGCTCTCGCGCCGTCGGCGGAGCAGCCGCGCATGATTTTCGACGATTAGATGTCGCGGCGTTGCCGCATTTATCCGGGCCGGTCGTCGTGCAATCTACGTATTTGAGGTCCGGCGACACGCACTCCCCTGTCCGTTCCACGCCTTGGTTCGTCTTGAACCCGATGCCGACGCCGGAACACAATTGCAGCAACGGCGACGAGGATTGCCGCTCCCATCAGCCAACGGCCCGCACCATCGATCAGCCACGCCCCAAGTCCGCCTAAAGCGCCTGTCGCAGCAAGTACAAGCAGGCCGCAGCAGACCGCCTTCGCACCGAGCAGCGCCAGTACCTTATCTCCGGTGGTCATGACCAAAACGGCTTCGGCAAATGGACGAACACCGGTCAGGAGCGCAGAACAAGCTATCGTGACTTCCGAATCAGGTCATAGAGCCCGACGGCCGTGCCAAGGACACCGAGCGAGAACCAGAAAAGCGAGAAGTGGTACTGCGGCAATGCCGGCTCGATGACCAGGATCAGCCCAATAGCCACAAGCCCGTAGACCGAAGGGGGCTTCCGCAATAGAGCATGCACGCACGTCCTCCTTCATCCAGCACAGCATGAAAGCTTGGCGACATCCTTCTCGAAAGCTTGTGCCGCGAGCTTCAGTCCCTCGACCGTGGTGAGGTAGGGAAAGATCGTCTCCGCGAGTTCGGCACCTGTGAGCCCGTGCTTTATGGCGAGCGCGGCGGTCTGAATGCTGTCGGCGCCTTCGGGGGCGAGGATATGAGCGCCGAGCAGCTTGTCGGTGCCCGCATCCGCAACCAGCTTGATGAGCCCGCGCGTGTCGCGCGCGGCCAGCGCCCGCGGCACCTGGTCGAGCGGCAGGACGCTCGTCTTGACGTCATGGCCGGCCTCACGCGCCTGCGCCTCGGTCAGCCCGACACCGGCGACCTGTGGTTCGGTAAACACCACCGCCGGCATGGCCGTGGTGTCGTAACGCAGGCCATCACCGTTGAGGGCATTCTTCGCCGCGATCTTCGCCCCGTACGCGGCCATGTAGACGAACATGTCGCGTCCCGTGACGTCGCCGGCGGCGTAGACGCCGGCCCGCGTCGTGCGCATCTGCTCGTCCACCTGGATGCCGCCGTTAGGCAAAAGCTTCACGCCCGCTTCCTCCAGACCGAGACCCGCGGTATTCGGCCGGCGCCCGGTGGTGACCAGAACCTGCTGGGCTTCGATGGTTTCGTCCCGGCCGTCGGAAGAGACGTCCAGTACCACGCCATGTTCCGTCCGGCGGATGGCGCGGGTCTTGACGTTCTCGTGGAGGGTGATCCCCTCGTCACGGAAATAGCCGGCGAGCGCCCGCGAGACTTCGGGCTCGCCCGCCGAGAGGATCGGCACGATGTCGACGATCGTTACCTCGACGCCCATGCGCGCGAACATCTGGCCGAGTTCGCAGCCGATATAGCCGCCGCCCAGCACGAGCAGCGAGCGCGGCAGTTCCTCGAGTTCGAGGGCCGTCGTGCTGGTGAGGTAAGGAACGGCGTCGATCCCAGGGATCGGCGGCAGCGATGGCGAAGCGCCGGTCGTGACGATCACCTTGTCCGCCTGGAGCGGCGCGCCGTCCACAGTCATGCCGCCATTCGCGAGCCGGGCCCGGCCTTCGAGATACGCGACGGTGTTGTAACCAGGCAGGAGATCGAGGTACTTCGCCTTGCGAAGGGCCGCCACCAGCTCGTCCTTCTGCCGCAGCACGGCGCGCCAGTTCTCAAGTCGCGCCTGCCCATCGAGGCCGGCGAACCGCGATGCCGCCTCGACCTGATGGAGGGCTTCCGCGGCGCGGATGAGGGTCTTCGACGGAACGCAGCCGGTGTTGACACAGGTTCCGCCAATGGTTCCGTGCCCGATTAAGGCAACACGCGCGCCTTGCTCTGCCGCGGTGATCGCCGCCGAGAATCCGGCCGAGCCGGCGCCGATCACAGTGAGGTCATAGGCGCCGTTCCCCGTGCCTCCAATGCTGTTGCGGTCGGCCATGTCAGTTTGCTCCCTTGCTGATCTTTGCGTCCGTGGCGCAGCAAGCGGCCGACCGCTGCCGCCGCCAGAGCCCATAGGCGGTGATCCCCAGGAATAGGGCCAGCGCTGGGAACAGGACGTAATCGATCCAGCCGAGCCAGGCGGAGAGCCCGGCGCCAAGCAAGACGACAAGCGCCGGCGTGAAACAGCAGATGGCGGCAATCACCGAGCCGGCGGCGCCTGTCTTGATGATCGTCGAGTCCTTCATCCCGCTGGCCTAGCTCTTGATCGCGGCCGGGTACCCCGCGTTCGTGGAGGCCGCCGCAATCGCATCGATGCTGGTGACGGCGGGGTCGAACACGACGGTCGCCGTCCTGGCGCCGAAGTCGATCTCGACCGACCGCACGCCGTTTACCCGTTCCATCGCCGACTTCACGGTGACCGGGCAGAGTGCGCAGGTCATGTTCTCGACGGCGAAGGTTGCCGTCCGGCTAGCTGCCACCTCGGTCGCGGTTGCTTGCGAACCTACTGGCGATAGAGCTGCGTTAGACAGAACGCCGACGGCCCCCAAGGTGAGCAGGCTGACGGCGATGACGAGCGGTCGTTTCATGCGGAGGTCTCCTAATAGAACAGCGGTGCCCACCAGTTGATCGTGAGCGCCAGCACGACGAGGACGGTCGCGGACCAGAGGGCGGCCTTGGTGACGCGGGATGATTGCGGCTGCTCGCAGAGGGAGCCGTCGGCGCAGGCCGGCCTTGGCCGGAAATAGACCTGCCGGAAGCCGAGCCCGATGAAGACGAGCGCCACGGCGGCGAAGTACGGCTTGTAGGGTTCAAGCGCGGTGAGGTTGCCGATCCAGGCGCCTGAGACGCCCAGCATCAGCAGCGCCAGCGGCGCGATGCAGCAGGTCGACGCCAGGACGGCGCCGATCAGCCCGCCGGCGGCGAACCAGCTCTGCTTGCGGCTCGCGGCCTCATCCGGCGCCTCCAGCGCCTCGGTTCGGACTCCCGTCTCGTTCATACGACTCGGCCCTCGATTTTCTGGTCGTCGATTTTCAGGTGAGCGCAGGCTACAGTCTGTAGCAACTACAGACTCAAGGGGTTTCTTCAGCGATGGCTGGTAACAATTCCGGGAAAGGGTTGCAGCGGGCGGAGCTGGCCCGGCGCACGGGCTGCAACCTCGAAACCATCCGTTACTACGAGAAGATCGGCATGATGCCCGACCCGCCGCGCACGGCTTCAGGGTACCGCGTCTACGACGAAGGCCACATCTCGCGATTGCGCTTCATCCTGCGGGCCCGCGAACTCGGCTTTGCCATCGAGGAAATCCGCGGCCTGCTTGCGCTCGTCGACGGCGGCACGCAGACTTGTGCCGAGGTCAAGGAGCGCACCGAGCGCCACCTCGCCGATGTGCGCACCAAGATCGCCGACCTCAGACGCATCGAGCGCGTGTTGGCGACTACGGCGGCGCAGTGTACTGGAGATGCCGTTCCCGAGTGTCCCGTGCTCGATGCCTTGGCCACTCGGTAGCGCAAACATGCGCAGCAAACACGTGAGATTCGCCGCAAAGCCGCAAGACCCGCAACGCGCTTTGAATTGGCCTGCGTCTGTGGGATCAGATGCCAAGCACCATCAGGCAGCCTGAGACCGCCAGCAGGACCTCGACGGTACGAACGAATGCGGGCGTGTCGAGCCGGACGACGATGCGCTTGCCGAGCCATGATCCGGCAATGAGGGCGCCCCCAATCGCAAGACCGTAGGCAAGTGTCTCCGCATCGAGAGCGGCGAAGCGCCCGTAGACGACCGACTTGGTGAGATGGGCGGCGGCGGCGCCCAGCGCCTCGGTGGCGAGATAGGCGCCCTTCACCAGCCCATAAGCCAGAAAGAACGGCGCATTGATAGGTCCGACGGTGCCGACCACGCCCGACAGCAGCCCCATGGAGGCACCAAGCGGCAGCAGGTGCCAGCGTTGGATCGTCATCTCGCGTCGTGCCGCCCAGCGACGCGCCGGGATCATCAGCAGGATGAAAGCGCCCAACAGTCGATGGATCAGCGCTGCGTCGAGTTCGACGAAGATCAAGGCGCCTGCCGCCGCGGCCGGAACGGCACCGAGCACGTACATGCGCACCGCGGGCCAGTCGGTCTCGGCCCACGAGAAGGCCGCGCGGGACAGATTCCCGATCAGAGCGGCGATCGTCAAAATCGGCACCGCATGGGCTGCGCCGAAGGCGTAGGCGCAAACCGGCAGGAGGATCACGGCGCTTCCGAAGCCGACGACCCCGCCGATGGTGCCGGCGACAAGGGTGACCGCGAGCAGGGCAAGCCAGAGCAGGGGCTCGATCATCTTGACGCCTCGAAAGGGGCCGCATGGACGATCCGCGGCACGATCCAGAGCTGGGCCACCGAATCCCGCGCCTGTGTGGCTGTCAGACGGACTGTCGCTGCCATGCCAGACCCTCGGCCAAGCGCGCCATGACGGGATCGGCAATCAGCGGCACGTCATCGCGCCAGGAAATCACGTCATCGCCCGTTGCTCCGGCGTGAAGGCCGGCGGCGACGGCCGCGCAGGTATCGGTGTCGCCGCCCAGGCACACGGCGCGAATAATGCAGTCTTCGGTGGAGGCGGCCTGCCGCAGGACTGTGACGACCGCCGCCACGGTCTCCATTCCCAGGAACGGGACGCCGTCGTCGGGCACCTGCCACTTCCCTTTCGCCGCGCTTTCGATGGGCGTCATGAGTGCCGGCGGCGCCCCGAGCAGATCGAGTGCAAGCCGCGTTTCGCTCAGGGCTTGAGCGATGATCCTGTCAATGGGTTCTCCCTCGATGCTCCACGCCCCCATGGCCGCAACCGCGACCGCCGCGGCGATGGCGGAAGGCTCTCCATGGGTGGTGCGCGCCAGATCGACGCCCAGGCGAACCCGGCGCTCGGCCTGCCCGGTGGCGCTCGCCCAGCCGATGGGCAGCGCCCGCATCGCCGCGCCGTTGGTGGCCCCGCCGGTCGCGTGGAGCGTTCCATGCGCGAGGAGCCGCTCGACCGCCGCTCGGCTCGTACGCCCGGCGCCCCGCGCACGGGGCAGATCGGCAGCCAGCCGTTCCAGCAGACTTCGTGGCGTGGCACTGCCGGATGCGATCACGTCCGCCACGCTCAACAGGAAGATCGTATCGTCGGAGACGGAACCGCGCGGCCAGCCGCGCCGGTCCGGCAGGCTCGGAATTCTGCGCGGCTCGATCTGCTCGGGCCGCATCGTCTCCCACGGAACACCGGCGGCGTCACCGCAGGCGAAGCCGGTCAGCGCGGCCCGGATGCGATGCCGAGTATTCATCGCTTGCCCCCCATGCGCTCGCCAACCTCGCGCGAGTCCGGCGCCAGAAACCGCGGCACGATCCACAGATAGGCGATCATTCCGAACAGCTCGACCAGCGACTGAAAGACAATGACGACCGTCGCCGTCTGCCATTGCGGCGTCAACGCCAGGGCAAGCGGCAGGACCACGAAGGAGTTGCGCGTGCCGAGGCTGAAGATGACGGTGCGGGTCGCCGGAGGCTTCAGGCGGAACAACCTGGCCAGGGCGGCACCGGCGAGGGCCGCTGCGACCAAGTAGGCGACGAACACCCCGAACACGTTGCCCATGACCGGAACGGCGCCGATGACCGCCTGAACCTGGGAGGCGGCGATCAGGAACACGACCAGGGCAAGCAGCGGCACCGGAAACCAGGCCAGGCGCTCGACAACCGCCGCACCGTTCCCCCGGCGCTCGGCCCATCGTTCGGTGAGCCAAGCGGCCAGGAGCGGCAGCAGGATGATGAGGATAAAGACCGTCGCGATCCGATCGGCCGCCAGGATCTCGATAAATCTCTCGCCCATGAACAGCCACAGATAGACGGGCAGCAAGGCGATCTGGACGACCAGATTAACTGGCGTCGCGGCGATGGCGCGGCGCGTGTCTCCTCCGCCGAGATGGGTGAAGGTAATGAACCAGTCGGTGCAGGGCACGAGCAGCACGAGGAGCACGCCCAGACGGATCGCGGGATCGTCCGGCAGGATCGCGAGCAGCCCCCAAACCACGAAAGGGACGAGAAGAAAGTTGCCGATCAGGACGGCGCCCATGAAGCGTCGATCGCGGAACGCGTCGGGCAAATGAGTGAGCGGCACCTGAGTGAAGGTGGCGTAGAGCAGCAGCCCAAGGGCCGGCCAAAGCAGCGCCTCGAAGGCGCCCGACACGCCGGGCGCGATGCTGCCGAGCGCGAGCCCCACGAGGATCGCGCCAAGGTAAATCCACACCTGATGTCGTTCGAGTTGCTGCCGCGTCATGCGGTCAGTTTCGTCGAACGAAAGCCTTGATCAAACAGGCGATTGGAATGGCGCCGCTCCCCCTCGCAATTGCCCGCGCGTCTTGCCGGCAAAACCCTGCATCTCGAATGACTGCGCGCTGACCTCATAATTGACCGGGGATTGCAGTGGCGAGCCGAGCAAATGAGCCGGGCACAACCGTAAAGCCCGGCTGCTTCCAGAGCCCATTGAAAATAGCCCCGTTCGGGGCACTTAACGAGCGCGGTGCCGGTTAAGTCGGAAAGAGACGGAGACGGCGAAATGGGGCTGACGAGCACGGTCGGCCGGTCTCCGCGGTAAACTCGAACTCGGCAATGCCCTGTGAACCCGAAAGAAAAATGGCCGCGCGAGCGTCCATGGCCTCGGTTCGTGCAGGTGAGTTGGCGGAGACGGAGGGATTCGAACCCTCGATACGGCTTTTGACCGTATAACGGTTTAGCAAACCGCCGCCTTCAGCCTCTCGGCCACGTCTCCGGAGCCCTCCCGGATAAAGGAGCGGGTCGCCGAACGCAAGGCTGAGTTCGGCGGCGCCGCGCCGGGCTTGGTCATGTGGCTGCTGGCCGGCCTCGCCGCCGCGCCCGATCGCGCCGGTCTCCCGCCCGCCAAGCCCCTCCCCTCCCGAGCGCCGCCCCTCGCTCCCGCCCTTCGCCCGCCCCCGCACGCGCCTTTCGAGCGGCGCTCCGGGGGGCCTCTCACCGTGCGCATGGATCAATCCCTGAAATGGTCCGACCAGTTGGTTGACCATTTGGATGACCAATGTGATCGTGCCTCCGTCCGTGCGGGGGGAAACCGCCCGGGCCCGGTCAATCAGCACCAGAACAGGGGATGGACATGTCAGCCAATCGAGAAGGATTACGGTCACTGATCGCAGGCGTCGGATTTGCGACTGTTTCGGGGAGCCTCCTTGCGGCCGCCGCCGTCGTCACACCGGCCGCCGCGCAGGGCATCAGCGACGCCTATGACGAGATCATCGTGACGGCGCGCAAGCGCGAGGAGTCGCTTCAGGACGTGCCCATTTCGGGAACAGCCCTCAGCGCCGATCAGCTCGACCTCTTCCAGATCGAGGAATTCGACGATTTCGTCCGCGCCATTCCGGGTGCGAACATTCTCGGCAACGGGCCCGAGTTCCTGCGCGATGTCGCCTTCCGAGGGCTCGGCTCGGGCCGGTCTTCAGATTCGAACTCTGCAACCGGCATCTACAAGAACGGTGTCTTCTCGGCGGGCGGCACCTTCGGCGGACGCTCCTTCACCATCCTCGACCTCTACGACGTGGAGCGCATCGAGGCCTTTCGCGGCCCGCAGGGCGCGCTGTTCGGGCGCAATGCCTATGGCGGCGCGATCAACATCGTCACGGCGCGACCCCGATTCGAGACCGAGGCCAGGCTCGGCGTCACCTATGACAGCGAGGTGACGCGGCGGATCGACGGCGTCGCCAAAGCCCCCATCATCGAGGATCGCCTTGCCCTTCGCCTGGCCGCTCTCTATTCCGACGCGGAAGGCCACCTCACCAACGAGTTCACCAATTCGGACACCCATGCGGAGCGCCTCTACACGGGAGGGCGCGCCTCGCTTCTCTTCAACGCCACCGAGCGGCTGTCGGCCCTCGTGGTGGCGGAGTACCTCGACTCGCAGGTTCCCGGCTTCTCGGCAGCCCTCACCAAGCCGCGCCCCTTCCGCCCGAGCTTCTTTGGACTGAACAACAACACGCCGTCCATCACCGAAAACGAGGAATGGTCGGTTTCGCTGGAGATCGGCTACGAGCTCGACTGGGCGAGCCTCACCTGGATCACCCAGTACAAGGCCCGCGATACCTCCACGCTCGACGATCTCGACGGCTTCCGCGACAATGATGGCGTCACCGGAATGCTGCCCGCCTATTCGGGACTTGCGACCCAGGAGCGCTTCGGCGATTTCGAACGGGTCATCACCGAAGCACGCCTCAGCGGCGAGGCGGGACCCCGGCTCCGCTGGCTCCTCGGCGCGGATTTCCTCGCCGACAGCGAGACCTTCCTGCAGGATCAGGAAGACACCGCCCCCGGCATGGCGCTCCTCGCGACCATCGACCGCGAGAAGGACGTCTCGTCCTATTCCGTGTTCGGCTCGCTCGACCACGATCTCACCGAGCGCTGGACGGTCGGCGCCGAAGTGCGCTGGCTCGTGGAGAACCGTCAGTCCACCACCTTCTCATCCGTGATGGGGGGGATGGTGACGGGGCTCACAGGCGAGGACGAGACCTCGGAGATCCTCCCCGTCCTGACCGCGACCTATCGCTTCGAGAGCAACGACCGGCTCTACGGGCGCATCGCGCGCGGCCTGAGGACCGGGGGCTTCAACGACCGCTCGTCCACCGTCTTCACCTATGAGGACGAGAAAGTCTGGTCCTACGAGCTCGGAGCCAAGACGAACTGGTTCGGGGGCCGGGTGCAGGTGGATGGCGCCATCTTCTACACCCAGATCGAGGACGCACAGGCGACGGCTCCGGTGGTGGTCGGCGGCATCGTGCAACCGGGCGTCATCGTGCAGAATCTCGGCGATGCCGAATCCTACGGAGGCGAGATCGAGGCGCGCACGCGCTTCACTCTCGGCCCGGGCAGCCTCACCGTCCTCGGCGGGATCTCCACGCAGGAAGGTCAGTTCACCGATGATCGGATCGTGGCGCTCAGCGATGTGGGCGGCGGGACGACCATCGGCAACATCCAGGACCTCGACCTGCCCCAGCAGCGCGACTTCACGCTCAACCTCGCCTTCACCTACAGCCTGCCGGTCTTCAACACGGGAACGGACCTGCGCTCGTCGGTGAACTTCAGCCATGCCCTGGGCGGGCGCGAGGAGGCGCAGTTCACCTCCGAGGAGCTCGACACGCTGACCCAGCTCGACGCGCGCATGGAGCTGAAGGCGGAGCAATGGTCGCTGGCGGTGTTCGGGCGAAACCTCACCGACCAGCGCGCCATCATGGAACATACGGGCGGCAACAACGTGCTCGTGCAGGAGCCGCTCACCTATGGCGGGTCGGCCGAACTGCGCTTCTGCCGGCGCAGCGGCGCGGGAGGCGCCTCCCGCAGCGGGCCTGCGGGCCGGGCGGTCCTGTCTTCCTCGAAGTCCACCCTCGAGCGAAGCGGGACTGTCCGGCTCGGAGGTCAGGCGCCGGCGAGCCAGGCGCGGGCCTGACGCTGGGCGTCGGCGATCTCGGCGGCGGACATCTCGTCGGCGAGCTGGCGGCGCCAGGTGCGCGCCTCCTGATGCCCGGCCATGGCCGCGAGGTTGAACCATTTATGCGCCGCCACATTGTCCTGCGGCACGCCCTGCCCCGTCGAATACATGATGCCCAGGCGATAGAGCGCTTCGCTCGAATTGGAGCCCCGCGCCGCCTTCGCGAGCGCGGCCTCCGCGGCCGGAACCGTCGCCGTCATTGCCCCCATAGCTCCCGCTGATCCTTCTGGCTCGCGCGGGTGCCGGAAGCGGTGCTCCAGCCAGCCCGCATTTGGACTGCATCAACCTTGATGGGGGGAGCGTGGCGTCTTCGTTCTGAAAATTGGGTTAACCGGAATTGTCCCTTTCGGCCTTCGCCGACCCCGCCCCTCAGATGACGGGGATCGCCGGCACGCCCATGCCTTTGGCCACCGCCGGGCGCGCCTTCACCGCGCCGAGCCAGCGCTTGAGGCCCCTGAACCCGCCGGCGATGTCGGGCGCCGCCGCCTCAAAGCCCGGGAAGGCGGCCGCGACCCAAGGGTAGAGCGCGATGTCGGCGATCGAATAGCCCCCGGCGATGAACTCGGCCTCGCCGAGGCGGCGGTCCATCACGGAGAGGAGGCGCAGGCTCTCCTTCTGGAAGCGATCGATCGCATACGGAATTTTTTCCGGAGCGACGTTGGCGAAATGGTTCGCCTGCCCGAAGATGGGTCCGATGCCGCCCATCTGGAACATCAGCCATTCGAGCACCCGCGCCCGGCCCGCCGCCGTGGACGGAAGAAAGCGTCCGCTCTTCTCGGCGAGATAGATGAGGATCGCCCCGCTCTCGAACACGGCGAGCGGCCCGCCCTCGGCCCCGGTGTCGACGATGGCGGGGATCTTGCCGTTGGGCGAGATCCTGACGAAGCTCTCGGCGAACTGCTCGCCCGTGCGGATGTTCACCGGCTTCACCGCATAGGGCAGCCCGCACTCCTCCAGCATGATGGAGATCTTCCGCCCGTTGGGCGTCGTCCAGGTGTAGAGATCGATCATGCGAAGGTCCTACTTGCGCGCACGCTGGCCGAAGAGGATCTTGCGGGCCTCCTCGTCCGATTTGAGATTGGATTTCGCCCGCAGCTCCGCCCCGAGGGCCACGGCCTTCTGGACGGCGGGCCGGGCCTTCATGGCCTCGAACCAGCGCCGCAGATTGCGGAATTCGTCGAGGTCCTGGCCCTGGTTCCTGTAGGGGATCACCCAGGGAAAGGCCGCCATGTCGGCGATGGAATACTCGCCCGCGAGGAAATCGCGTCCCTTGAGGCGCTTGTCCATCACGCCGTAGAGCCGGTTCACCTCGTTCGTGTACCGATCGACGGCATAGGAGATCTTGCGCGCCGCATACTGACGGAAATGATGGGCCTGCCCGGCCATGGGGCCGAGCCCGCCCACCTGCCAGAACAGCCACTCCTCCACCTCGACGCGCGCGCGCTCGTCGGTGGGATAGAATTTCCCGAACTTGCGGCCGAGATATTGCAGGATCGCGCCGCTCTCGAAGACGGAGATGGGCTCCCCGCCCGGCCCCGCGGGGTCCACGATGGCGGGCATGCGGTTGTTGGGCGAGATGCGCAGGAATTTCGGCTTGAACTGATCGCCCTTGCCGCTGTTCACCGGCTTCATCGTGTACGGAACGCCCGCCTCCTCGAGATAGATCGAGATCTTCCAGCCATTGGGCGTCGGCCAGTAGTAGAGCTCGATCGGCGGATGAGCCGAAAGGTCCAGGACGGCGGCGGCGGGGTCCCGCGC
>JACAEB010000221.1 GCA_013389075.1 Alphaproteobacteria bacterium
GCTCGGCGCGGTGCGGGCGGCGCTCGACGAGGCCCGGCTCGCCGCCCTGCCGGCGGGGGCGCGCGCCGGCCTGCCCGTGCTGATGGAGGGCGAGAGCGTGCTCGCCATTCCGCATCTGGGCTATGCCCGCGCCGGGGGAGCCGCGTTCACGGCGGCATTTCTGAGGCTGCCTTCTTGACCGCCCGCCCCGCGCAGGCGCTAAGCTTAAGAGAGCGCTCGCGCCGCTGTGGCAATCCGGGCGAGGGGCATTATCTTTCTTCCATCGGATGGGGATAGGGTCGGGATCCGTCATTCTCAGCCCGTGCGGGGCGCGGGCAGGAGACCCCCCGCCGGTGTGCGCACCGGACCCTTCAGTTTCGAGGCCAGCACGGCATGAACATTCGCAATCTCGCGCTCTGGGTCATCACGCTCGTCGTGCTCATCGCGCTCTTCAATTTCGTCCAGGGTCCTGCCACGCAGAACCAGCCCCAGGAAATCAGCTTCTCCGAGCTCCTCTCGCGCGTCGAGGCGGGGGACGTGCAGAAGGTGCTGATCGAGGGCGAGCAGGTGAGCGGCACCTTCAAGTCCGGCGAGCCCTTCACGACCTTCGCCCCGTCCGATCCCGCGCTCGTCGACCGGCTCTACAATCAGGGCGTCGAGATCCGCGTGCGGCCCGAGAGCGAGGGCATGGGCGTCTTCTCCATGCTGCTGTCCTGGTTCCCCATGCTCCTTCTCATCGGGGTGTGGATCTATTTCATGCGCCAGATGCAGTCGGGCGGCGGCAAGGCGATGGGCTTTGGCAAGTCGAAGGCGAAGCTTCTCACCGAACGGCAGGGGCGCGTGACCTTCGAGGACGTCGCCGGCATCGACGAGGCCAAGGTCGAGCTCGAGGAGATCGTCGAATTTCTCCGCGATCCCCAGAAGTTCCAGCGCCTTGGGGGCCGCATCCCCAAGGGCGTGCTGCTCGTGGGCCCGCCCGGCACCGGCAAGACGCTGCTCGCCCGCGCCATCGCCGGCGAGGCGAACGTGCCCTTCTTCACCATCTCGGGCTCGGACTTCGTGGAAATGTTCGTGGGCGTGGGCGCCTCGCGCGTGCGCGACATGTTCGAGCAGGCCAAGAAGAACGCGCCCTGCATCATCTTCATCGACGAGATCGACGCCGTCGGCCGCCATCGGGGCGCGGGCCTCGGCGGGGGCAATGACGAGCGCGAGCAGACGCTGAACCAGCTCCTCGTCGAGATGGACGGCTTCGAGGCCAATGAGGGCGTCATCCTCATCGCCGCCACCAACCGGCCCGACGTGCTCGACCCCGCGCTGCTGCGTCCGGGCCGCTTCGACCGTCAGGTGGTCGTGCCCAATCCGGACATCATCGGCCGCGAGAAGATCCTCCGTGTGCACATGCGCAAGGTGCCGATCGCGCCCGATGTCGATCCGAAGGTGATCGCGCGCGGCACGCCCGGCTTTTCGGGCGCCGATCTCGCCAATCTCGTGAACGAGGCGGCGCTGCTCGCCGCGCGGCGCAACAAGCGCCTCGTGACCATGCGCGAGTTCGAGGACGCCAAGGACAAGGTGCTGATGGGCTCGGAGCGCAAGTCGCTCGCCATGAAGGAGAGCGAGAAGCGCCTCACCGCCTATCACGAGGGCGGGCATGCCATCGTCGCGCTCACCGTTCCGCATGCGGACCCCGTCCACAAGGCGACGATCATCCCGCGCGGCCGGGCGCTCGGCATGGTCACCCAGCTGCCGGAGGACGACAAGTACTCCTTCACCCGCGCCGAGATGAACTCGCGCATGGCGATCCTCTTCGGCGGACGCTGCGCGGAGGAGATCATCTTCGGCGAGGACATGGTGACCTCGGGCGCCTCCTCCGACATCGACCAGGCGACGCGCCTTGCCCGCGCCATGGTCACGCGCTGGGGCCTGTCCGATCTCGGGCCCATCGCCTATGGCGAGAACCAGGAGGAGGTGTTCCTCGGCCATTCGGTCTCGCGCCAGCAGAACGTCTCGGAGGAGACGGCGCGACGGATCGACAGCGAGATCTCGCGCCTCGTCACCGAAGGCTATCAGTGGGCGAAGCAGATCCTCACCGAGCGGATCGACGATCTGCACACGCTCGCCCAGGCGCTGCTCGAATTCGAGACGCTGTCGGGCGAGGAGATCGAGATGGTGCTGCGCGGCGAGCGGCCCGTGCGCGAGGATGTGAGCGAGATCGACGTGCCGAGCCGCGTCACCTCCACCGTGCCGGCCGCGGGCAGAGGCAAGAAGGGCGGCGGGGAAGGCGCGGGCGCGGCCCCCGGACCTGCCCCCGATCCCGAGCCGCAAGGAGCGTGAGCGCGGGGGCGATGCGTCCCGCGCCCTCACCCGAACATCCGAACACGGATTTTCGGCCTCTCCCAATGGGAGAGGCGAAGGAAGGGCGTGACCTTCTTCTCCCTCCCCCGTGCGGGGAGCGCGCGCGATGATCCGTCCCCTCCTCATGGGCATCCTCAACGTGACGCCGGATTCCTTCTCCGACGGCGGACGGTTCGCCTCCCGGCAGGCCGCGCTCGCGCGGGCGCGGGCGATGAAGGCCGAGGGCGCGGACTGGATCGATGTGGGGGGCGAGTCGACCCGGCCCGGCGCCGATCCCGTGCCCGAGGCCGAGGAGCTCGGCCGGGTGATCCCCGTGATCGGGGACCTCATTGCCGAGGGGCTCGGCCCCGTCTCGATCGACACGCGCAAAGCCGCCGTGATGGCGGCCGCCGTGGCGGCGGGGGCGGGGCTCGTCAACGATGTTTCCGCCCTCACCCATGATCGGGAGAGCCTGAGGGTGGTGGCGGGGCTGAAATGCCCGGTCGTCCTCATGCACGCCAAAGGCGATCCGCGCACCATGCAGGATGCTCCGTCCTATGACGATGTGGTGGCGGAGGTGGCGGCCTTTCTCGAGGCCCGGCGGGCGGCCGCGATCGAGGCGGGCGTGCCCGCCGAGGCGATCTGGCTCGACCCCGGCATCGGCTTTGGCAAGACGCTCGCGCACAATCTCGCGCTCCTGCGCGCGCTGCCCCGGCTCGCCCGGCTCGGAAGCCCGCTTCTCCTCGGCGCCTCCCGCAAGCGGATGATCGCCGCGCTCGACCGCGAGGGCCCCGCCGA
>JACAEB010000031.1 GCA_013389075.1 Alphaproteobacteria bacterium
CTGCGGCGTAGGTTTCCCGTTCGACATGGCCCACAGCACGATATCCGGGGCAGGCGATTGCGAGCCCGAGGTCAAGCCCGCCGGCGCCAGAACAGAGCGAGAGGCCGAACAGACAAGCGTCTCCGTCTCCGGAAGCGCGTCCGGAGGAAAATAAAGCCAAGTCATGCATGTCACGCGGCGGTCTTGCGCTTGCGCGCGGGTTCAGGAGCGGTGCCCGTCTCTGGCGCGTCGGCCGGCGCTTCACCCAGCCGCTCGTCCTTCACCTCGGCGAAGGTACGGCCGTCGCCGTCGAGGATCGCATTGCGCCCCGTCTCCGCCTGCCAGCGCTCCACGGCGACATCGACATAGGCCGGGCTGATCTCCATTGCGAAGACACGGCGCCCGTTGGCTTCGCCCGCCATGATCTGAGAGCCGGAGCCGGAGAACGGCTCGTAGCAGAGCCCGCCACGGGCGACGTGCTGGCGCATCGGGATCCCGAACGCGTCGAGCGGTTTCGGCGTCGGGTGATCGGGGCGCTCATCCTTGGCGAAGGACGGCATTTCCCACGTCGAGGGCAGCGTCTCCTCGGCGACCTTCGGCGGCCGGTTTGGGCGGCGCCAGCCCATGAAACAGGGCTCGTGCTTCCAGAGGTAGTGGGATCGGGTCAGGACGCCGCGGTCCTTCACCCAGATGATCTGCTGATGGACGAAGGCGCCAGCCTTCTCCCAGCATGCTTCCAGCATCGCTTGGCGGCGGGACGCGTGCCAGCAATACCAGGCGGCGTCCTCGGTGATCGCCTCGGCCACTGCGGCCGCTATGAAGCCGTCATAAAGCTCCGCGCCCTGCGAGCTGTCGTCCCATGTGGTGCCGTAGGACGCCGACCAGTCCTTGTTCCGCGTCGGGTGGTTCGAGCCATCGTAATCGACGAGGTATGGCGGGTCGGTCGCGAACAGCACGGCGCGCTCGCCGTTCATCAGGCGGCGGACATCCTGATGGTTCGTGCTGTCACCGCAGAGCAGCCGGTGATCGCCGAGGATCCATAGATCACCCTTGCGCGAGGCCGGATTGCGCGGCGGCTCGGGGATGGTCACGGGCGGAACCGAGCCGCCAGCCCCGCCGTCTTCACCGTCTGCGTCCGGATCGAGCGCGAGGAGCTTATCAAGTTCGCCGTCGGAGAAGCCTACCAGCGACAGATCGAAGTCCTCGGTCAGCAGTCCCTGCAGCTCGGCGGACAGCAACGCCTCGTCCCAGCTTCCGAGTTCCGTCAGCTTGTTGTCCGCGATCCGGTAGGCCCGGCGCTGCGACTCGGTCAGATGCCCGAGCACGATCACCGGCGCCTCCGTCAGCCCTAGCTGCGTGGCAGCCAGCACGCGGCCGTGGCCCGCGATCAGCTCCCCGTCCTCGGCCACGAGGCAGGGCACGGTCCAGCCGAACTCGGCCATGCTGGCGGCGATCTTGGCGATCTGGTCCGCGCCGTGCACCTTCGCGTTCTTGGCGTAGGGTTGGAGGCGCGAAAGCGGCCAGGTCTCGATCCGCTCGGGGGCGAAGCTCAGCGTCATGGGTCGGATGGGTCCGTGGATCGAAGTGGACACCTGTGGTCCTGGACTCCGGATGCCGCGCTGGACTCCGTGAGGGGTCCAGCGGGCGCGACGAGCGTCCGACCATCAGGCGCGTGTTCGTTGGTGGTTACTCTGGATTGGCATGGATCCGGATACCGGGTGGCTTCCCAAAAATCCGGCCCTGTCGCTGGCGATCCATCGCGCCTCGCCCGCCAGCATACGATTTCCGCCAGGAAGGACCCGCGAACTCGTATGCTCAGGCGATGGTGGCGTGAACGGGCATCGATCCGTAACGAAAGGATCAGTGCGGATCCTTTACTTGGATCGGTTCCAGCGAAAGGATCCGTGCGCTCGTGATCACGACGCGCGCGCCTCTCCCGAGGATAGCCAAAAACCTAGCCCGATCCGCCGTTTCTGTCCGTTCGAAAACTGTCCGCCGGACACCTTCCTCGCCACCGCTCAACACTGCGACGCGCCAGCCAGCTCAATCACTTTCCGCCTCGACAGGGTACGTTTCAGCCGCCGCCCGTTGAGGCGGAACGCGATCACGCAGAGCGCGTAGAGCCAGTGCTCGTGCGCCGCCGACCGCTGCAATCCGACGGTCCAGCAGATGGTTTTCCATCGCTCGCCGTAGGCGCGCAGCCAGACGATCTTACCGTCGATCGGATCAAGCCCCACCGTCCAGCTGAGCGTCTCCTCCATCCGGCTGATCGCGGCGGGTGACGGGATGACGCGCATCGGCTTTGGCTCCTGTCCGACCTTGTCGGCGAAGCTATGGATGACCTCAGGCCAGATGCTGAAATATCCCTGCCGCCGGGGTTCGGGCAGGCGCTTGAGCACGAAGGCCGCTTCCGCGAGACGTTCCTCGACGAGGCTCGGTGTCCACTGGGTCATCGACGCGCCTCCTTCGCCTGATCGCGGTCGCCATAGAGCTTCTCGCCGAGTTGCCGGACGAGCTCACGCTCGGGCCAGGTCAGCCGGTCGTCATCGAGAGAGACCGCGAGGACACGCTGCTCGCGCCAGCCATCGCGCTTGACTTCATCGGGGGTACGGCGCTGGCCGCCATATCCGCGTGGCGTCCACCTCACAGCACACCTCCCCGGGTCTCCATCGCCCAGAGCAGGATCGCGATCGCGTCGGCCTCGTTGTCGTCGGCGGGTTGGAACCCGCGCTGGCGCATCGCGGCGAGCACGGCATCCTTGCCGGCGTTGCCCTTGCCCGTGGCGAAGCGTTTGATGGTGCCGACAGGAACGCCCTGATAGGCGACGCCCTCACGCTCGCACCAAGCGGTCAACGTCGCCAGGAAACCGCCGTAGAGGTGGGCGGCGTCAGTGCCGATATGGCGCCGGACCTCCTCGAAATAGATCGCGGCCAACCCACCGCCGTCGTCGGCCAGTTGTTCGAGCCAGTGCTGGAAGCGCAGGTAGCGCATGCCGCCGCCATCGTAGCGGCCGGAGCGGAAGCTGGCGGTTCCGCTGTGCACGATCCCGCCCGTCAGGCTCGCCCAGCCCGTGGTGGTGCCGAGATCCAGGGCGAGAATGGCGCTGCCCGCGGATGTCGAGATGACCGGGGCCGGATGGGGCGCGCTCTTGGGGAGGGGTGACGGGCACTGGCTCATGGTGGTGGGTCCTTCTCGTCTGATGTCGGTGAGGGGATGGACGGCACGGTGCCTGCGCGCGCGAAGCCCCTGGGGGTGGGAGTGGGAGAACCCGCTCGGCGCGGTTCTCCCCCACCCCCGAAGGGGGTGGCTTTCACCCCCACAACTTCGAGAGCGCAGCAAATCGTTGAATATTATGGAGAAATCGAAGCTGGGACGGCCCATGGCGTGGGTCGCGTTCCCAACTTGAATCTGCGAAAGGCCGCGCAGCGGAGCGCGCGGGAGCCAAGGTAGTTGGGACGAGCTTTCCCAACTTGAATGTGCGCGGGATGGCTGGACGGAGCGCGGCGGCGCGAAAAGCAACGAAAGTAGTTGGGAAGCTGGCCGCCCAGCTCGCCGCAACTTGCCACAACTTGATCCTGCGTAAGTCCGCGTAGTCGGGATGAGCTGGCGCATCACGAGGTCTCCTCAGTCTGATAGACCCAGACCAGGGGGTTCTCGACCGGCAGCGCCGCGCCGCTCTGTGGGCACTTGTAGGTGCTGGGAAGGACTGGGATCCGGACGGGCACGACCTCGCCGGTGTCGGAGTCTGCCGTCTCTTCTCCGGTCGGGAACGTCATGCCCTCGACGCAGAGATAGCCGAACTTCGAGCGCGAGGTTGGCAGACCGAACGGCGCGCCATCGCGAACGAACTTGATGAAACCCTTTGTGGCCAGCACGCTGATCCGTTCGCGGATCGTGTCCTTGCCGCCGAGCCCGGCTTGGTTCTCGAAGCTCTCGGCGAATTGCAGCGCGGTGTAGAGCCGGCCGGCCTCGGCCTCATCGAAGAGCAGTTGAAGGATCACGTCGTGTTTGCGCGCGCGCTCGGCGTCGAGCTTCTCGCCGAACTCGCGACGCACGAGCCTTGTCTCCGAGCGGTCGATCGCGATCCAGCGTCCGTCCATCTTGTCGACGATCATCGGCTCGATGCCGGGGCCGTTGCGGAGCTCGAAATGCAGCATCCGCTCCGGTCGGTCCTCGTCGGGCCGGTGCATGATCACCCCGGAGGTGTAGAAGCTGCGGAGGCTGCCCGCGCCCGAGAGCGCCATGAACGGGTCCTCGACGAGCTGCTTCTTCGTGATCTTGCGGGTGTGATGGCAGAGGATCAGGCCGGCATCCGGGGCTACGGCGTCCCGCAGCGCTTCGACCCGCTCCTGCAGGAAGAAGAGCATCGCGGTGTTGTCGTTCTCCCCGCCGCCGTCCGGACCCCCATCGAAGAGATTGCGGATCGGGTCGATGCAGAGGATATCGGGCGCGCCATGGCCGTAGTGGGCGCGAACCGCGGCGATGGTCAGGCCCACGCCGCCGGCGTCGAGCAGCATGCGGACCTTCGGCGTGGCGACGAGATTGTCGCGCGCCGCGGCCAGGAGCGCCGGCTCGATCCGGATGGCCTGGAGGCGCTCCCGCAGGTAATGGTACTGGATCTCCGCCTGCAGATAGAAGATCCGCAAGGGCCGGCTCGGCGCAAAGCCGAGGAAGGGCACGCCCGCCGCCATGTGGACGAGCAGACTGATCAGGAAGTCGCTCTTGCCGACCTTGGGGGCGCCGCCGAGCACCAGCATCCCGCCGGGCGTCAGCAATCGCGGCGCGATGATGTCGTCGGGCATCGGGCTCACGTCGTCGAGCAGTGCGCCGAGCGTGAAAACCGGCAGCGCGGACATCGGCGGCACGGCGATCCGTTCGAGGGCCGGCCCATGGCGCTCTTCATGCAGCCGCCAGAGCCGCTGTGCTTCCGAGGCGAGGCGTTCGAGCGGCCAGCTGGGACGGAGCTGGGCGGCGTTGTACTGGCAGATCGCCTCCCACGCGTCGTCGCGGCTCATGCGGCCCTCATGCGCCATGCGGACGTAGTGGCCGATGGCGGCGCTCGCCCCCTGGAAGCGGGTCCAATCGTCCGATCCGCCTTCGCGGACCGGCGTCGTCAGGATATCGGTGATCGACGGTTTGTCGGTCGAGGGGCCTGGCTCGGATCCAACCCCCGCAAGCGGCGGCATGTCGGCGACGAGCTCGGCGAAGTCGCGCAGATGGACCTCGACCCGCGGGCTATGGCGGCGGATGTTGACCAGCCGCTTGAACCCGCCTTTGTGATAGACCGAACCAGCCAGGCGGATCGGCTGGTGGGCTGATCGGAAATGCGTGTCGCCGCCGACCTTGACCGCGATGTCGCCGCGCAGCCGACAGAGAAGCGCGATGTCATCGCCCTCGGCCGGTTCGCTCAAGTGCCACCAGACATGCAGCTTGTCGAGACCGTCTGGCGTTCGGCCGCCACTTTCGACGAGCAGTGTCGGGTCGCCGAGATGACGGACGAGGTGGTCGAGCTTGGCCGCAATGTCTCCGGCATCGAGGTCGACCAGGACCGTCTGCATCTGCTGGACATCGGCGGCCTTGGCCTTGCCGGTCTCGGCGACCGTTCCCGGCACTACATAGAAGGCCGCCCCTTCGCGTGCTGCCCAACCGGCGAAGGAAACCGCCTTCTCCAGCAAACTGTTGTCGATCTCGATCCAGGCGTTGTGGGGTCGGCCGTCGATGCCTTGGCCCTTGTCGACGAACCCGCGCAGGGGTACCCAGCCCTCGCAGTAACCGAAGACGACGTCGAGAAAGACGGCGATCTGCTCTGGATCCGGCTCGATGTCGAACGGATCGGCCTGCGGCGCGGCGTCGTTGAAGTCGCGCCAGGCATCGAGGGAGATGACCTTGTTCCCGCTCATGCCGGCAGCCCCCAGCAGCGTTCCGCCCACGGGCACATCCGGCACTCGTGGAAGTCACGGGTCGTGGCGATGCGCGGCAGCAGATCCCCTGCATCCGTCGCCTCAAGGATCCGCACGGCGCGATCGCTCATGCGTTGGGCGAGCCCCGCGTCGAACGGCACGAGTTCGTGGTGCAGTTCGGCGGTATCCTTGTTGATGGCGGTGAAGAGCGCTGGATTGTCGGAGATGCCGGGAACCTGCGCCTCCATGTAGGCCTGGTAGAGGGCGATCTGGGCCGCGTAGACGGGCTTCGCGACTACCACGCCCTTGGCCACGGTCTCGCGCCAGTTCCTGGCGTTCATCGTCTTGCATTCCCAGAGCGCGGGAACGCCGATGCCCAGCGGCTGGGGTGCGGCGGCGATGATCCCGTCGACATGACCGCGGATGCGACCACCCGCGACCGAGAAGCCGAATTGCTCGCCGTCTGGACGGTTGCCCTTGCGGGTATAGAGATCGAACCCGGCACCGCGCAGCCAGCGGATGGCAAGATCTTCGAGCGCGTGTCCGATCTCGAAGATCCGCAGAGTCTGGCCAGAGAACTCCCGGCCCTCATCCTTCGGCGCACCCGCGAACTCGAATTGCAGAGCGCGCTCACAGCTGTGTCCGAGGCGCGAGCCGCCGAGATAGGTTCTGGGCGCCATCGCCGCGCGTTCAACGGCGATCGCCTCGTCGATGACCGCGTTGATGCGTTCGGCAGAGGTGGGGCGGTGGTTGTAGTCGAGCATCAGAACGGCACCTCCGCGTCGGCGTCGGCAGCCATGGCATGCATGGCGTCCTGGAAGCCGCCGACGGCGGCCTCGATGAGCGTGAGGACCTGCGCCTCCGTGAGGTCGGAGAAGCGCGCCTGCCAGCCGATCTCCTCCATGATCTCGGCGACCGGCTTCATGGCGGCGCGGATCGCCGCCTTCTCCTGTTCGGTGAGATCAACCATGGCCCAGCGCTCCCGCGCCAAGCGCGTCCAGAAGCCTTGGCAGGCCATCGAGCAGAACCAGACCGAGGGGCGCGGTTGCTTCGACCGCACCGGGTGGAACCAGCCAAAGCCACGGGTGGGTCGCCGGCAGACAGCACAGAGCGTTCCACGCGGATGCCAGAGCCGCCGCCGGTCCTCGGCCGTGATGGGGGTAAGACAGGCCATGGCTCATGCCGCCCGCCCGATGGCTGCTTTGGGCGCGGCATCGGCCGCGCCGAAGACGAGGGAGCGGATGGCGTCGCGGTTGAAGCGAAAGGCGAGCAGCGCCGAGGCCTGGTAGCGGGTGAGCCCGAAATCCTGCCCGTACTCCGGCGGCAGGAAAGCGAGCTGCCGGTCGGTGGGCGGCTGGTTCAACCAGCGGCGCGTCTTGTGGGCGCTCTCGTCGCTCTCATGCTCGTTGAGCCAATCGTCGGCCGCCGCCAGACAGACAGTGCGCTCGCCCATCGCCAGCAGGTGAGGTCGCTGCTTCTGGAGGCCTCCGATGCCGTACCAGCGGCCGTTCAGGAAGAAGACACCGCCCCAGGCATTGAAGCCGTTGGCGATGAGCGCGGCATCGTCGCCGAAGAGATCGCACCAGCGGAAACTCGACCGCTTCAGGAGGTCGATCTCGGACATCACGAAGTCGCCGAGCGGCGCTGCTTCGCCGCCTTCGGGACGCTCCCAGACATGACCGCACAGCGGGCATTCGATGGTGGCGAGCGGCACGATGGCGCCGCAGTCCGGGCAATCCTTGGTGGGCGCCTCGCCGGAGGGTTCGCGACCGTCCAGGTCGACGTCCTGTTCCAGCGATCCGTGCAGCAGGGTCGACGTGCCGAAGTCGAGCACGATGCAGTCGGTCTTAATGATGCCGGGATGCTCCTCGGGCGAGACCGTGCGCAGGCCGCGACCGACCATCTGGATCATGGTCGACTTGTAGGAGCTCGGCCGCAGCAGCACGACGCAGCCCGTCGGTGGATGGTCCCAGCCCTCAGTCAGGACGGCGACATTGACGACGACCCGCAGCTCTCCGGCGGCGTAGGCGTCGAGGGTCGTCTTGCGGTCGCTATCGGCCATGTCGCCGTGGATCAGCCCGGCGGCGACACCGGCCGCGTTGAAAGCGGCGGTCACGTTGCGCGCGTGGTCCACGGTCGAGCAGAACACCACAGTCTGGCGCTCGCCCGCCTTTTCCCGCCAGTGGCGGATGACGGCGTCCGTGACCGGCGACCGGTTCATGATCGCGTCGACCTCGGCCATGTCGAAATCGTCGGCCGTGCGGCGCACCTTGGTGAGCTGATCCTGGACGCCGACATCGATCACGAAGGTGCGCGGCGGCACGAGATGACCGGACGCGATGAGCTCCCCGATCCGGATCTGATCCGCGACGTTCGAGAACACCGGGCGCAGACCGCGCTTGTCGCCTCGGTTGGGCGTCGCCGTGACGCCGTAGACCCGGCACTCGGGATTGCGCTGCAGCGCGGCGTCGATGATGCGGCGATAGCTGTCGGCGGCCGCGTGGTGCGCCTCGTCGATCACCAGGAGGTCGAGCGCGGGCAGCTGGTCGAGATTGCCCGTACGCGCCAGCGTCGGCACCATGGCGAAGGTGACCTGGCCGTTCCAGGACTTCTCCTTCGCATCGACGACCGAGGTCGTGATCTTCGGGTTCACCCGGCCGAACTTGCTGCGGTTCTGAGCGGTCAACTCGTCGCGGTGGGCGAGCACGCAGGCCTTGGCGCCCGTGCTCTTCGGGGTTTCGCCGACCATGCGACCGACGACCCCCGAGAGCATGATCGTCTTGCCGGCTCCGGTCGGGGCGACGCCGAGGGCGTTTCCGTGTTCGTAGAGCGCGCGGACGCTGCGCTCGACGAACTGCTTCTGGCGGGGACGCAGCAGCATGGCCGCCTCACTGCGCCCAGGACGGGCGCGTGCCCGGCTGCGGCATGGAGGGCTGGGAAGGCTGAGCCTGCGGCTGCGGTGCCGCACCGGGCACGCCCATGAGGGCGGCATAATCCTTGTGATCCGGCGTCACCGCCGCGCGGATCTCGTTCTTCTCCTCGCCGTTGGTGTCGGTGCCGATGTCGATCCGCGCCACGAACTCGAGCCCGTCGAGATCGGCAAAGCCGCTGATGCGACGGGCGGCCTGGGCCTGGGCGGACGTGTCCTTGTCCGAAATGCCGCGGGCGGAATTCAGCATGCCGCGGATCAGGCTGCGGCCCATGTTCGCCCAGTCCGGCCCCTTGGGGCTGTAGAGCCCGATCAGGGTGAAGATCTTGCGCCGTGCGAAGGGCCCTTCGAGAACCGTGAACTCGCCCGAGAGATAGACCGAGCCAGTGATCCCCCGCGTAGCGTATCCGCCGGTCCAGCCCTGCGCCGGATCGTCGAATCCGCCCGGACGGATCGTCAGGCGCACCTTGGCCAGCGTGCCCTTGGGGATGATGTTGCTGTTCTGCTTGGCGTCGTTGAAATCGTTCCAGGATCCAGTCATGGCTGGGGTCTCCTCGTTCAGGCGTTTTCGGAATGGGTGGGGGCGTCGGAGGTCGGCGCCGTCGCGGCCGGGGGCGGGCTGCGATAGGCCAGCCGCTCGGAGGCGGGCTTCACGGGCCCGCGGATCTTCGCCATCAGGCGCCCGAGATGCGGCTCCTCGATCAGGTCGAGACGGCCGGATCGATCCTTCGCCGGGAAGTTCCAGGGGTTGATCGTCTGGCAGACGAAGGCACGGTACGGCGCGCCGGACTCGTCCTTGATCTCCGCCATCGTCAGGACTTCATCGACGATGCCCGGCAGCTCGAGGCCGGTCTTCGAGCCGTCGATCTGCGGCTGGAAGATGCGCCGATTGAAGTCGTCGAGCTTCTCGTCGAGGATCCCGACGAACCAGACGTTCTTCGCCCGCGTGTGCTGGAGATGCGTGAGCCA
>JACAEB010000002.1 GCA_013389075.1 Alphaproteobacteria bacterium
GCCCCCTGCCGCAGGCCGCTGAGGCGAGCGTGCCGCTGCCCGGCGCGCCACCGCCGGGCGTGCAGATGCCCCCCGGCCTGCGCCGCCCGAAGGGCCGGTGAGCCCCGCGCCCAAGCCCGCGAAAGGACCTTGAGCGATGACCCACGAGCCCCCGCCGCAGATCCGCGCCGGCCGCGGCACGGGCGAGAGCCAGGCCGCGATGACGGTCTACATCCTCTATCTGATCGGGGTCTTCATTCCGGTGCTCAGCGTCGTCGGCGTGATCATCGCCCTCGCCACGCGCGGGGACGCGCCGGACTGGGTGCGCACGCACCAGACCTATCAGATCCACACCTTCTTCAAGGCGCTGCTCTTCTATGTCGGGGCCTTCGCCATCCTCATCTTCATGGGCGTCCTCTTCTGGCTGGGCCTTGTCGCCATCATGGCCTTCGTCATCGCGCGCTCCGTGCGCGGCCTCCAGCGCCTCTCCCGGCGCGAGGCCATCCCCGACCCCGCGACCTGGTCCGTCTAGCGTGCGGAAGCGGGCTTCTCTATAAACCGGGCCATAGAGCCGCCGGCCGACGGCCCGCGGCGCCTCATCTTGCGCCGGGATCCCGCCCCATGACCGACCGTGTGAAGAAAGTGGTGCTCGCCTATTCGGGCGGCCTCGACACCTCCATCATCCTGCGCTGGCTTCAGGAAACCTATGGCTGCGAGGTGGTCACCTTCACCGCCGATCTCGGCCAGGGCGAGGAGCTCGAGCCCGCGCGCCGCAAGGCCGAGATGGCCGGGGTGAAGGAGATCTACATCGAGGATCTGCGCGAGGAGTTCGTGCGCGACTTCGTCTTCCCCATGTTCCGGGCGAACGCGCTCTACGAGGGCGTCTATCTGCTCGGCACCTCGATCGCCCGCCCGCTCATCGCCAAGCGCCAGATCGAGATCGCCCGCGCGACCGGGGCGGATGCGGTCTGCCACGGCGCCACGGGCAAGGGGAACGATCAGGTCCGCTTCGAGCTCGGCTATTACGCGCTCGCGCCCGACATAAGGGTCATCGCCCCCTGGCGCATCTGGGACCTCGACAGCCGGAGCAAGCTCCTCGCCTTCGCCGAGGCCCATCAGATCCCCATCGCCAAGGACAAGCGCGGCGAGGCGCCCTTCTCGGTCGACGCCAATCTTCTGCACACCTCCTCGGAAGGCAAGGTGCTGGAAGACCCCGCGCAGGAACCGCCCGACTATGTCTATCAGCGGACGGTCGCGCCCGAGGACGCGCCCGACACGCCGACCTATGTCACGGTGGCATTCGAGCGCGGAGACGCCGTGGCCGTGGACGGGCAGCGGCTGACCCCGGCCGCCCTCCTCGCCCGGCTCAACGCGCTCGGGGGGCCGAACGGCATCGGCCGGCTCGACCTCGTCGAGAACCGCTTCGTGGGCATGAAGTCGCGCGGGGTCTACGAGACGCCCGGCGGCACCATCCTTCACTCCGCCCACAGAGCGATCGAATCGCTCACGCTCGACCGGGGCGCGGCGCACCTCAAGGACGAGCTGATGCCGCGCTATGCCGAGCTCATCTACAACGGCTTCTGGTTCTCGCCCGAGCGCGAGATGCTCCAGTCCCTCATCGACAAGAGTCAGGAGGCCGTCACGGGAGAGGTGCGCCTCAAGCTCTACAAGGGCAACGTGACGGTGGCGGGCCGCAGCTCCCCCAACTCGCTCTATTCGGAAGCCCACGTCACCTTCGAGCGCGACAGCGTCTACGACCAGCGCCACGCCGAAGGCTTCATCCGCCTCCAGGCCCTGCGCCTGCGCCTCCTCGCCCAGCGCAACGGGCGGCTCAGGGGGTGATGCGTCCCTTTGCGATGCCTTCAGACGACCTGCGCCGCCTTGCAGGGGAACCTCATAATTCTTTAGCAATCTTATGGATAAGTACAACCGTTACTGAAATATTTTTTGTTAAAATACCTTTGCTGAAGCTCATTCCCTGAGGGAATCAAGTCCATGGCTATAGTCTCGTTTATAGTATTTATGATCTCATTTCGTCTTGTGGTTGCTTTTTTTGGGGCCCGCCGCAACGCGATGGAGAGAATTGGTTTTATCGGAATTTTGCTGAACCGGTCCCATCTCAGTCTCTAATATCTCTTTCTGTACCTGTATTTCTATTGATTTTTGCTGGGGCTCCTGAAGTTTCCTGGGTCGGAGAACTTGCACTTGCCATCTCATACGCCGGCTACACACTCATTGGCTTTATTGTAATTATTCGAAACAAGGATTTCCGCGTCCTTGGGCTCCATAAGCGATCATCTATAATTGCATCTGGGCTAATATTTATCGTATCTGGAACCATTATTTTGAATATAACAATGCAGACATAAATAATTGATCTAACAAGGCCAGCACCTTGTATCCTTCCCCTACCGCCCCGCGCCGCGCCTCGAGACGATGATGCCGAAGCATTCGAGGTGCCAGCTCAGCTCCTCGTAGGAGAGCGGATACTCCGTGCCGTGCTTGGCGTGGAGAATGTCCGCCGGCGGAATACGGGCGATGAAGGACTGCACCTTCACCGCCGTCCGCATGGACAGCCCCGCCGCCCAGACGAGGGCGGTGACGGCCTTGGGCACGCGCGAGATCATGATGCGCTCGACGATGTCGAGCGTGACGCCGGCAAGCTGCGAGATCGCCTCGCGCACGAAGGCGCCATCGCCCGCCTCGGCGGCCTCGAGGACGCGCGCATCGTCGAGCGTGCCCCCGGCGAGGGCCGCCTCCACCGCCGCGCGGGCCTGCGCCTTCACATCCGCCTCCTCGGCGGCGGCGGGTTCGCCCTCGATACGCGATCGCACGCGGGCGCGGATCTCGTCCATCACCTCGGTCCCGAGATCATGCCGCTCGGCCAGCGTGTCGAGCAGCGAGACGGCGACGAAGGTCGCGATGCGCCGCAGCGCCCGCAGCGAGAGGTCGGGCCGCATGACGAGCGGCTCGTGCCAGCTCTCGATCTCGGCGGCGTTCTCGATGATGCGGTCGAGCGTCTCCTCGCGGATCTGGGCATTGGGATTGGCGAGCAGCGCGGCGACGGCCGGAATGTCGAGGCTCGCCACGATCGCATCGGCGACGGGCTCGGACACGCTCGTCCGCATCGAGATGAAGCGCAGCGCGTCGGTGACGCAGCCGCTGGCGATGATCTCGCGCAGATCCTCGTCCGACAGGAGCGGGGAGTACTGAAGAACCGGCGCTGCGACCATGGCCTCGATGTCGCGGGCGAGCTTCAGCACGATCGCCTTCGGGACGCTGCCGCAGTCCTTGATCTCCTGGGCGATGATCGCCCGCACGCGCGGAAGCTGATCGGCCGCCAGCGCCTCGAGGATCTCGATCGTCAGATCCTGGATCTTCTGCGAGCTTTCCTGACTGAGATCGGGCACGAGCCGGGCGATCTTGCGCGCGAGCGCGCAGCGCACCTCCTCGTCGAGATCGTCGACGAGGAGCCGGTCGGCCTGGCGCGGCGTCGCCGGATTGGCGGCGACGAGCCGGCGCACGCCGGGCTCCTCCGCCTCGGCGATATAGTAGAGGATCTCGGGATTGACGTCCTGCCGGCCCGCAAGTTCGCTGCGGATCGCGGTGCTCTGCTCGTCGAGCCGGTCGCGCGCCTCTTCATAGCTCAGCTTCGCCGGAAGGCGTCGGCCGGCCAGCCGTCTCAGAAGGCCGTTCAGCATCCGTCCGCCTCCGTCATGTCCGGTGTCCTCGCGGCCGTCTTCGGGGCGTCGGGGTCCCACACCGCCCAGCCGTTCCGCCCCCGTCCCTTTACCGACAGGAGGGCCGTGTCGGCCCGCGCGAGCCAGAGCTCGGGGCGGAGATCCTGCCCCGGCCAGACTTCGGAAATTCCGACGGAGACGGAGAGAACCTCCGGCGCCCCGTCCTCGAGCCGCAGCGCTTCGGCGAGCTCGCAGATCTGGCGGGCCTTCGAGACCGCGCCGGCGCGCGGGCAGCCCTCGAGCCAGACGGCGAACTCGTCGCCGCCGAGCCGGGCGGCGAGATCGCCGGGCCGGATGCGGTCCGCGAGCCGGCGGGCGAAGCTTGCGAGCAGCGCATCGCCCGCGGCATGACCGAGCCGGTCGTTGACCTCCTTGAAGTGGTCGAGATCGATATAGAGGAAGGCGCCCGGAACGGGTTCCTCCGCCCGCTGAGCGAGCCTCTGGGCGACCTCGTCGTGAAAGGCGTGACGGTTGAGAAGGCCCGTGAGCGCATCCGTGCGCGCCAGCGTCTTCAGCGTGCGCGTATGGCTCGCCTGGGCGGTCGCAAGGCCCGCCTGCGCGCTCACGCTCTCGACGATGAGGCGGGTGCCCTGCGGCCAGCTCGAGGCGCCCTCGGGCGCGGCGCGGAAGAGCACCAGCGCCCCGTTGCGCGCGCCCCTGTAGGTCGTGGTCATGGCAAGGCCCTGAACCGGCCCCTCGCTCACTTCCAGCATGGTGCGCGGGGGACCTGCGGCTTCCAGAGCCTGCACGATCTGGGCGAGCGCGCCCTCCTCCGCACCCGGATCGAGTGAGGAGCCCTCGCGCCCCGCGCGGACCCAGTGCCGGCGGGCGGGCTCGAGCCGGCCATGCGCGTCGGCCGTCAGGACCCAGCACAGATCGGCGCGCGTCGCCTGCAGCGTCGCCTCGGCCGTCGCCCGCAGGATCTCGTCGGGGTCGATCTCCTGGCGCATGGCCTCGACGACGAGGCTGACCGTGCGTTCGCGCTCCACCGAGCGGGCGATCTCCGCCTCCCGGTGACGCAGCTCGGTCACGTCGCGGCAGACCCCGCGCGCGCCGCGCCAGGCACCGGTCTCGTCATGGACGGGCACGGCCGACACGCGGACGCAGAAGCGGTCGCCATCGGGCCCGCGCAGCCACATCTCGCAGTCTTCCATGGGCCGGCGCGCGAGAAAGGGGCTTTCCTCGGCCATCGCCTCAGCGCTCGCGGCGCCGCGGCTGCGCAGGATGAGGCTCTGCGCCTGGCGGCCGTTCAGGGCGTGGGCGGAATATCCGATGAACCCCTTGGGGCTCGCATAGACGAAGGCCCCGCTCGCATCCGTCTCGAAGGCGAAATCGGCCGAGCAGGAGACGAGGTCGCGGAAGAGCTCGCGCGAGGCGACGAGCGCCCGCGTGAGATTGCGCTCGAGCGTCGTCTCGATGCCGAGCACGAGAAGGCGCGGCAGGCCCGGCCCGCTCTCCCCCACGGCCGGCGCCGCGGCGATGGGCACGCCCATGAGATCGAAGCTGCGCGGCCCGGTGGTGGGATCCTCCGGACGCGGCAGGGACAGACGGACGATGACGGGCTCGCCCCGCGCAAGGGCGGCGAGGAGGCGCAGCCGGCCCGCCTGGAGCTGCTGCTCGCCGAGGCCCGCCGAGCCTTCGAGCGCCACGACGAGCTGGGCGGCCGCCTCGTTGGCGATGAGGAAGCGCGGCCCGGTCTCCATGAGAAAGGCCGGTCCCTGGTGGGCGAGCACCATCACCTGCGGCTTGACCGCGAAGTCGCCGGCGGCCAATTTCGACGTCGCCGGAACATGCGCAGGCGTGCGGGAGACTGCAACCGGAGAGTTGCTCCCCTCGCTCTCGCGCCGTGCCGCGGGCTCGCTCATCGGCCGTCTCGCCGGGTTTGGGGGGCGCAAGGGCGCCGGAAACTGCGCGTCATGATCAAGCGGGTCCGTCTGGAGGGATCGCCCCGCATGATTAACGGGCGGCACTTAATGTGCGCTTAAGCGCCCGGGATGTGCGCTTTGGGCGCCCCGGGGGGACGAGGGGGGACGGGGGGTTTGCTCGCATGAGGGCACGGGCTCGACAGGCCTTCGAGGAGGTCGAGGAGTGGATCTTCGATCTCGACAACACGCTCTACCCGGCGCATCTCGATCTCTTCTCCGAAATCGACCGGCGCATGACCGCCTTCATCGCCGAATTTCTGTCACTGACCCCGGACCGGGCACGGGCGCTGCAGAAGCAATATTACCGCGACCATGGCACCACCTTGCGCGGGCTGATGGACCGGCACGGGCTCGATCCCGAACCCTTCCTCGCCCATGTGCACGCGATCGACCTTGCGCGCCTCCACCCCGAACCGGCGCTTGCGAGGGCGCTCGCGCGCCTGCCGGGGCGGCGCATCGTCTACACCAATGGCAGCGAGGCCCATGCGCGGGCCGTGCTCGCCGCGCGGGGGCTCGGCGGCCTCTTCGGCGAAATCGTCGACATCACCCGCGCCCGCTACGAGCCCAAGCCCTGGGCGGGTCCGCTCGACCGCCTCGTCGCCGATCTCGGCATCGCGCCGGCCCGCGCGGCCATGTTCGAGGACATCGCCCGCAATCTCGTCCACCCGCATGCGCTCGGCATGCGGACGGTTCTGGTGCGCTCGGACCGCCATCCCGACGCGGGCGATCTCTACCAGCATCACGAGCCGGCCGACCTGCCGCCCCATGTTCATTTCGTGACGGACGATCTGACGGGATTTCTGGAAGAGATCGCGGGATGATCGAAACCCTCTCGCCTTCCATCTCTCGGGGCTCGCCGCGCGGGAGGGGAAGGACGCCGGCCATTGACAGCTCCGGACCCTCGGCTAGGGTCCTGCTTCCCCGCCCCGCCCTCCCGTCGAGAGGAGACACCCCATGACGACCGACCCCTTGCGCGCCTCCATCGAGGAAGCCTGGGAGGCCCGCGACGGCCTGACGCCGGAAACACAGGGCCTGCCGCGCGAGGCGGTCGACGAGGCGCTGGCGGGGCTTGATTCGGGCCGCTTTCGCGTCGCCGAAAAGGGCCCCGGGGGCTGGACGGTCAATGAATGGCTGAAGAAGGCGGTGCTGCTCTCCTTCCGCCTCAACGGAATGGCGCGCATC
This sequence comes from Alphaproteobacteria bacterium, assembly GCA_013389075.1. Lineage (GTDB taxonomy): Bacteria > Pseudomonadota > Alphaproteobacteria > JACAEB01 > JACAEB01 > JACAEB01. Next base: position 6,827 of record JACAEB010000002.1, read on the forward strand.
CCCGGCGGCCCCGGCCAGGAGGGCGCCTGGTGGGACAAGGTGCCCTCGAAGTTCGAGGGCTGGGAGCGCGCCGAATTCGAGGCGGGCGGCTTTCGGGCCGTACCCGGATGTTTCGTGCGCCGCGGCGCCTTCATCGGCAAGTCCGTGGTCCTCATGCCCTCCTTCGTGAACATCGGCGCCTATGTGGACGAGGGGACCATGGTCGACACCTGGGCGACCGTCGGCTCCTGCGCGCAGATCGGCAGGAACGTCCACATTTCGGGCGGCGCGGGGATCGGTGGTGTGCTCGAGCCCGTGCAGGCCGCCCCCGTCATCATCGAGGACAACTGCTTCATCGGCGCGCGCTCCGAGGTCGCCGAGGGCGTCATCGTGGGCGAGGGCTCGGTGCTGTCCATGGGCGTCTATCTCGGCGCCTCGACCAAGATCGTCGACCGGGCGAGCGGCGAGGTGTTCATGGGCCGCGTGCCCCCCTATTCGGTGGTGGTGGCGGGCAGCCTGCCGGGCGGCGAGGGCAAGCCGGGCCTCTATTGCGCCGTGATCGTCAAGCGGGTCGACGCGCGCACCCGCGCGAAGACCTCGATCAACGAGCTCCTGCGCGGCTGAGGCGCGCGGCGAGCGGGGTCATTTCGGCCCCGGCCCCAGCACCATGCCGCGCTCGCGGGCATAGGCCTCGACATCGATGCCGAGCGCCTCGAACAGGGGGCGCATACGGTCGAGCCGGCGCGGACCGGCAAGCCCCGTCGTCAGCCCGCCATCCACCACCAGGGCCTGGCCTGTCACGAAGCCCGAATTGTCCGAGGCGAGATAGAGCGCGGCCTCGGCGATGTCGCGCGGCTCGCCGGGCCGGCCGATGGCCTGGGCCTCGGACGCGCCCTTGCGCAGCATGTCGTAGGTGCGCTCGGCGTCCTCCTGGCCGAAGCCGAGGCCGCGCGCGAAGATCGCGGTGATGATGAAGCCCGGGCAGATGCAGTTGACACGGATGTTCTCCGGCCCGTAGCGCAGCGCGGCCATCTTGGTCGTGTGGACGATGGCGGCCTTGGCCACCGAATAGAGCATGGGCCCGTAATTCGTGCCGAGCGCGGCGACGCTCGCGGTCGAGATGATGCTCCCCCCGCCGCTGGCGCGCATGGCGGGCGCCGCATGCTTGATGCCGAACATGGCGGCGCGCACATGGAGGTTCATCACGCTCTCGAAGGCCGCGGCGTCCATCTCCTCGAAATCGGCCGCCGGCCCTCCGGACCCGGCATTGTTGAACAGGCAGTCGAGCCGGCCGAATTCGGCCATGGCGAAATCGATCGCCGCCTTGATGTCGCTTTCGCGCGTCACATCCGTGCGCAGGAACTGGCAGGCCGGGCCCAGCCGCTGGGCCAGCGCCACGCCGTAATCCTCCTGCACGTCGGCGCAGACGACCCTGGCGCCCTCCTCGACGAACAGCTCGACCGTTCCCCGGCCAATCCCGCTCGCTCCACCCGTGATGACCGCAACCTTGCCCTCGAGCCGGCCGCCCATGGTGCCTCCCTGACGCTGTCGTGTGTTCACATCGGCGCAGAGACTAGGCGTTTGACCGCCCGATGGCGAGCGACTACATCGCTTGGCCATGTCGACAGCGCATGATCCATCCGACCCGACCGATCCGATCCCCCTCGCCCGGGCGCTGATCGCGCGGCCGAGCGTCACCCCCGAGGATGCCGGCGCGCTCGATCTGATCGAGACCCGCCTGCGCGATCTCGGCTTTTCCTGCGAAAGGCTGCGCTATGCGAGCGCCGGCCCCGTGATCGACAATCTCTACGCCCGGCTCGGCGGGCCGGGGCCGTGCCTTCTCCTCGCCGGCCATACCGATGTCGTGCCGGTGGGCTCGGAGGCCGGCTGGACCCATCCGCCCTTTGCGGGGGCCATCGCCGATGGCCGGCTCTGGGGCCGGGGCGCCGCCGACATGAAGGGCGCGCTTGCGGCGATGCTGGCCGCCCTCGCCCGCCATCTCGGCCGGCACGGGCCGCCCCAAGGCTCGATCGCGCTCCTCGTCACGGGCGATGAGGAGGGCGATGCGATCGACGGCACGCGCGCCTGCGTCGTCACGCTCAAGGCGCGCGGGGCGCGCTTCGATCACTGCCTCATCGGCGAGCCGACCAATCCCGATTCGCTCGGCGACATGATCAAGATCGGCCGGCGCGGCAGCGTGAACATCTGGCTCACCGTGACCGGCACGCAGGGCCATGTCGCCTATCCGCACCTTGCCTGCAATCCCGTGCCGGTGCTGGTCGAGATCCTCTCCACGCTGAGCGCCCGCAGGCTCGATGCGGGTACGGAGCATTTCGACCCCTCCAATCTCGAGCTGACCGATCTTGCCGTCGGCAATCCCGCGACGAACGTCATCCCCGCCCGCGCGGACGGCCGGCTCAACATCCGCTTCAACACGGCCCATACGGCGCAGGCGCTCATCGCCTGGGTGCGGGAGACGGCCGAGACCATCGCCACGAGGCGCGGCGCGAGGCTGGAGATGCGGGCGCTCTCCTCGGGCGAGGCGTTCTATTGCGCGCCGGGCCGCTTCACCGACCTGCTGTCGAAGGCCATCGCCGCCGAGACGGGGCGCTCGCCCGCCCTGTCCACGACCGGCGGCACCTCGGATGGACGCTTCCTCAAGGATCTCTGCCCCGTCGCCGAGTTCGGCCTCGTGGGACGCACCATGCACAAGGTCGACGAGAACGTCGCCCTCGCCGACATCGAGACGCTGACGCGGATCTATGCCCGCGTGCTTGAGGGATATTTCGCGTGATCGTGACCCAAGTGATGCGCGGGCTTGGCGCCGCCCTTGCCCTTCTGCGCCGCGAGCCCGAGGCCATCAAGCGCTTCGACAATTCCGTGGGCGGATTCTGGTCGTCCTTCTGGGCGCTGCCGATCGCGATCCCCTTCTTCGCGCCGATCCATTCAGGTCAGCTCCGCCTCGCCGAGGAGATCCTGCGCGAGGCGGGCGAGGCGCTGCCGACGGGCGATCCGCTCGGCTTCTGGCCGGCCGTGGTGATGGCGCTGATCCAGTGGACGACGATGCCGATCGTGATGATCCTCGTCGTCCGCATGCTGCGTCTCACGCGGCGCTATGCGCTCTACGTGATCGCCTATAATTGGGGCTCGCTCCTGTGGACCATCCTCGTCTCGGGCGTGATGGCGCTCTACACGCTCGGCATCGTGCCCCTCGGCTATTTCCAGATCGTGTTCCTGATGCTCGGGCTGGGACAGGTCTATTATCAGTGGTACATCGCGCGGCAGGCGCTCGGGGTGAGCATCTTCAACGCCATCGCCATCACCGTGCTCTACGGCTCACTCTCCATCATCGTCGGGCTCACCCTCGCCCAGTTCATGCCCGGCGCCTGAACCCTCATAGCGGACGCCGGTGAGGTAGAGCCCGTGCGCCGGCGCCACCGGCCCGCAGGCCCGCCGGTCGGCCGCGGCGAGCGCCGCCGCGAGATCTCCGGCCGTCCACTTGCCCTCCCCCACGCGCCTGAGGCTGCCCACCATGGAGCGGACCTGATGGTGGAGGAAGGAGCGCGCTTCCACCGTACACAGAATGAGCTGACCCTCCGCCCGGACGTCGAAACGGTCGAGCGTGCGCACGGGCGAGGCGGCCTGGCACTGCGCCGCTCGGAAGGTCGTGAAGTCGTGCCGGCCGAGAAGCCCTTGCGCCGCCGCATGCATCGCCTGCGCATCGAGCGGCACGGGCACGGCCCAGGCCCGCCCCCGCTCGACCGTCAGCGGGGCCCGCCGGTTGACGATCCGGTAGAGATAGGACCGCCCGGTCGCCGAGAAGCGGGCGTGGAAACCCGGCGCCGCCTCCCCCGCCTCCAGCACCGCGATGGGGCAGGGCCGGAGGTGGAAGTTCAGCGCCTCGCGCAGCCGTTCGGCCGGAAAGGCGCGGGCGAGATCGACATGCACCACCTGATGGAGCGCATGAACGCCCGCATCGGTCCGGCCGGCGGCATGGGCGGTGACGCGCTCGCCGGTCAGCCGGCCGAGGGCGGTCTCGAGCTTTTCCTGCACGGACGGCCCGTTGGCCTGGCGCTGCCAGCCGCAGAAGGGCCCGCCATCATATTCGAGGACGAGGCGGTAGCGCGTCATGCCCGCCGCCCGGGCGTGGGCAGGACCGTGCCGGGCGGAACCTCCGTGCCCCTGAGGAAGGCCTCGGCATCGACGGGCGCCCTGCCTTCCCTCTGTACACGGAGAAGTTTCAGCGCGCCCTCGCCGCAGGCGATGGTGAGACCGGCCACGACCGTGCCGGGCGGGGCGGACGGCCCCGCCACGGGCTCGGCGTCGAGCACCTTCACGCGCAGCTCGCGCCCGCCCTGGGAGAGGCGGAAGAAGGCGCCGGGGCTCGGGGCGAGGGCGCGCACCCGTGCATCGAGATCGCGCGCTGCGGCCGTCCAGTCGAGCTCGGCCTCGGCCTTGGTGATCTTGGCGGCATAGGTGACGCCCGCCGCGGGCTGGGGCACGGGCGTGATGGCGTCGCGCTCGAGGGCGGCGAGGACGCGCGGCATGAGGCTCGCGCCGAGCGCCGCGAGGGCGTCGTGGAGCGCGCCCGCCGTCATGCGCGGGCCGATGGGCAGGCGCTCGGCGAGCAGCATCGGCCCCGTGTCGAGCCCTTCCTCCATCTGCATGATGGTGACCCCGGTCTCGCGGTCGCCCGCGAGGAGCGCCCGCTGGATGGGCGCCGCTCCGCGCCAGCGCGGCAGGAGCGAGGCATGCACGTTGAGGCAGCCGAGCCGGGGCGCGGCAAGGATCGCAGGCGGCAGGATGAGCCCGTAGGCGACCACCACCGCCGCATCGAGATCGAGCGCCCGGAAATCCGCGGCGGCCTCTTCGGTCTTCAGCGTCAGCGGCGTGCGGACGGGGATCGCGTGCGCCTCGGCGAAGCGCTGCACGGGCGAGGGGTTCTCCTTCTGGCCGCGATGGGCGGGCCGGGGGGGCCGGGTGTAGACGCAGGCGATCTCGTGCCCGGCCGCGATCAGCTCGGCAAGGGTCGGCAGGGCGAATTCGGGCGTGCCGAGAAATGCGAGCCGCATGGGCCTTTCCGTATCACGACCGCGCGGCGGGCGAGAGCCGACGGGGGTGGGTGGAGAACTAGGGCGAGCAGCGGCCACTTGGGCGTTGTCGCCTTCTTTGCTGATGGTGACAGAATTTTCGAGCTGACCCTAGAGTTCAATCTCTGAATTTAGGCCCTCATCGATCAGGTCCGAAATCTCGTCCCGGCTGAATGTGTAACACCAGACGATTTCCCCGACTTCATCAACCCGATCGATCTCTATGCTGTCATATAAGCGTTCTTGGTCACCTGCATCAATTATAATCTCTATCTGCGGTTTATTATTTCCGGCCCATATCCGGATCGCATTTTCTGCGTTCTCGGCTTTTATTATTTCTGCATCAATTTGCGCTTCCGCTGAAACAATAAAACGTTGCAAGTCGTTAATTGCGCGACTAGTTAATTTTTTTGCCTTTGATCTATCACCAGCGCCTTTCTTATATAACCTCCCCGCCGGCCTGACCGGTGTAATCGCCAAATCTACGTAGTATTTTCTTGAAAATATACCTGACCTCCTCACATCAGTTATCTTAACAATCACAGGTGTTCCGCAATCGATCGCATCAGAAACCCAGTGATGCTTCTTTGGAAGGTATCCCAATTTCTGGTAGGGCTCCTGCGTGTAGATCGCAACAGCGCCCTCATCCGCCGCATTATCCTCTTCGCGTACGGCAACCAAAAATCCATGATTCAAACGTACTTGCTTTATGTCCTTCCTAATTATACTCAGTATACTGTGGATTATCCTCTTTCGAGGGCCGGGCCTGTTTTGACCGACTAGGTAACTGGGATAACTCTTCACGTTTTTGCTCCATCAGAATTGAAGCTCGGAGGGTTTCCCGTTTCAAACCTTATTCGCACGAGAACACGCTCCGCACAGCCCTGACGGCAGCGAACGCGCCAATCCCCGGAAACAGCCACTTAGTCCCCAGCCGCCAATGCCATGCCAATGCCTATTGCTGATCTAACGGTGAGAGCGACCCAGCGAGTCCAACCCTGCCACTTTATTCGGCCGCCGACTGGCGCCGCGCCTTGGCGAGCCGGCGCAGGATCATGTCGCGCTTGAGCTTGGAGAGATGGTCGATGAAGAGCAAGCCGTCGAGATGGTCCATCTCGTGCTGGAGGCAGACGGCGAGCAGGCCCTCGGCCTCGATGTCGCGGGGCGTGCCGTCATAGTCGAGATAGCGCGCGCGGATGCGGGCCGCCCGCTCGACCTTGTCATACTGGTCGGGCACGGACAGACAGCCCTCCTCCGACACCTCCCGCTCGGGGCTCAGCTCGACGAGCTCGGGATTGACGAAATAGCGCGGCTGCGGCGTCTCGCCCTCGCGGGCGAGATCCATCACGATGACGCGCTTCGCGACCCCGACCTGGATGGCGGCAAGGCCGATCCCGTTGGCCGCGTACATGGACTGCAGCATGTCGTCCATCAGCGCCCGCAGATCGTCGTCGACGGTCTCGACCGGAGCCGAGACGGCCTTTAGTCTGGGGTCGGGCGCTGTGATGATGGGCCTAACGGTCATGATTGCGACATAAGCAAAGCGCAGAACGGCGTCAAGCTGGCGCCCCTGGAAGGCACGATACTTGCGGGAAATTCAGTGGCGCGGGCCGTCCCCGGGCGGCATTGTCGGCGTTTCGTGCGCGCCCTGTCCCAGCCTGTGACGGGACGGGGCTCGACGAACCGGTATGCGAAAGAGGTGGAGACGATGCAGAACCCGATGGAGCTGATCATTTTCATCGTGGCGATCGCCGCGGGGGTGCTCGTCTTCCTCCTCACCTTCTTCCTGATGCGGCGGGGCCGGGGCAGCAAGGTGACGCAGGAGGCGGCCCAGGAGGTCGCCCAGCGCACCGCCAATCTCGAGCATGGCCTGTCGACCCTCTACGCCTCGCAGAACGAGCTCAACGGGCGGCTCGACCAGCTCACGCAGGGTCTCGAAATGAGCCACACCTACCTCTCGCAGCTCCTCGAGGAGCGGCTCGGGGCGGTGCATCAGACGCTCGGCCAGAACCTGTCCGAACAGAGCCAGAAGACGCAGGAATCGCTCGGCACGCTCGCCACGCGCCTTGCCGTGATCGACGAGGCGCAGAAGAACATCATCGAGCTGTCGGGCCAGGTCGTCTCGCTGCAGGAAGTACTCGCCAACCGCCACACGCGCGGCGCCTTCGGCGAGATCCAGCTCGAAGGCATCGTCAAGAACGCCCTGCCGCCCAACGCCTACAGGCTCCAGGCGACGCTGGCGAGCGGCAAGCGGGTCGACTGCCTCGTCAACATGCCGAACCCGCCCGGCCCCATCGCCATCGATGCGAAATTCCCGCTCGAATCCTACCGGGCCATGCGCGAGGCCGGCGACGACACCGCCCGCCAGGCGGCCCAGCGCCAGTTCCGCGCGGATGTGCTGGCCCACATCAAGGCGATCTGCGAGCGCTATATCGCGCCGGGCGAGACGGCCGATTCGGCCATCATGTTCCTTCCTTCCGAAGCGGTGTATGCGGAGCTTCACGCGAGCTTCCCCGACGTGATCGAGGAAGGCTTCCGCAAGCGGGTCTGGATCGTCTCGCCGACGACGCTCATGGCCACGCTGAACACGGTCCGCGCGATCCTCAAGGACGCGCAGATGCGCGAGCAGGCCCATGTGATCCAGACCGAAGTGACGCGCATGACGGACGATGTGCGCCGCCTGGGCGAGCGCGTCGGCAAGCTCAAGAAGCATTTCGGCCTGACCGAGGCCGACATTGACGAGGTGTTGAAATCGACCGAGGCGATCGCCAAGCGCATCGTCAAGATCGAGGGCGTGCAGCTCGGCGAGGTCCCCGCCCCGCGCGAGGCCGTGACGCAGCCGCCCGCCCGGCCCGCCGCCGCCACGCCGGCCGCCGC
>JACAEB010000149.1 GCA_013389075.1 Alphaproteobacteria bacterium
GCTCGGCGCCGAGGCGCTCGTCGCGACCCTCATCTCCCTGGGTCTTGCTCCGGATACGGATTATGGACCGCTCGCCGATCTCGGCGCGCGGGCGGAGGCGCTCGCCCACGGCTTTCTCGACGCGGCTCCCGGCGGGGAGGAGGTGGAGGGCGTGCTGCGTCTCGTCGACGTCCTGACCGAAACGGCGGACGCCCCCGCGCCCGCCACGCGGAAGAGGGCGCGCCGGTGAGCCAGGATGTCGCCAAGCGCAATGCCGCGCTCGCGGCGCTCGGCCATGTGGAGCCCGGAATGGTGCTGGGCCTCGGCACCGGGTCGACGGCGGAGCATTTCGTGCGCGGGCTCGGCGAGCGCCTGCGTCAGGGCTTGCGCGTGCGCGGCGTGCCGACCTCGGAGCGCACGGCGCGTCTGGCCGCCGAATGCGGCATCCCCCTCGTCTCGCTCGACGATGTGAGCGAGCTCGACCTCACCGTGGACGGGGCGGACGAGCTCGATGCCGACCTCACCCTCATCAAGGGCGGAGGCGGGGCGCTCCTGCGCGAGAAGATCGTCGCGGCCGCCTCGCGGCGCATGATCGTCATCGCCGACGAGAGCAAGCGCGTCGACGTGCTCGGCGCCTTTCCGCTCCCCGTCGAGGTGGTGTGCTTCGGCCTCTCGGCGACGCGGCGCCATCTTGCCCGTCTCTTCGAGGCGCTGGGCCTGTCGGGCGCCATCACCTTGCGGGCGAGCGGGGCGGGGCAGACCTTTCTCACCGATGGCGGGCACGCCATCCTCGACTGCGCGCTCGGACGGATCGGGGATCCCGATCGTCTCGCGGCCGGACTTTCGGCCGTGCCGGGCGTCGTGGATCACGGTCTCTTCATCGGGCTCGCCGATCTCGCCATTCTGGGGCGCACGGACGGTCACGAGATCGTCACCGCCGACCTGCGGCGCTGAGCCCGCGCCGCCCGCCGCGAAAGGACTGGACATGACCGAGTATGACTACGACCTCTTCACCATCGGCGCCGGCTCGGGCGGAGTGCGCGCAACCCGCATGTCGGCCCAGTTCGGCGCCCGCGTGGCGGTGGCCGAGGAGGACCGGCCGGGCGGCACCTGCGTCCTGCGCGGCTGCGTGCCGAAAAAGCTCCTCGTCTACGCGAGCGCCTATCCCGAGGAAATGGCGGACGCGCCCGCCTATGGCTGGAGCGCCGGCGAGATGACGCTCGACTGGCCGCGCCTGCGCGACGCCGTGCAGGCCGAGACCGAGCGGCTGTCGCGGATCTACCGGCGCAATCTCGGGCTCGCCGGCGCCGAGATCTTCGACGACCGCGCGATCCTGAAGGATCCGCACACGGTGCATCTCGTCAAGGCGGACCGCGACGTGACCGCGCGCCACATCCTCGTCGCGGTGGGCGCCTGGCCCTTCCTGCCCCAGGGCGTGCCCGGGATCGAGCATGCGATCAGCTCGAACGAGATCTTCCATCTCGAGACGCTGCCCGAGCGGGCGGTGATCGTGGGCGGGGGCTATATCGCCGTCGAGTTCGCCGGCATCCTCAACGGGCTCGGCGTCGATGTGACGCTTCTCTACCGGGGCGCGGAGATCCTGCGGGGCTTCGATCTCGACCTGCGCGCGCTCCTCGTGCGCGAGATGGCCGCCAAGGGGATCAAGATCCAGATCGAGACCAACGTGAAGGCGATCGAGAAGACGGGCCGCGGGCTGACGGTCGTGCTGGAGCGCAACAACGAGATCGAGACCGACCTCGTGCTCTATGCCACGGGACGGCGTCCGAAGACCGAGGGCCTCGGGTGTGAGGCGGCGGGCGTCCGGCTCGACCGGGCGGGCGCCATCATCGTCGATGCCTATTCGAAAAGCTCCGTGGACAGCATCCACGCGATCGGCGACGTCACCAACCGGAAGAACCTGACCCCCGTCGCCATCCGCGAGGGGATCTGCCTTGCCGAGACGCTCTTCAACAACCGGCCCATGGCGATGGACTATGCCGATGTGCCGACGGCGGTCTTCAGCCAGCCCCCGCTCGGCACGGTGGGCCTCACCGAGGCGGAGGCCCGGGCCGCCGGCCACGATGTCGACATCTACAAGACGCGTTTCCGCACGATGAAGCACTCCTTCGCCGGCCGCGACGAGCACATGTTCTTCAAGCTCGTGGTCGATGCCCGGACCGACCGCGTGCTCGGCTGTCACATTCTCGGCCACGAGGCGGGCGAGATGATCCAGATCGCCGGCATCGCCGTGAAGATGGGCGCGACCAAGGCCCAGTTCGACGCGACCTGCGCCGTCCACCCGACGGCCGCCGAGGAGCTCGTCACCATCCGCGAGAAATACGTGCCCATGGAGATCGAGGTCGAACGCCCGCCCATGCCCGCCAACCCCGCCCGCTCCAACGACTGAGGGCGCGCAGGAGAGCCGCCCGCCCCGGCGTTCAAGCAAGAACGAACAGGGAGGACGGGATGGCCAATCGACAGCGACAGCGCCGGTGCCTCGCCCTGATCGCCGCGATCGCCGGCGGTCTTGCCGGGAGCGCAGGTCCCCTTAGCGCGGGCTCGGCCGTGCACCGGGCCGAGGCGGTCACCGATCAGAGCGCGCGCTGTCCCGAGGCCGCCGCCGGCGCCCTCGCCGCCTTCGGGCGGTATGCCGACGCCTTCAACGCCCGCGACATGGAGGCCTTCGAGGCCACCTATCACCACCCCCATTACCGGCTGGCCCAGGGCGGGGTGCGGGTCGACGAGCGGGCGGGCGCGCGCTCGGGCGAGGCGCTCTTCGGAGGGCTCGAGGAACGCTGGGGCTGGGATCGCACCGAATTCGAGGACGTGGTTGTCGTCCAGTGCGACGAGACGAAGGTGCACTTCGTCCACACGGCGGTCCGCTATCGCGCGGACGGCACCGAGATCCACCGCTTTCCGTCCTTCTACATCTTCACCCTCGAGGACGGCGAGTGGGGCCTGAAGATGCGGTCGAGCTTCGCTCCGTAAACGGACGTCCGGGGCATCCATTCACGGGAAGGACTGGGTCATGACGCGCTACCTCTTCGCCACCGCCGCCGGCATCGCCGCGATGCTCCTGACGGCGGGCGGTCCGCTGTCCGCCCAGGAGACCCTGACCGAGGCCGAGGCCGAACGGCAGGGGGCCCTGTCCACCCGGGACGTCATCGACGACGTCCTGACGGGGGCCCCGAAGGCGGTGATCGACGCGCTCGGCGGACGCCTCTACGAGGTGGGGACCGAAACCGTCATGCTGACCGATGCCTCCCGCGAGCGGGAGATCGTGGTGCTCTGGCGCTATCCGAAGAATTTTTCCGGAAAGACGCCGCTCGTGATCATCTCTCATGGGGGATACGGGAGCGATCGGGGCTATTCGGCCTATCCGCATCTCGGCACGGCCTATGCGCAGATCGGCTTCGTGGCACTCAACATCAACCATCTGCCCTCGGCCAATGAGGACCTCCACCGCTTCGACCGGCCGACCGACGTCACCTTCGTCATCAATTCGCTCGTGCGCCAGCGCTGGCCCAATGCATCGGGTCCGGATGTTCTGGCTCCGCCGGCCGGCTTTGAGGGCGAGATCGACCTCGACCGGATTGGCCATACGGGCCACTCCTTCGGCGCCTACACGGCGCATGCGCTCGGCGGCGCCGTGCTCGCCCCGACCATGGGCGTCACCACCTTCCGCGATCCGCGCATCTACGCGATCGTGCCGATTTCGCCGCAGGGCGGGTACCGCTTCGGCAATTACGACAACGGGCCCGCCGACAACAGCTGGACCGCGATCACCATCCCCTCCTATCTCATGGCGGGGGAACTCGAGAATCCGACCTGGCGGCGCGAGCCCTTCGACCGCTACCCGACCAGGGGCGACAAGTTCTACACGATGGGCGGCGGCCAGAACCACGGCGGCATGGGCGGACGGGGCACGGACGAGGTCCGGCGCACGCTCGCCGCCAACACGGCGCTCTTCTTTCACGTCTACCTGCGCGACGGCGAGGGCCGGTGCGAGATCGGGCGCCTCGCGCCGCTCCCGGGCTGGACCATCGAGCGCCGCCTCGACCCCTCGGCCGGGCCGGGCTGCCGCTGAGCAACCCCTCCCGTCCCACAAAGGGCGCGGGCGGGGAGGGGGTGCGCCTGAGCGGGGGCTTGCGGGCCGCGGCGGGGGCGCGGGGCCGCCTTCCTTGAAAGGCCGCTTGAAACTTGCCTATAAGCTCGCATCTCCCTTCGCGCCCCTCCGGCCCTGGAGTTGCATGCGCTGGCGGGGGAAGAACGAGGCCTGACATGACCAAGCCCTGGAGCCCGTCGAGCTGGCGGAGCTGCCCGATCAGCCAGGTGCCGGACTATCCGGACGCCGGCGTGCTGTCGGGCGTCGAAAGCACGCTGGCGAGCTACCCCCCGCTCGTCTTCGCGGGCGAGGCGCGCAATCTGCGCAAGCAGCTCGCGGCCGTGTGCGAGGGCAAGGCTTTTCTGCTCCAGGGCGGCGACTGCGCCGAGAGCTTCGCCGAGTTCTCGGCCGACAACATCCGCGACACCTTCCGCGTGCTCCTGCAGATGGCGGCCGTGCTCACCTATGCGGGCGGCATGCCCGTGGTGAAGGTGGGCCGCATCGCCGGGCAGTTCGCCAAGCCGCGCTCGGCCCCGACCGAGGAGATCGGCGGCCGCGCCCTGCCGAGCTACCGGGGCGACATCATCAACGGCATCGAGTTCGAGGACGGGGCGCGCGTGCCGACGCCCGAGCGGATGCTGCGCGCCTATGGCCAGTCCGCGGCGACGCTGAACCTCCTGCGCGCCTTCGCGCAGGGCGGCTATGCCGACCTCCACAACGTCCATCGCTGGACGCTCGGCTTCATTTCCGACAGCCCCGAGGGTGAACGCTACAAGGCGCTCGCCGACCGCATCACCGACGCCATCGCCTTCATGGAGGCCTGCGGCGTCACCCCGGCGACGGCGCCCCAGCTTCGGCAGGTCGATTTCTACACCAGCCACGAGGCGCTGCTGCTCGCCTACGAGCAGGCGCTGACACGGGTCGATTCCACGACCGGCGACTGGTACGACACCTCGGCCCACATGATCTGGATCGGCGACCGCACGCGCGATCCCGACGGGGCGCATATCGAGTTCTGCCGGGGCGTGAAGAACCCGATCGGCCTCAAATGCGGGCCGAGCCTCTCCGCGGACGGGCTGCTGAGGCTCATCGATCGTCTGAACCCGGACAATATTCCGGGCCGGCTCACGCTGATCTGCAGATTCGGCGCGGGCAAGGTGGGCGATCACCTGCCCGGCCTCATCCGCACCGTGGAGCGGGAGGGACGCAAGGTCGTGTGGTCCTGCGATCCCATGCACGGCAACACGGTCAAGGCGGGCAATGGCTACAAGACCCGCCCCGTCGACCGCATCCTGCGCGAGGTGCGCGAGTTCTTCGAGGTCCACAAGGCGGAAGGCACCCATGCGGGCGGCGTCCATTTCGAGCTGACGGGCCAGAACGTGACCGAATGTCTGGGCGGCGCGCAGGCGATCACCGAAGGCGATCTCTCCTCGCGCTACCACACCCATTGCGATCCGCGCCTCAATGCGAGCCAGGCGCTCGAGCTCGCCTTCCAGGTGGCCGAGGGCATCCGGCTCGAACGGCGCGAGCGGGCGCAGTCGGACGCGGCCTGAGGGGCCTCCCCCGGAGCCCGCTCCCTCGGGCCCGGGTCCGCGGGCGGGGGCCCGCCGCCCCGTAACAGGCGGAAACAATTCTTGTTTTATCCGGGCGGCCCGGTCCGCCTATGGTCGCGCTTGCCCCTTCGGGGGCCGAAGGGGGCGGGGGCCGAACGGGCCTGCCGCGTGGGGCATTTTGCGGAGAGAGGCCTGTGCCGGCGGGCAGGAAAGACCTCAGGGTCGGGGTCATGGGAGCGGGCGTGTTCGCCACCTTCCATGCCCGGAAATATGCGAGCTTCCCCGATGTGACGCTGGTGGGCGTGGTCGATCCCGTCCCCGCCGCGGCGCAGCGCGTCTCGGCCGAGCTCGGCGTCGAGGCGCTCTCCGACCCCCGCGATCTTCTGGGCCGCGTCGATGCCGTCTCCATCGCCTCGCCGGCCGACACCCATGCCGAGCTCGGCGCGCTGTTTCTCGGGGCGGGCGTGCACGTGCTGATGGAAAAGCCGCTCGCGACCCGGCTCGAGGACGCCGACCGTCTCGTGCGCCTCGCCCGGGAGAGGGACCTCATCCTCCAGGTGGGCCACCAGGAACGCTATGTGCTGGGCGAGTTCGGCCTTGGACCGCGCGCGATCGCGCCCAAGGCCATCGAGGCCGTGCGCTGCGGACCCTTCACCGGACGCGGCATGGATGTGAGCGCCACGCTCGATCTCATGATCCACGATCTCGACATGGTCCACGCGCTCGCGGGCGGCGAGGTGACGGGCCTTGCCGTCGAGGCGAAGACCGAGAAGGGGCGGCATCCGGACGAGGTGACCGCGCGCTTCACGCTCGGCGGGCGCTGCGCCGTGACGCTCATCGCGAGCCGCATCGCCGAGGTGCGCGAGCGGCGTATGCGGATCATCTATCCCGACGGCAAGATCGAGATCGACTTCGTGGCCCGCACGCTCGAGAACACGACGCCGCAGATCCTGAAGCCGGCCTTCGGCGGGGTGCCGGGGGCGAAAGGAATAGCGGACGATCCGCTCGGCTACGCGCTCGCGGCCTTCCTCCAGTCGGTGCGCTCGGGGGACCCCCCCCTCGTCGACGGGCCCGCCGCCCGCCGGGCCCTCGCGACGGCCCTCGCAATAGACACGGTCGCCGCCAGCGCGCGCACGCCGCTTCACGTCGTATCCTCCTGAGTATCGGACCCCAAGAGAGACCATGACCCTCGCAGAGCCCAAGACCCGCGTCGAGCCCGTCAGCTTCATCGATCTCAAGGCGCAGCAGGCGTTGATCCGGGAGCGGATCGAGCGGCGGCTGATCGCCATCCTCGATCATGGCGCCTACATCAACGGTCCCGAGATCGCCGAGCTCGAGGCCGAGCTCAAGGCGCGGACGGGGGCGGCCGCCGTCCTCGGCGTGTCGAGCGGAACCGACGCGCTCGTCATCGCGCTGATGGCCGAGGGGATCGGCCCGGGCGATGCCGTCTTCGTGCCGGGCTTCACCTACAACGCCACCGCCAATTCGGTTCTGCTCTGCGGCGCGGTGCCGGTCTTCGTCGACATCGACCCCGCGACCTTCAACATGTGCCCCGCCGATCTCGCCCGCCGCGTCGAGGGACTGGCCCGCGCCCGGCCCGAGCTGACGCCGCGTGTCGTGATGCCGGTCGACCTCTTTGGTCTGCCCGCGGATTACGAGGCGATCGGCGCCGTGGCCGCCCGGCACGGCATGGTCCTCATTGCCGATGCGGCCCAGAGCTTCGGCGGCGCCTATCGGGGCCGCTCTGTGGGCACGCTCGCGCTCATGTCGGGCACCTCGTTCTTTCCCTCGAAGACGCTCGGGGGCTATGGCGATGGCGGCGCCATCTTCACCACCGATGCCGCCAAGACCGAGGTGCTCGAATCCATCCGCTGGCACGGCACGGACGCCGCGCGGCGCGAGAGCGTGCGGGTGGGGATGAACGGCCGGCTGGATTCGTTCCAGGCGGCGGTCCTGCTCGAGAAGCTGACCCTGTTCGATGCCGAGCATGCGCGCCGCGTGGCCATCGCCCAGCGGTACGATGCGGCGCTCGCGGGCCATGTGGAACTGCCCGCCCGCCCGCAGGACCGCGTCAGCGCCTGGGCGCTCTACACCGTCTCGCTCGACGAGCGCGACCGCGTGCGCGAGGCCCTGACGGCGGCGGGCCTGCCGACGGCGGTCTATTACCTCCAGACCCTGCCCGAAATGAAGGCCTTCGCCGCCTATGCGCCGGAGGGCGGCCTTCCCAATGCCGAACGCGCGAGCGGGCGGGTGCTCACCCTGCCGCTGCACCCCTACCTGTCGGATGCCGGGGTCGACCGGGTGTGCGAGACGCTGCTCGGGGCCCTCTGATCCGTGCGGAGCGCAGGATCGCGGGAGGCCTCCCGTTGAAGGGCTGACGCCGCCTCTGCCGGCGGCCCTGGGAGGACCTTCATGAAAGCCATTCGCCATCTCGCCGGAGCCTGCGTGCTCGGCCTCGCCCTCGGCCTAGGCGCCGCCGCCGCCGCGGAGCCGGTCAAGACGACCGTCACCATCTGGAGCGAGGGCACGCGGCTTGCCGGCGACCTCTACAAGCCCGCCGATCTTCAGCCCGGCGAGAAGCGGCCCGGCATCGTCCTCGTGAACGGCTTTCCGGGCACCAAGAACGGCATGGCGCGGCTCGGCTACGCCCAGACCTTCGCCGAGGCGGGATACATCACGCTGTTCTTCGACTTCCGCGGCTGGGGCGAGAGCGAGAGCTACTACTACACGCTCGAGGATCCGGCCGAGCCCGACGCCGAGGGCAATGTCACGCTGAAGGCCCGCGCCGTCCGTACCGTGAACGATCCGATCGACCGTCTCGCCGACGTGCAGTCGGCGCTCGACTGGCTGGCCGGCGAGCCGGGCGTGGATTCCGAGCGGCTCGGCCTCTGGGGCACGAGCTTCGGCGGCGGCAATGTCCTCTATGTCGGCAGCCGCGATCCGCGCGTGAAGGCGATCGTCGCCCAGGTCCCCTATATGGGCGCCTACGACTCCCCGCCCGAGGTGATCGCCCATGTGCAGGCGCAGGCGTCGCGCAAGGCGCGCGGCGAGATCGATCCGCATGCGGCCAATACCGATCTCGAACAGGGCGCGAACGGCCCCTCCGGCGCGCGCGACCTCGCCCGCTACAGGTTCTACGAGCCGCTCGAGATGGCCAAGCGCTCGGATACGCCCACGCTCATCATCGACGCCAAGGACGAGGAGCTGTTCGACCGCATGATCAACGGCAACGCCGCCCACGAGATCCTGAAGGCGAACGGCGTGCCGACCGAGTATCGCGTGGTCGAGGGCACCCATTACGCGATCTACCGCGCCGAGGCGCACAAGAACGCAACGCAATGGGCGCTCGACTGGTTCAACACCCATCTCAAGTGATCCCCGGCCCGGAGGCCTGACGATGAAGGTGCTTGCGCTCGCTGTCCTTGTGGTGGCCGGTCTTGCCGGCCCGGCTTTCGGTGCCGATCCGGCGCACCGTCCGGTCACCATCTGGAGCGAGGGCTCGCGCCTGTCGGGCGATCTCTGGCTGCCGCCGGAGCTCGAGCAGGGAGAGCGGGCTCCCGCGATCCTGCTCACCCATGGCTGGGGCGGGGTGAAGGCCCATCTCAACCGCGCCTACGCCCCGCAGATGGCGGCCGAGGGCTTCGTCGTCCTCACCTTCGACTATCGCGGCTGGGGCGAGAGCGACGGGCGGATCGTGGCGGTGAGCCGCGACAGGCTGCCCGAGCCGGGCCCGGACGGCACGATGACGCTCGCGGTGCGCGAGGTCCGGGAGGTGGTGGATCCGGTCGCCCAGATCGAGGACATCACCAACGCGATCGCCTATCTCGCCTACGATCCGTCGGTGGATCCCGAGCGGATCGGCATCTGGGGATCGAGCTATTCGGGCGGGCACGTGATCACCATGGCCGCGCTCGACGATCGCATCTCGGCCGTGGTCTCGCAGGTGGGGCAGCAGGGCGGCGAATGGCCAGAGGAGGCGGGTCCCCTCGCCGCGGAGCGCGCGGCCCAGCGGGCCCGGGGTGAGGTCGGCATGGTGCCGCCGGCCGAGGATGCGGCGCCGGGCCTGCGCGGCCTGCCCGAGTGGAGCCGCATGGTCCGCTACAAGCCGCTCGCGCTCGCCGGCTTCGTGGACGTCCCCACGCTGATCATCGACGCGGCCGACGAGGAGCTCTTCGACCGCCGGAAGAACGGCGAGGCGCTCCACGCGGCGCTGAAGGCGCGCGGCGTCGAGACCGCCTACGAGGTCTTTCCGGGCCGTCACTACGACATCTATTCGAACCAGCTCGGCCCCGCCCGCGCCGCCGCCATCGCCTGGTTCAAGAAGCATCTGTAGGCAGAGAGACCCGGGGGATGACCCGTCCGGGACGAGGCGAGCGGGGGGCGGCCTCGGCTGAGTCATCCGTCTCGCACGTCCCGCCCGGACGGCGGGGGGGTCAGATGCCGGTGCCGACGAAGGCCGCCGCTTCGTTCGATGCACTCACGACGCGGGGCGCCGTGTCGGCCGGCAGGCGCAGGCGGGCGCGCAAGCCCCCTTCCGGCCGGTTCTCGAGCGTCACCGAGGCGCCGATCTGGTCGGCGAGCCCCCGCGCGATGGGCAGGCCGAGGCCCGCCCCCTCGACGTGGCGCGAGAGGCCATGATCGCCCTGCACGAAGGGCTCGAAGACGAGCCCGAGCTGGTCGGGCGGTATGCCCGGCCCCGCGTCGGTCACCGCGATTTCGAGCCGTCCGTCGGAGAGGATGAGCGCTTCCATCACGGCACGCGATCCGGGGACGGAGAATTTGAGCGCGTTTGCCGCGAGATTGCGCAGGATCTGCGAGACGGCGGCTCTGTCGCAGTCGAAGGCGATGTCCCCGCCCGTCAGGGCAATGTCGAGCGCCACTCCCGTCTGCTCCGCGAGCCGGCCGAGCGCCGCCTTCACGAACTCCATGATCTGCGCGGCGCTGCAGGGCTCGCAGCGCATCTCCATGCCGCCGGTCTCGAGCTTCGCCATCTGGAGGATCTGGTTGACCGTGTCGAGAATGCGCTCGCCGCCGTCACGGATCATGGCGAGATAGGTGCGCTGACGCTCCGTCAGCGGATCATCCACCTTGTTGAGGACGAGATCGCTGAAGCCGAGAATGCTGTTGAGCGGGGTCCTGAGTTCGTGGCTCATATTGGCGAGGAACTCGGATTTCGCCCGGCTCGAATGCTCCGCCCGGATGCGCGCCTCGTAGATCTCCTGGCTCTTCTGCTCCATGATCCGCTCAATCGCCTCGCGGGCCTTGCGCTCGCGGGCGAGCCGGCGCTTGGTGGCGCTCGCCTCGATCTCCTGCGTGGCGAGGCGGGCGAGATAGGCGAGCTGGGCCTGCGCCTCGGCGGTGAAGCTGCGCGGCACCTTGTCGACGAGGCAGAGCGTGCCGATGCGATGGCCCCGCGAGGTGATCAGCGGCGCCCCGGCATAGAAGCGCACCTGCGGCCCGCCCGTCACGAGCGGATTGTTCGCGAACCGCTCGTCGGCCGTGGCGTCGGGCACCACCATCACCGCGTCCGCGCGGATGGCATGCGTGCAGAAGGAGATCTGGCGCGGCGTCTCGGTCGCCTCGATGCCGACGCGGCTCTTGAACCACTGCCGATCCTCGTCGACCAGGGACACGAGGGCGATCGGCACGCGGAAGATGCTGGCGGCGAACTGCGTGAGCTGGTCGATCCGCGTTTCGGCTTCCGTGTCGAGTACGGCGAGCGAGCGCAGCTCGGTCAGGCGGGCCGCTTCGTCACACGGCATGTCAGGCACGCTTCGTGATCGTGAACCGGGTGTAGCCGCCATGGCCGTCCTCGCCGTCTTCGCGGGCAATCGACACCGGCTGCCGGTAGCGCTCGGCGCAGGCCGCGATCAGGCCTTCCGCGAAATCGGGCAGACGGCGCTTGGAGCGGTAGGTCATTTCGAGAACGCCGGGCTCCGGCGTCCGGCAGGCAAAGCTCGGAAGCTCCGCATCCGGATAGAGCTTGCGCACGTCGACATGGATGCGGTGCTCGACCGATTTGAGGAAGCCGAAGAGATCGGCCTCGCGCTCGAAATAGGCGGGATAGGCGCTCTCGAAGAAGCGCAGCATGAAGCCGCCGAAGGTCCTGAGAAGGTGCTCGTGCCGCGTCCCGGTCAGGCGCGCGAGGGCGCCCACCATGCCGACGAGCTCCGCCGGATCGTAGGTGCCGATCGAGCTGTAGATGCCGCCCGATTCGCCCGCATTCGTGTCGAGCACGCTCTCGGCGACGGCCATGCCGTATTCCTCTTCCACCATCTCGAGGAATTTGGTGAAGACGACGCCTTTCATTGCCCCGGGGCTCCCCTTGTCCGATCCGCCTGCTGGTACCGGGATCGTGTCAAATCAGACTTAACGGAGGCATAATCGCGGGCGCTGAGAGCCTGCCCTTGCCAAGCCGGGAGCGATCGCCCTTATCTCGGGAAACGGCAGCGCGAAAGGAACAGCCATGGCCCTGCGGCCCCTGCGCCTCGGCGTGAACATCGACCATGTGGCCACCATCCGGAACGCGCGGGGCGGGGCCCATCCCGATCCGCTGCGCGCGGCGCGGGCGGCCGAGGCCGCCGGCGCGGACGGCATCACCGCCCACCTGCGCGAGGACCGGCGTCATATCGCCGATGACGACATAGCCCGGCTCGTCGCCGAACTCGAGCGGCCGCTCAACCTCGAGATGGCGCCCACGGCGGAGATGACGGCCATCGCGCTGCGCCACCGGCCGCACGCCGTCTGCCTCGTGCCGGAAAAGCGCGAGGAGCGCACGACCGAGGGCGGGCTCGACATCGCCGTCCATCACAACACGGTCGCCCCGATCGTGGCCGAACTCGGCACTGCGGGCATCCGCGTGTCGCTGTTCATCGAGCCGAGCGGGGTGCAGCTCGCCGTGGCGCGGGCAATGGGCGCGCCGGTCGTCGAGCTGCATACGGGCAGCTATGCCGAGGCGGTGCTGTCGGGCGAGCGCGCGCGCATCGGGACGGAGCTCGGCCGGCTGCGCGAGGCGGCGGCCGAGGGCGCGCGCCTCGGGCTCGAGGTCCATGCCGGCCATGGCCTCACCTTCGACAATGTCGGCGCGATCGCGGCCATTCCCGAGCTCGCCGAGCTCAATATCGGCCATTTCCTCGTCGGCGAGGCGATCTTCACCGGGCTCGAGGCCGCGATCGTGCGGATGCGCCGGCTGATGGAGGCGGCGCGGGCGGAGGCGGGCGCATGATCCTCGGCATCGGGCAGGACATTTCCGACATCCGCCGCATCGAGCAGACGCTCGAACGCTATGGCGAGCGCTTCACCGCGCGCGTCTTCACCGAGATCGAACGCGCGAAGTCCGACCGGCGCGCCAACCGCGCCGCGAGCTACGCCAAGCGCTTCGCGGCCAAGGAGGCCTGTGCCAAGGCGCTCGGCACGGGCATCGCCCGCGGCGTCTTCTGGCGCGACATGGGCGTCGTGAACCTGCCCGGGGGCAAGCCGACGATCGTGCTGACGGGGGGCGCGCTCGCCCGCCTCGAGACCATCACCCCCGAGGGCACGCGCGCCGAGCTGCACCTGACGATCACCGACGAATACCCGCTCGCCCAGGCCTTCGTGATGATCACCGCCTTTCCGCTGCGGGCGGGCTAGCTCGGGGTGCCGCTTTCCTCGGACCGCCGGCTTTGGCATAGTGGGGCGGGGATAGGAGCTGGCGGGCTCGCCACGTTTGCGCCTCATCAGCGTGATGTCTGCAGCAGGGATGCCGTTGGGCAGGCCGACCGGGAGCCTTGCGGCCGCCCGGCGCGGACCAGCGGGACCTCCCGATACTTCTGGAGTGACGGAATGAGCGTGGACGATTCGGAGGCCGGGTCCGGGGCCCATCAGGAGGAAGGGCTGCTGGAGACGGTGAAGACGGTCGCGCTCGCGCTCTTGATTGCGCTCGTGATCCGCTCCTTCCTGTTCCAGCCCTTCAACATCCCGTCGGGGTCGATGATCCCGACGCTTGAGGTGGGCGACTTCATCTTCGTCTCGAAATACAGCTACGGCTACAGCCGCTACTCGCTGCCCTTCAGCCCGCCGATCATCAGCGGCCGGATCTTCGGGTCCGAGCCCGAGCGGGGCGATGTGGTGGTGTTCCGCAACCATCCGGACACGGGGCCGGGCCAGACCGGCAAGGGCACCGATTTCATCAAGCGGGTGATCGGCCTGCCGGGCGACCGCGTGCAGATGATCAATGGCCTGCTCTTCATCAACGGCGAGCCCATTCCGCGCAAGTCGCTCGGGGGCTTTCATTCGGTGAGCCCGCCCTATGACGCGGCGACCATTCCGAGCTTCGCCGAGACGCTCCCCTCGGGCCGCACCTATGTGACGCTCGATGCCTGCCCCCCGCCCACGCTCTGCTCGCGCGACAACACGCGCGAGTTCGTCGTGCCCGAGGGCAAGTTCTTCGTGATGGGCGACAATCGCGACAACAGCGAGGACAGCCGCATCGCGAGCGGCGTCGGCTTCATGGACGCCGAGGAGCTGATCGGCAAGGCGCAGATCATCTTCTTCTCGTTCCACGCCGAGGGCGAACCCTTCAAGTTCTGGGAATGGCCCATGAAGGTCCGCTGGGAGCGACTGTTCACCCGCATCCGCTGACGGCGTCCTGTCCGCCCGCGCCGGTGTCGTCGCGAGGGCGACGCCCGTGGCGATCGAGGCCTCGGGGCGACACGCCCGCGCCGGGCGGCTTGCCAGCATGCGCCCTCTCGGATCATTCTGCGCGCCACAGAGCGGGATCAGGAAAAGTGGGCACCGGTTTTCCGCCTGATCCCGCTCCAAAGAACCGAGTGCGGGATCAGGAAAAGCGGGCACCGGTTTTCCGCCTGGTCCCGCTCCAAAGAGCCGAGTGCGGGATCGGGAAAAGCGGGCACCGACTTTCCGCCTGGTCCCGCTCCAAAGAGCCGAGTGCGGCATCCGGAAAACCGGGCATGGCGGGGGCGCGAGGGCCCCGTCCGAGGTCAGGGCGTGGCGAAGGCACAAAGAGGACGATTTGCCGGGCGGACCGGCGGGACGAGACGGGCGGGCGCGGGCCGCGCGCCCTCTATGCGCGCGCTGACGGGGCTCGAGGGCCGGCTCGGCCATTGCTTTGCCGACCGGGCGCGGCTCGCCGAGGCGCTCACCCATGCGAGCGCATCGGGCCGCAACAATGAGCGGCTCGAATTTCTCGGCGACCGGGTCCTGGGCCTGCTTGCCGCCGAGGCGCTGATCGAGCGCTTTCCCGACAGTACGGAGGGCCTGCTCGCCCAGCGGCTCAACGCGCTGGTGCGGCGCGAGGCCTGCGCGGATGTCGCCCAGTCCATGGGGCTTGGCGACTGCCTTCTGATGAGCGAGGGCGAGGCGGCGGCGGGCGGACGCGAGAAGCCCGCCATTCTCGCCGATGCCTGCGAGGCCATCATCGGCGCGCTCTATCTCGATGCCGGGCTCGAGGCGGTGCGTCCCGTCTTCCGGCGATTCTGGGCGCGCCTCCTCGACGAGGCCGACACGACGGTGAAGGATCCCAAGACCATGTTGCAGGAATGGGCCCATGCCACCCATGGCGTGACGCCGGACTATCGGATGGAGGGACGCGAGGGGCCCGACCATGCCCCGAGCTTCACCGTTTCGGTGAGCGTTGGCCCGCTCGCACCCGAGCGGGGCCCGGGCGCGTCCAAACGCGCCGCCGAGCAGGCGGCGGCCCTCGGCTTCCTGCGTCGCGAGGGGATCGCCCCGGACACCGGCTCATGAGCGGCACCGCCCCCACCCGTGCGGGCTTCGCCGCCATTCTCGGCGCGCCCAATGCCGGCAAGTCGACCCTCGTCAACGCGCTCGTGGGTTCGAAGATCGCCATCGTCACGCACAAGGTGCAGACGACGCGCGCCCAGCTCCGGGCCGTGGCGATCGCCGGTCCCGCGCAGGTCGTCATCGTCGACACGCCCGGCATCTTCGCCCCGCGCCGCCGGCTCGACGAGGCCATGGTGGCCGCCGCCTGGTCCGGCGCCGAGGATGCGGATGCGCGCGTGCTGCTCGTCGATGCGCACGACTATCCCGCCGAAGGCCCGCCGCGCTCGAAGGGCGCGGAGGACACGGACCGCATTCTCGAGGGCCTAGCCGAGCGCGGGCTGGGGGCGATCCTCGTGCTCAACAAGATCGATCTTCTGCCGCGCGCGCGCCTTCTCGCCCTCGCCGCCCGGCTCAACGAGCGCATCGCATTCGACCGCACGCTGATGATTTCGGCCCTCTCGGGCGATGGCGTCGACGATCTGCGCGCCTGCCTCGCCGAGGCCATGCCCGAAGGTCCCTGGCTCTATCCCGAGGACCAGCTCGCCGATGTGACCGAACGGCTGCTTGCCGCCGAGATCACCCGCGAGCGGCTGATCCTGCGACTGCATGACGAGCTGCCCTACGCCTCGACCGTCATCACCGACCGCTTCGCCGAGCTCGCCGACGGCTCCGTGCGCATCGAGCAGGCGATCCTCGTCGAGCGCGACAGCCAGCGCCCCATCGTCATCGGCAAGGGCGGCCAGACCATCAAGGAGATCGGCTCGTCCGCCCGCGCCGAGCTCGAACAGGTGCTGGAGCGCCGCGTTCACCTCTTCCTCGATGTCCGGGTGAAGCCGAAGTGGAGCGAGGATCCCGAGCATTTCCGGGAGATCGGGCTCGAGAAGCCCGCAACGCCCCACAAGGGCGCGCCGCGCCGCCGGGGCTCCGGCAAGGGGCGGCGATGATACGCTGGGAGGAGGAGGCGATCGTCCTCGCCCGCCGCCCCCATGGCGAGACGAGCCTCCTCGTCAGTGTGCTGACGCCCTCCCACGGCCGCCATGTGGGCCTCGTCAAGGGCGGGCGATCCTCCCGCTATCGCGGTCAGATCGAGCCCGGCAACAGGGTGCAGGCCGTCTGGCAGGCCCGCCTTTCCGAGCATCTGGGCAATTTCGGCGTCGAGCTCATGCGCGACCGGGCGGGGCCGCTGCTTCAGGACGGTCTCGCCCTGTCGGCGCTCTCCGCGCTCTGCGCGCTGGTCGAGGCCTGCCTCGCCGAGCGCGAGCCCCATCCGGCCGTCTATGCCGCGCTCGACATCGCGATCGACGCGCTCGAGGACCCCGAGATCTGGCCCGTGCTGATGGTCCGCTTCGAGCTCGGCCTTCTTGCCGAACTCGGCTTCGGGCTCGAGCTCGGCCGGTGCGCGGTGACGGGCCGGACCGACACGCTCACCCATGTCAGCCCGCGGACGGGGCGGGCGGTGGCGGCCGAGGTGGCCGCGCGCTATGAAGGCCGCCTCCTGCCGCTGCCGGCCTTTCTCCTCGGCGGGCAGGCGGGGCCGAGGGGCCCCCTCGAGGTGCTTGACGGGCTGCGTCTCACCGGGTCATTCCTGAACCGCTGGCTGTTCGAGCCGCAGGACCGGGAGCTGCCGCCCCCGCGCGCCGCGCTGCCCGACCGGCTCGCCCGTCATTTCGGCCTTGCCGAGGCGCCCGCCGGCGCCGGCTGAGGCCCGCCGATCTTCCGTACCCCGACCGTTGCCGACGCCCGAAGGACCTTCCATCCATGGCCCGCGAGCCCAAAGCCACAGACACCGTCGAACCCGTCGACCTCAAGGACGCCCTGGGCGAGCGTTATCTCGCCTATGCGCTCTCCACCATCATGTCGCGCGCGCTGCCCGATGTGCGCGACGGGCTCAAGCCCGTGCACCGGCGCATCCTCTACGCCATGCGCGAGCTGCGGCTCGAGCCGGGCCAGGCCTATCGCAAGAGCGCCAAGATCGTCGGCGACGTGATGGGCGGCTATCATCCGCATGGGGACCAGTCGATCTACGACGCCCTCGTGCGCCTTGCCCAGGATTTCGCCTCGCGCTACCCGCTCGTCGACGGGCAGGGCAATTTCGGCAATATCGACGGCGACAATCCGGCGGCCATGCGCTACACCGAGAGCCGTCTCACCCGCGTCGCCCAGATGCTGCTCGACGGGATCGATCAGGATACGGTCGATTTCCGCCCCACCTATGACGGCACGGGCGCCGAACCGGTGGTCCTGCCGGGCGGCTTCCCCAATCTCCTCGCCAATGGCGCGAACGGCATCGCCGTCGGCATGGCGACCAGCATCCCGCCCCACAATGCCGCCGAGGTGGCGACGGCAGCGCTCGCGCTGATCGAGAACCCGGACCTGCCGGACGACCGCCTGATCGATCACATTCCGGGGCCGGACTATCCCACGGGCGGCATCATCGTCGAGCCGCGCGAGGTCATCGCCGAGGCCTATCGCACGGGTCGCGGCGGCTTCCGCACGCGCGCCCGCTGGCACACCGAGCAGCTGGCGCGCGGGCAGTATGTCATCGTCGTCACCGAAATTCCCTATCAGGTGCAGAAATCCAAGCTGATCGAGCGCATCGCCGAGCTGATCGAGACCAAGAAGGTCGCCGCGCTCGCCGACGTCCGCGACGAGTCCGCCGAGGACATCCGCATCGTGATCGAGCCGCGCGCCCGGACCATCGAGCCCGAGGCGCTGATGGAGATCCTCTTCCGGCAGACCGAGCTCGAGACGCGCGTGCCGCTCAACATGAACGTGCTCGATGCGAGCCGGACGCCGCGCGTGATGAGCCTCAAGGAGGTGATCCGCGCCTTTCTCGATCACCGGCGCGACGTGCTCGTGCGCCGGGCGGGATTCCGGCTCGGCAAGATCGAGGAGCGGCTGCACGTCCTCGAGGGCTATCTCATCGTCTACCTCAATCTCGACGAGGTGATCCGAATCATCCGCGAGGAAGACGATCCGAAGGCGGAGCTGATGGCCGTCTTCGAGCTCAGCGAGGCGCAGACCGAGGCGATCCTCAACATGCGCCTGCGCTCCCTGCGCAAGCTCGAGGAGATGGAGATCCGCAAGGAGCACAAGGCACTCACCGCCGAGGCCAGGGAGCTGCGCAAGCTGCTCAAATCGGACGCCGAACAATGGAAGGGCGTCGTGGACGAGCTGAGGACGGTGATCGAGACCTTCGGGCCAAAGACGCCGCTCGGCCGCCGCCGCACGAGCTTCGCCGAGGCGCCGACCGTCACCGAGATCGCCGCCGAGACGCTGATCGAGAAGGAGCCCGTCACCGTCATCGTGTCGGCCAAGGGCTGGGTACGGACGATGCGCGGTCATGTCGGTCCGGACACGGAGGTCAAGTACCGGGAGGGCGACGAGGGCCGCTGGATGCTGCATGCGCAGACGACCGACCAGCTGCTCCTGTTCGGATCGAACGGGCGCTTCTACACGCTCGGCGTCGACCGCCTGCCGGGCGGGCGGGGGCAGGGCGAGCCCATCCGCCTCATGGTCGATCTCGGCCAAGACGAGGACATCGTGGCGCTCAAGGTGTTCGAGCCCGAGGGCAGGCTTCTCGTCGCCGCCTCGAGCGGGCACGGCTTTCTCGTCGACGAGGCCGAGATGGTGGCGCAGAAGCGCGTGGGCCGGCAGGTGCTCAATCTCGCCGATGGCGCGCGCGCCGTGCTCGCCGTCCGCGCCGCGGGCGATCATGTCGCCGTGATCGGCGAGAACCGCAAGCTGCTGCTCTTCCCGCTCGCCGAGCTGCCCACCATGGCGCGCGGCCGGGGCGTGCTCCTGCAGCGCTACAGGGATGGCGGGCTCGCCGATGCGCGGGTGTTCACCCTCGCCGAGGGGCTCGTGATCGGAGGCACACGGAGCTACACGCTGCCCGAGCCCGAGACCCATCTCGGCGCCCGCGCGAGCGCGGGGCGGATGGTACCGCGCGGCTTCCCGCGCGCGGGGAAGCTCCACTGAGGCCGCCGGCCCTCACTCCCAAGGCCCTCACCCCCGGCCCCTCTCCCGCAGGGAGAGGGGAGAAA
>JACAEB010000226.1 GCA_013389075.1 Alphaproteobacteria bacterium
CGTGGCGCTCGGCCTGCGCGCCGACCGGGCCGAGGCGAGCTTCACGCCGCGCCCGCTCTTTCCCGCGCTCGCCGACCCTTCGGGGGCGGCACTCGAGCGCATCGGCGCCGTCGAGGTGGAAAGCCCGGCGGGAACGATCGCGGCACGCCTCGTGGACGGCGCCTGGGTGCTTCCGGACCGCAGCAACTATCCGGCCGATCCCGCGCCGCTCATCGCCGCGGTGAATGCCGTGGCGAGCCTCACCCTCGTCGAGCCCAAGACCGCCAATCCCGAGCGCTTCGATCTCCTCGAGCTCGACGCGCCAGGTGCCGGCGGCCAGGCGACGCTCGTGCTGCTTGTCGACCGCGACGGCGCGGAGATGGCCGCCGTGCTGTTCGGAAAGCGCGGCCTGCAACGCTCCGTGGGCGGACAGGAGGCCGTCTATGTGCGCGCGCCGGAGGCCGAGCAGACCTATCTCGCCTATGCCGGCACGCTGCCGGTGGCCGATCCCGCTGCCTGGCTCGCCACCGGTTTCTTCGACATCGCGCGGGCCGACGTGAGCCGCGTCACCCTGACCGATGCGGGCGGCGCGAGCTACACCATCATCCCCTCACCCGAGCCGGGCGGGGCCCCCTACACGCTCGAGGGGCTCGGTCCGGACGAGGCCGTCACGAGCCCCTATCAGCTCAACGGCATCGTCGGCGCACTCGCGGACCTGCCCGTCGAGACGGTCGCACGGGCCGATGCCATCGCCTTCGATGCGCCGCGCCGGGCAGTGTTCGAGACGGCGACGGGCCTCGAGCTGCGCCTCGAGCTTGCGCCGCTTCCTCCGCAGGCGGAGGACGGCGCCGAGGCCGGCGAGCCGCCCGCCGCCTGGCTGCGCGTCAGCGCCGCGACCCTGCCCGAGGCGGACGAGGGGGCGGCCGCTCTCGCCGAGCGGATCAATCAGCGGGCGGAGGGCTGGGCATTCCGGATTCCGGGCTACAGGGCCGAGCCCCTGACGCGGCCACGGGCCGATGTGGTCGAGCCCGCGGCGCCGCCCGAACCGGCCGAGCCGGCACCGGACGCGCCCGCCGACGAGCCGCCCTCGCCCTGACACTTTCTTCCTTCGCCTCTCCGAGCCTCTGCTCTCCTCTCCTCTTCTCGCGGACAGGCCGCGAGGAGTGGAGAGGCCGAAAATCCGCCTTCGGATTGTCGGGCAAGGGCCTTTGCCGGGCGGTGGACCCGGCCCCCTTCCGGGGGAGAGGGAGGTCTTTGCGCGCGGCGTCGTCGCCGTCGCCTCTCCGCAGCAAACGCCATCCTCTCAGCTGTTGAGGCTCCGCGCGATCGTCCAGGCTCCGATCAGCACGAAGCCCACCCCGGCGATCAGGTCGAGCGGGACGGCGGCGAGGGTGCGTGACGCCGCGCTGCCCAGCAGCACCGCCGCCGCGGTCGAGGCGATGAGCGCAAGCGCCGCGGCACCGAACACGGCAAGCGGGGACTGGGTGCCGGAGGCGGCGAATAGCAGCGTCGCGATCTGCGTCTTGTCGCCGAGTTCGGCGATGAAGACCGACAGAAAGATGGCGAGGACGGATGTGGATGAACTCATGAGACAGCCTTGAGGACCCGGGCGCCGATGAACCACGACCGTCGCGACGGCGCCCGGGTCCCCGAACGGCCGCGACCATCGTGAGTCTCGCCACACCCGTTTCGGGTCCATCGCGCCATGCCCTGCCGGGCAAGCCTGTTGACGCGATGTTTCTCCGGCAGCGGAGAAACGGCTACTCCCCCATGACGGCCTCATTTTAGGGGCGATGGCGCCCGGCTGTCACCCCGCGGCCGGGCGAGCGCGCGCCGATGCCGCAGTGCGGAAGGCGGCGCGAGGGCGTGCCTTTGTCCCCATCGGCTCCCCTCGCCGTAGAGTCGACCCGGGAACGGCGAGAAGCCGAGCCCCGCGGGAAATTATTTCGTCCAACCGCTTGATCTGCAACGGAAAAAGGAGACACCCCCTGGAAAATCGGCAGACCTGTCGCGCGCCGGGCCGGCCGATCCGCAGGCACCTATCGGATCCGGGCACGAAAAAAGGGCGGGGTGTCCCCGCCCTTTCTCGACGTCCACGCGGTGCCCGCTCAGGAGGCGAGGCGGCGCAGCACGTAATGCAGGATGCCGCCATTCCTGAAGTAGTCGAGCTCGTCGAGCGTGTCGATGCGCGCGAGCAGCGGCACCTCGACGGACTTGCCATTGGGGTAGGTGATCGTCGCCTTCAGCGTCGCGCCGGGCTTGAGCTTGGACTTGAGCCCGGAGAGGGTGACCGTCTCGGCGCCGGTGAGACCGAGGCTCTTGCGGTCCGTGCCCTTCTTGAACTGGAGCGGCAGGACGCCCATGCCGACGAGGTTCGAGCGGTGGATGCGCTCGAAGCTTTCGGCGATGACGGCCCGCACGCCGAGAAGCCGCGTGCCCTTGGCCGCCCAGTCGCGCGAGGAGCCGGTGCCGTATTCCTTGCCGGCGAAGATCACGAGCGGCGTCTTGTCCTTGGCATAGGCCATGGCGGCGTCATAGATCGACATGACCTCCCCCTTGGGCTGGAGCTTCGTGACGCCGCCCTCGATGCCGGGGACCATCTCGTTCTTGATCCGGATGTTCGCGAAGGTGCCGCGCATCATGACTTCGTGATTGCCCCGGCGCGAGCCGTAGGAGTTGAAGTCGGCGGGGTCGACCTTGTTGGCCACGAGGTAGCGGCCGGCCGGGCCGTCCTTCTTGATCGAACCGGCCGGAGAGATGTGGTCGGTCGTGATCGAGTCACCCAGAAGCGCGAGGACGCGTGCGCCGGCGATGTCCGAGATACCCTCGGCGTCGGCCGTCATACCCTCGAAATAGGGCGGGTTCTGAACATAGGTGGACGTCTTGTCCCAGCCATAGGTGAGCCCGCCCTCGACCTTGATCTTCTTCCAGTGCTTGTCCCCGGCGAAGACGTCGGCATACCGCGTACGGAACATGTTGGCGGTGATCGACTTGCGCATCACCTCCGCCACTTCCTTCGAGCTCGGCCAGATGTCCTTGAGGTAGACGGCCTTGCCGGCCTTGTCGTAGCCGATGGGATCGGACGTGAGGTCGAGGTTCATGTCGCCCGCGATGGCATAGGCGACGACGAGCGGGGGCGAGGCGAGATAGTTCGCCCGCGTCAGCGGATTCACCCGGCCCTCGAAATTGCGGTTGCCCGACAGGACGGCCGCGGCCACAAGATCCTTCTCCTGGATGGCGGCCGAGATGTTGTCGGGCAGCGGGCCCGAATTGCCGATGCAGGTCGTGCAGCCATAGCCGACGAGATTGAAGCCCATGGCGTCGAGATCGTCCTGGAGGCCCGACTTCTCGAGATAGTCGGTCACCACCTGGCTGCCGGGGGCGAGCGAGGTCTTGACCCAGGGCTGGACCTTGAGCCCCTTGGCCCGCGCATTGCGGGCAAGAAGGCCCGCCGCCAGCATCACGCTCGGATTGGAGGTGTTGGTGCAGGAGGTGATGGCGGCGATGACGACGCTGCCATGGCCAAGCGAGTAGCGCGCACCCTTCACCTCGGCGCGCTCATGGCCCTTATCGCCCTTGCCGAAATCCTTCACGAGAGCCTGAGCGAAATTGTCGGCGGCAAGGCGCAGCGCGATGAGATCCTGCGGGCGCTTGGGGCCGGCGATCGAGGGCTCGACGCTCGACAGGTCGAGCTCGAGGGTGTCGGTGAAGACGGGATCGGCCGTGCGCGTCGTGCGGAAGAGGCCCTGCGCCTTGCAGTACTTCTCCACGAGTTCGATGCGGCCCGGCTTGCGGCCGGTGGCCTTCAGGAAGCGGATGGCGTCGGCATCGATGGGGAAGAAGCCGCAGGTCGCGCCATATTCGGGCGCCATGTTGGCGATGGTCGCCTTGTCCTCGAGCGAGATCTGGTCGAGCCCCGCGCCATAGAACTCGACGAACTTGCCGACGACGCCCTTGGCCCGCAGCATCTGCGTGACCGTCAGCACGAGGTCGGTCGCGGTGACGCCCGACCGCAGCTTGCCGGTGAACTTGAAGCCGATCACTTCGGGGATGAGCATGGAGATCGGCTGGCCGAGCATGGCCGCCTCGGCCTCGATGCCGCCCACGCCCCAGCCGAGCACGCCGAGCCCGTTGATCATGGTGGTGTGGCTGTCCGTACCCACCAGAGTGTCGGGATAGGCGACGGTGACGGGACCGAGCTTGTCGAGTCTGGCCCGAGACGTCCAGACGGCCTGGGCGAGATATTCGAGATTGACCTGGTGGCAGATGCCGGTGCCGGGCGGCACGACGCGGAAATTGTCGAAGGCTTCCTGGCCCCAGCGCAGGAACTGGTAGCGCTCGCCATTGCGCTCATATTCGAGCTGGACGTTCGACTTGAACGCCCTGGCCGTGCCGAAATTGTCCACCATCACCGAATGGTCGATGACGAGATCGACGGGGGCGAGCGGATTGATCTTGCGCGGATCGCCGCCGAGCTTGGTCATGGCGTCGCGCATCGCGGCGAGGTCCACCACGGCCGGCACGCCGGTGAAGTCCTGCATGAGGACGCGGGCGGGGCGAAAGGCGATCTCGCGGCTCGACTTGCGCTTGCCGAGCCAGTCGGCGAAGGCCTTCACGTCGTCCACGCTCACCGTGCGTCCGTCTTCGTGGCGCAGCAGGTTCTCGAGCAGGATCTTGAGCGAGAAGGGCAGGTTCGCGATGCCCTCGAGCCCGGCGGCCTCGGCGGCCTTGAGGCTGTAATAGTGATAGGTGCGCGCGCCCACCTTCATGGTGCGGCGCGTTTTCAACGTGTCCTGACCGATCGACGTCACGGGTTCAGCCCCTTTCATGCTCAAAGGCGGCGTTCGCGCCGGTGGCCCGGGCGAAGCCAAGACGGGATCCGCGCCAGGGCCGGCAGGCGGCGGGCGCGGGGGAGGGGGGGATCGCCCGCGGGCGGCCTTTGGGACCCGGTCCCGGCCGACGGAAATCACCACATTCGCAGCGATCCGGGAGGAGCGGCGAGCCCCTCTCCGGACCCCGCCGCTTCGGCGCGAGGATGTCGCATGAAGCGCCCGTCCGCGCAAGGGCTCGGGGGAGGGGCGGGCGGCGAAAAAAATGGCTCGCGCTCGTCGGAAAAATCGGAGTGCGAAGGCGTGATTTTTCGCCCGGCCGGAGGCGGGCGGGCTCCCCCCGTGCCGGCCGGCGGACCCCGCCGCCCGATCGTCCGGCTACGGACGGGAGGCCGGCCTGCCGGCGGGACGGGCGGGCCGGTCCGGCCCGGCGGGTCCGCCCGATGCATGCGGGCCCAAATCGTGCTTCAAGAGGGAAAAGGGCGGGCGAGAGCGTGCATCTCCGACTGGACGACATCACCATCGAACGGGGCGAGCGGGTGCTGCTCGCGGGGCTTTCGCTCGCGCTCGCGCCGGGCGAGCTCGTCGTCCTGACCGGCCCCAACGGGGCGGGCAAGTCCTCGCTCCTGCGTGTCGCGGCCGGGCTCCTGCGCCCGACGGAGGGCCGTGTCACCTGGTCGGCCGGGGGCGCGGCCTTCGCGCGGGAGGGGCTCGAGGATCAGCTCCATTATGTGGGCCATCTCGACGGGGTGA
Organism: Alphaproteobacteria bacterium; assembly: GCA_013389075.1. Classification (GTDB taxonomy): domain Bacteria; phylum Pseudomonadota; class Alphaproteobacteria; order JACAEB01; family JACAEB01; genus JACAEB01. The sequence continues at coordinate 5,562 of JACAEB010000226.1, forward strand.
AGCGGGCGCTCAGCGTCGCGGACAATCTGCGCCTCTCAGCCCGGCTCGCCGGGGGCGGTCGTCCCGCCGATCTCGCCGCGCTCGGCCTTGCGGGTCTTCAGGACCTGCCGGCGGGCTATCTGTCGGCCGGCCAGCGCCGCCGCGTGGCGCTCGCCCGGCTGCGCTGTGTCGCGCGCCCGCTCTGGATCCTCGACGAGCCCACGGTGACGCTCGACGCCGCCTCCGTCACGCGCTTCGAGGGGTGGCTCGACGCGCATCTGTCGGGCGGCGGCTCGGCGCTTCTCGCCACCCATGTGGAGGTCGGCGCGAGCTGGCCGGCGCGGCGGGTGCTGCGGCTCGGCGCGCGCCCGGGAGGGGCGGCATGAATCCGTTCCTCGCCCTCCTGTGGCGCGAACATCTCCTCGCCCGGCGACAGGGCGGCGGGGCGGGGCTCACCGTGCTGTTCTTCGCCATGACGGTCAGCCTGCTGCCCTTCGGGCTCGGGCCGGACCTGCCGCTCCTCGCCGCCATCGGCCCGGGGATGATCTGGATCGCCATGACGCTCGCGACGCTTCTCTCGCTCGACCGGCTCTTCCAGGCCGATTACGAGGACGGCAGTCTCGACCAGCTCGCCCTGATGCCGCTGCCGCTCGAGGCGGTGGTGCTCGGCAAGGCCCTCGCCCACTGGCTCGGGACGGGTCTGCCGCTGCTCCTTGCGACCCCGCTGCTCGCTCTCCTGCTGAACGTGCCGCCCGCGCTCTTTCCGGCCCTCATCGTGAGCCTTCTCGCCGGCACGCCGGCGCTGACGCTGCTCGGCTCGGTGGGGGCGGCGCTGACCGTGTGCGTGCGCAGGGGCGGGCTCCTTCTTGCGCTTCTCGTCCTGCCTCTCTATGTGCCCGTCGTGATCTTCGGGGTGAATGCGGTGGTGCAGGCCGGCGCGGGCGAGGGCGTGTTCAACCCGAGCCTTCTGTTCTCTGCAGCCCTCAGCATCTTCGCCGCTGCCCTTGCGCCCTTCGCCGCCGCTGCGGCGCTGCGCCTCAACATGGGCTGAACCGGGCGCGCGGCGCGCCATTGCCTGAGGGGCCTCCGGCCGATACATCTTCCCCATGTTCGGATATGCCAATCCACAGCGCTTTCTCGGCCTCTCCCGGGCGGTCCGGCCCTGGGCCTGGAGCGTGACGGTCGTCCTGTTCGCCGTCGGGCTCGTGCAGGCGCTCGTGCTCTCGCCGCCCGACTACCAGCAGGGCGAGAGCGTGCGCATCATGTATGTGCACGTCCCCGCCGCCTGGATGGCGATGTTCGTCTATACGGTCATCGCGGGCGCGAGCCTCACGAGCCTCGTCTGGCGCCACCCGCTGGTCGATGCGGCAGGGCGCGCGGCCGCCCCGCTCGGCGCGGGCTTCACCGCCCTCGCGCTCGTCACCGGAGCGCTGTGGGGTCAGCCCATGTGGGGCACCTGGTGGGTCTGGGATGCGCGACTCACCTCCGTGCTCGTCCTCTTCTTCCTCTATGTGGGCTACATCGCGCTCTGGCAGGCCATCGAGGATCAGACGCGGGCGGCGCGGGCGGCGGCGGTGCTGGCGCTGGTCGGCTTCGTCAACGTGCCGATCATCAAATTCTCCGTCGACTGGTGGAACACGCTGCACCAGCCGGCGAGTGTCATCCGGATGGACGGGCCGACGATCCACATCTCGCAGCTGGTGCCGCTTCTCGTCATGGCGATCGGTTTCATGACGTTGTTCCTCTCACTCCTCCTCACGCGGATGGAATCGGAGATCCTCGAGCGGCGGGTGCGCTCGGCGCGGCTGATGCGCGCGCGGGAAGAGGGTCCATTCGAGCCCGCCCTGCCCGAGGCTGAAGAGGTTCGCGGATGAGCGCGCTCGCCGACTGGTTCTCCATGGGTGGTTATGCGCCCTATGTCTGGTCCGCCTACGGCGTATCGGCGCTCGTCATCGGCGGCCTCGTGGTGAGCGCGCTGCGCCGGCATGCGGCGGCGCGGGCCGCGGCCGAGCGGCTCAATCGTCCCGCCGGGGCGCCGTGAGCCCATGCCGCGCTGGCTCGCCTTCCTGCCGGTTCTCCTCTTTCTCGGCCTCGCGCTGATCCTGTTCCGGGCACTCTTCGCGGGCGATCCGTCCGTCGTCCCCTCGGTTCTCCTGGGCCGTCCCGTGCCGGCCTTCGCCCTGCCGGGGCTGCCCGGGCGGGCGGATGAGGCGGCGGGCCTGTCCGACGCGGACCTCAGAGGGGGGACGCCCAGCCTCGTCAATGTCTGGGCCTCCTGGTGCGCGCCCTGCCGGCTCGAGGCGCCCGTTCTCGCCGCGCTGGCGCGCGAGGGCGTGACCGTGCACGGCATCAACTACAAGGACACGCCCGAGGCGGCGGCGGAATTCCTCGCGCGCTATGGCGATCCCTTCGCCCGCATCGGGGCCGACCGCACGGGCCGCGTAGCCATCGACTGGGGCGTCTATGGCGTGCCGGAAACCTATGTGGTGAGTGGAGCGGGCGAGATCCTCCTGCGCCATGTGGGTGAGCTGACGGCGGAGGATGTGCGCACGCTCATCCGCCCCGCACTCGAGCAGGCCCGGACGGAGAGGGCCGAGTGAGTGCTGATCCGCGTGCGGACCTTGAGGACGCCGGCCGCCTCTGGCTTCGCGGCGCGCTGGAAGTGGGCGAGCTTTCGATCCTCGACGCGCAGACGCGTACGGACGGCCCTGGCGCCCGCATCGACCCCTCGCCCGCGATCCTCTCCGTCATCGGCCGGGCCGGCTCGCTGACCCGCCGGCTGGCGAGGCTCTTGCCCGGGCTGCGGCCGGTGCGAGCCCTGACCTTCGCCAAATCGGGCGACACGAACTGGGGCGTGCCCTGGCATCAGGACCGGCTCGTCGCCGTCAGGGAGCGCATCGATCAGCCGGGCTTCACGCACTGGACGCGCAAGGACAGCTGGTGGCACTGCGAGCCGCCTGCGAACCTTCTCGCCCGCATGGTCTTCGTCCGGCTGCACCTCGACGATGCCGGTCCCGAGAGCGGATGCCTCGAGCTCGCCCTGGGCACCCACAGGCTCGGGCCCCTCCCCGCGGAGGAGACCCAGGCGGCCGCCGACCGCGCGCCGCAGGAAGTCGCCGATGCGCGGCGCGGCGATGTGCTCGTCGTGAAGATGCTCACGGTGCACCGCTCGCGCCGTGCGTCAAAGCCAGCGCCCCGCCGGGTCTTGCGGGTCGACTACGCACCCGACGACGCGCCCGGGTCTTTGTCATGGGCGCTCGACTGAAGACCGCTCCACTTTTCACGATCTCGGAAAGACTTCCGTAAGGCGATCTGCGGCAAAGTCGGCGGGTCGTCATGAAGGGAGTCCCATGCGGCTCGACGGTGCTCTTCCCGGCTATCAGCCCGGTCCCGTGCGGGGATATGATCCGCGCGCGGCCGCGCGCGTGCCCGAGGCGGCAGAGCGCGCGGCACGGGCCCCGCGCCAGAGCGCCGAGCCGGTGGAGCCCTCGGGCCGGGCCGATGCCGTCGAGGACCGCATCGACATAGCCCGTCAGGAGGCCCGGGCATCGCGCGCCGAGCCCGGACAGCGCGAGGCGCCGCTGCGGATCGCCGAGGAGAGGCCCCTGCCCAAGGGATCGCGCATCGACATCCGCGTCTGACGCGCGACCGCGTCTGCCCGCCTCCTCCCCCGCGTCTTCATCTGTTCACGAATTGTTCGTACCGGTCCTGAGTCCCCGCGGTCGCCGGCCCTGAAACGCGTGAAGCCGGCC
>JACAEB010000231.1 GCA_013389075.1 Alphaproteobacteria bacterium
CCAGCGCACGCTCGCGCGCTACATCGAGAACCGGAAGGGGCTGATGGAGCGCAAGGGGCTCGAGCTGCCCCTGCCCGAGCTCGTCGTCGTCGCCCGCTCGGCCGCCGCCGAACGGAGCGCGCAGGAGGCGGACGAGCGCGCGCGCTTCCACGAGGCGCTGGACCGGCTGCGGGGAGCCTGCGACTTCGTGGTGATCGACAGCCCGGGCTCGGACACCTTCCTCTCGCGGCTCGGCCATCAGGTCGCCGACACGCTGGTGACCCCGCTCAACGACAGCTTCATCGATTTCGACCTCCTCGGCCAGATCGACCCCGAGACCTACGAGGTCAGGCGGCCGAGCCTCTACAGCGAACTCGTCTGGGACAGCCGCAAGCGCCGCGCCCTGTCCGATCGCGGCAAGATCGACTGGATCGTGATGCGCAACCGGCTCTCCGCGCCCGATGCGAAGAACAAGCGGCGCGTGTCGGACGCGCTCGAAACGCTGGCCCCGCGCATCGGGTTCCGCCTCGCGCCCGGCTTCGGGGAGCGCGTGATCTATCGGGAGCTCTTTCCGCTCGGCCTCACTCTGCTCGATCTGGGCGAGGAGAAGGCCGATGTCCGGCTGACGATGAGCCATGTCGCCGCGCGGCAGGAGGTGCGCGACCTCCTCATCTGCCTCCAGCTCCCCGGGATCGCCGAGGCGCCCTGACTCCTGCACCGATCTTGCGGAGGGGCGGGGCGTGCCGTCATCATGCGGCCCGGTGCGGCGGGGCTGGGAGCCAGACATGACGGAGCTTTGGAGTTTCCTCACCGGATACGGGATCTGGATCGGCCTCGGCCTTGCCGGACTCGGTGCCGTCCTGCTGGGCGGGCGGGAGATCTTTCGCCTCAAGCGCAAGCCCGCCCTCATCGTGGCCCGTCAGCTCGGCGTGCTCGCGGGCCTTGGGCTGTTCCTGTGGCTGGTCATGTCGGGACATGTGCTCTGGTCCCTCTTGCCGGCGCTCGCCGCGCTGGCGCTCGTGGGCGGACCAGGCTTCATGCCCAATTCGGGCCTTGCCGGCCCGCCGCGCCCGCGGGTCGCCGCGCGCCTTGGTCCGGACGGCACACCGCTGCCGCCGGAGGAGGCGGGTTCGGCTCATGTGGTGGAGACCATGTCGCCGGCCGAGGCGCTCGCCATTCTGGGGCTGCCGCGCGGCTGCACGGAGGAGGATGTGCGCGCCGCGCACCGCCGCATGATGATGCGGACCCACCCCGACCGGGGCGGCTCCGAGTTCCTGGTGACGAAGATCGCCCAGGCGCGGCGGGTGCTGCTCGGGGAGTGAGGGCGGGCCGCGTCAGCGCCGGATCAGCGTATCCCAGTTCGTGTCCTGAACCGGAAAGCAGTTGAGCCCCGCGGCCGAGAGCTGCGCGCAGGCGGCGGCCGCGTCGGCCCGGGCGATGGGCCCGAAGCGGGCGCGGAAGAGCGTGTCGCCATCGAGCTCGACGGGCATCACGCCGGACAGCGACATCGTCAGGGACGGCGCCACGGTGGCGGCGGTCCGCAGCTCGCGGTCGGCGGCCGCCACGTCGGCGAAGGCGCCGATCTGGATGCCCCAGCCATCGACCGCCAGCGCATCCTCCGGAAGGGCCGGGGTCCACGGGCCGCCATCGCCCTCGTCGAGGGCGGCGAGCCGGTCCGGCGTTTCGCCCTCGGCGGCCGGGGCCTCGGGTCCGCCGATGCCGGTTTCCGCCTCGGCCTCGATCAGCGCGCCGATATCCCGCGGGCGCGGCGGCTCGCCCGGCAGGCTGGCGAGGGTGAGGACGATCTCCACGGGTTTGGGTTCGGGCAGGACCCCGACCGCCGGCGCGGGATCGGGGCGCGGCGTGATGGCGGCGCCCTCGACGGGCGCGGGCGTCACGGCGGCGGGTGTCGTCGGACCGGGACGGGGCGCAAGGGCGCTCGCCATGATGAGCGTGGCGATGCCGTCATCGGCCTCGGCCGGAGGATTGGCGGCGGTGAGCGCACTGGCCGCAAGGCTCGGCAGGGCGATCTCGGGAAGCCGGGCCATGGGCGTCTCGCGCAGGAGCCCCGCGACGAACTGGCTCGCCTCGCTCGGACCGAGCTTGGGCTTGGGCCGGGGCACGAAATCGGCCGCGGCGAGGAGCTGGCGCTGGGGCTCGGGACGCACCTTCAGGCGGCCGAAGGTCAGATCCATGATGCGGATCATCTCCCGGTCGCGCGTCTTCGCGGTCCGCCCGCCCATCACCACGCCGATGAGGTGATGGCCGTTGCGATGGACCGAGGTCGTCACGTTGAACCCCGAGGCGCGGGTATAGCCGGTCTTCAGCCCGTCCGTGCCCTCGTAGAGCTTGAGAAGGTGATTGTGCGTCGTCCAGGTGCGCGAGCCCCAGGTGAAGGACTTGGCGCTGAAATAGTCCGCATACTGCGGAAAATCCCTCAGGAGGCGCCGGCCCAGCGTCGCCATGTCGCGCGCGGTGCTCTTCTGGCCGCTGTCGGGCAGGCCGGAGGCGTTGCGGAAGGTGGTCTTCGACATGCCGAGGGCGCGGGCCTTCTCGGTCATCAGCCGGGCGAATGCGCTTTCGGACCCGCCGATCGACTCGCCGACCACGACGGCGATGTCGTTGGCCGAGCGCACGATGAGAGCCTTGATCGCCGCCTCGACCGTGATCGATTCGCCCGCCTTGATGCCGAGCTTGGAGGGGGCCTGACCGGCCGCGTGGGCGGAGGCCTTGAGCTTGCTCGACATGGTGAGACGTCCGGCCTCCAGCTCCTCGAACAGGAGGTAGAGGGTCATCATCTTGGTGAGCGAGGCGGGATAGCGGTGGAGGTCGGCGCTGCGCGCGTACAGGACCTCGCCGGAGTCCGCGTCCATGATGAACGCGGCATATTTATCGTTCGCGGCCGCACGCTCCGCCGGGACCCACGCCAGGAGAATGGCGAGCAGTCCCGTGAGGAGGAGCGATAGACCGCCGCGATACGCCCGGCGCTGGTCTGTGCTCAGACTGGTCCGCATACGAATAAAAAAGGTCCCTCCTACCGGCGCCATTTGCGCCGGCCCACGTTTCGGATCGCCCGCGGAGATCCCGGGTCTTGGCTCGTGCCCCTGCCGCCCAACCTCGTTTTTTTCTTTGATATCACGACCGGAGGGGTCGGGAAAAGACTAGCCGGGCGCGCTTGCGGAACCATTAAGCGCGATCGGCGCCTTTGTGCCGGTGATGGCGGGAGCGGGCGGGGACCGGTCGCACTCCGGAGGGGGGCAATTCGCCGCGCCGGCGGGCACGTCCGGGCCACTCCCCCCGGAAAGGACCCGGTCCGGGCCGGATGAATACTTGCCCTCATCCAGTGCCGGACCCGCCTTCTGCTGCACTGCAAAAAATTCCTGTTGACGATGACGGGTCGGGTCCCTTATCTAGGGTTATGTTGCAGCGCAACAAGAAGGTCGTTTGCCTTCTTCCATTGCGCGAGGGCCGCCGGCGTTCCGGGCGGCTCCCGCCCGGGACAGCGGTTCTTGCCGCGGGCGGTGTCTGGTGCGGCCCCGAGGGGGCATGCCGCGAGCGGCCCTGGCGCCGTTCGCGGGAGGAGTGGCCGGGACTAGCCCGGACGCAGTGCAGCGGACGGCGATACGTCCTGAGAAAAAAGGAAGTGAACTATGGCAACCAAGACCAAGACCGGCGCGAACGGCACGACCGAAGCGCTCGAAACCTTCATGGCGAAGGGCACGGATTCGATGAAGCAGAGCTTCGAACGCATGATGGGCAGCTATGACAAGCTGGCCAGCTTCTCCAAGGAGAACGTGGATGCGTTCGTGCAGGCGACGACGGCCGCGACCAAGGGCCTCGAAGCCATCAACTCCGAGATCCTCTCCTTCTCCAAGCAGTCGGTGGAAGACAGCATGTCGGCCGCGAAGGCCGCGATGAAGGCCCGCTCCGTGCAGGAATTCGTCGAGCTGAACTCCGACTTCTCCAAGACTGCCTTCGACCATTATGTCGGCCAGGTCACCAAGCTGGGCGACATGATCGCCACCACCGCCCGGGAATCGGTGGAGCCGATCAGCGGACGTCTGACCGCGGCCGCGAACATGGTCAAGGCCGGCCAGCTCGCGTCGTGAGGCCTGCGTAACGGCCCATGTTGAGGTGAGGGCGGGCCCGGCGCCGTTGGCGCCGGGCCCTTTTCGTTGGGGGATGGCGGCGCGGCCGCGCGCCCCGCGCACACCGCCCGGCCGGGAGCTTGATCCGCCCCTGCCTTTCAATCGCCCCTATTGCCCCTATTTATTGTCGGTGCCGCCTCGCCGCCCGTTTCCAAACCCGGCAGGCTTTGGAAGAATGGCCCCTCGCCGCCGGCCATCCGACCTGGAACACGGGAAGGCCATGGCGGCTTGCTCCCTTGGCCCCGTGGCAGGTGCCGGCCGGTCCGGACGCATTCACTGTCCGTCGAGCCTTTTGGAGCTAGGCTCGAGCCGCCAGGGGCGGACAGAGGGCTACTCTCGGAACGGCCAGGCCGGGATGCTAGAGAGGGGACGTGCGTGCAGGAAAGACTGAACAAGAACGGAGACGAGGACAGGGGCGGCGCCGGTGGCCCGTCCACCGGTCTCGTCACCAAGACCAAGCCGAAGACGCGGCACCCCTCGCTCTACAAGGTGCTGATGCTGAACGACGACTACACGCCGATGGAATTCGTCGTGCACGTGCTCCAGCAGTTCTTCAACAAGTCGCGGGAAGACGCGACGCGCATCATGCTCCAGGTCCACAACAACGGTGTGGGTCTGTGCGGGCTCTACACCTTCGAGGTCGCGGAGACCAAGGTGACGAATGTGATGGACTTCGCCCGCCGTCACCAGCATCCTTTGAAATGCACGCTTGAGAAGGAGTGATCCACCCCTTGCCGTCCCTGACCCGATCCCTCGAAGAAGCCCTGCGTCGCGCGCTCGCCTATGCCGGTGAACGCCGCCAGGAATATGCGACCCTCGAGCATCTTCTCCTCGCCCTCGTCGACGATGTCGACGCCCGCGCGGTCCTCAAGGCCTGCAGCGTGAACATCGACGATCTGCGCGAGAACCTCGTCGAGTTCATCAACACCGATCTCGACGCGATGCTGGCGGGCGGACGGACCGAGGCGCGACCCACGACGGCCTTCGAGCGGGTGATCCGCCGGGCCATCGCCCATGTCGAAAGCGCGGGCCATCTCGAAGTGTCGGGGGCGAACGTTCTCGTGGCGCTGTTCTCCGAGCGCGAGAGCCAGGCGATCTATCTCCTGCAGGAGCAGGACATGACCCGTTACGACGCGGTCAACTTCATCAGCCATGGCGTGGCCAAGCGGCCCGACCTCGCCGAGAGCCGGCCCGTGCGCGGCGCCCAGGAGCAGAACGAGGCGGCCGAGGGCAATGGCAAGGGCGTCGAGGCGCTCGCCAATTATTGCGTGAACCTCAACGAGAAGGCGGCGGCCGGCAAGATCGACCCGCTCATCGGACGGGCGGCCGAGCTCGAGCGGACGATCCAGATCCTCTGCCGGCGGGCCAAGAACAATCCGCTCTTCGTGGGCGATCCGGGCGTCGGCAAGACGGCCATCGCCGAGGGGCTCGCCCGCAAGATCGTCAATGGCGACGTGCCCGAAGTGCTCGCCGACGCCACCATCTTCTCGCTCGACATGGGCACGCTGCTCGCCGGGACGCGCTACCGCGGCGATTTCGAGGAGCGGCTCAAGGCCGTGATCAAGGAGCTCGAGGACTATGAAGGGGCGATCCTCTTCATCGACGAGATCCACACCGTGATCGGCGCGGGTGCGACGAGCGGGGGCGCCATGGACGCCTCGAACCTCCTCAAGCCGGCGCTGGCGAGCGGGGCGATCCGCTGCATCGGCTCGACGACGTACAAGGAATACCGTCAGCATTTCGAGAAGGACCGCGCCCTCGTGCGCCGGTTCCAGAAGATCGACGTTGCCGAACCGTCCGTGGCCGACGCGGTGAAGATCCTGATGGGGCTCAAGCCCTATTTCGAGGAGTTCCACCGCATCCGCTACACGGGTGAGGCCATCAAGCTCGCGGTCGAGCTGTCGGCGAAATATCTCCACGAGCGCAAGCTGCCGGACAAGGCCATCGACGTGGTCGACGAGGCCGGCGCGCGCGAGATGCTGAAGGCCCCCTCGCGCCGCAAGAAGACCGTCGGCGTGCGGGAGGTCGAGGCGGTCATCGCCACCATGGCGCGGATCCCGCCCAAGACCGTCTCCAAGAGCGACACCGAGCAGCTCAAGAACCTGCAGGACGATCTCAAGCGGGTCGTCTTCGGTCAGGACAAAGCGATCGGGCAGCTCTCCGCCGCGATGAAGCTCGCGCGCGCGGGCCTGCGCGATCCGGAGAAGCCGATCGGCTGTTTCCTCTTCTCCGGGCCCACGGGCGTTGGCAAGACCGAGGTCGCGCGCCAGCTCGCCTCCATCATGGGCGTCGAGCTCCTGCGCTTCGACATGTCCGAATACATGGAGCGGCACACCATCTCGCGGCTGATCGGCGCGCCGCCCGGCTATGTCGGCTTCGACCAGGGTGGTCTGCTCACGGACGGTGTCGACCAGAACCCCTATGTGGTCCTGCTGCTCGACGAGATCGAGAAGGCCCATCCGGACCTCTTCAACGTGCTCCTTCAGGTGATGGACCACGGCAAGCTCACCGACCACAACGGCAAGCGGGTCGATTTCCGCAACGTCGTGCTGATCATGACCACGAATGCGGGCGCGGCCGACCTCGCCAGGCCCGCCATCGGGTTCGGTCGCGAGAAGCGGGAAGGCGAGGACGAGGACGCCATCAAGCGCCTCTTCACGCCCGAGTTCCGCAACCGCCTCGATGCGGTGATCGGCTTCGATCCGCTGCCCACCGAGGTGATCCGCAAGGTCGTCGAGAAGTTCGTGCTTCAGCTCGAGGCCCAGCTCCAGGACCGCAACGTCACCTTCGAGGTGAGCGATGCGGCCGGCGACTGGCTCGCGCGGAAGGGGTATGACCCCAAATACGGGGCACGGCCGCTCGCCCGGCTCATCCAGGAGCAGGTGAAGAAGCCGCTCGCGGACGAGATCCTGTTCGGCAAGCTCGCCCGGGGCGGCCATGTCCGGATCGGTCTTGCCACGGACGATGCCGGCGCCCAGACGCTCACCTTCGACATCACCCCCGCCCCGCCGCGCGGGCCGTCGGGCGGTGGCGGGCCGGATACGGACGATGCCGGCAACGGCTCGGGCCAGGGCGCCGAGGAACCGGTCGCCTGAGGGCGGCGGCGCCCGTCGGGGCGCCCCGCCGGGAGCGGTGACGATCAGCCGTGATCGAGCGGGACGTCGGCGCGCATCCCGCGCGCGGGCCACAGCCGCATGAGTTCGTCGAGGAGCGCCGCGGCGCTCGCGCCGATCATGCGCGGGCTGACATAGACCGCCGAGCGCAGCCCGAAGCGGGCGAAGAGGACGGCGTTGGCTGTGAGCGTCGAGACCGCAAGACCCGCCGACAGGGCAAGACCGAGCCCGGCCAGGCCGAAGGGGCCGATGGCGAACCAGCCGAGCCCCGCGCCGAGACCCGCGCCGAGGGTCACGAGGGCGAGCGCGCTCGTCTGCCGGCCCATGGCCGCGAGAACGCTGAGGGCGCCCCCGCCTGCGAGGACCACGAGACAGCCCGGCACCAGCGCCAGCACGAAGGGCGCCGCGCCCCGATAGGCCTCCCCGAATATGGCCGTGAGCACGGTCTCCGGCATCAGGGCGACGGGCAGGAGCGCGAGCAGCGAGACCAGCGCAGCGGCGGTGGACGCCGCCCGGGCGAGCCGCTCGATCATGGCGATTTCGCCGTAGCCCGTCAGGGAACGGATGAACGGCGCGATGCAGCCATGCGCGACGCCGATCGGGCTGAGCACGGCGAGGATGAGCATCAGCCCGGCTCCGACGCGGGCAAGGCCGGCGAAGTCCCCCTTGATCAGGAGGATCGCGACCTCGGCAAGCGAGAGGAGGCTCGCAAGGAGCGCGAGGGCGAGGCAGGCGAGGCGGTCTTCGTCAGGCGGCGCCCGCGGCGCGGGGGCCGACCGGCCCATCTCGCCACCCGCGAGGACGGCCCCGACCGATCCGGCGAGCGCGAGCGCGACGGCGATGGCTCCGAGCGCGAGCACGATGTCGAGCCCGCCCCCGTTGAGGTCGATCCCGGCGAGATAGGCGAGGGCGATGACGACGGCGACGGGGCCGCCAAAGAGGCTCGCCGGCCCGTAGGCGTGCTCGAGCCCGTGTCGCCCCGCGGCCGCCTGGGCGCCGGCGACGATCCGCGACAGGGCGAGAAGGATCAGGAGCGCGCCCACGAGCGGCGCCGCCGCGAGAAACTCGCTCTCGGAGGCGATGCGGGCGAGCGGCCCGGCGAGCGGGCCCGTCGTGAGCAGGGTCCCGAGGCCGACGGCCATGAGCGCGGCAAGCCCCGCGCCCGTCGCCCGCCGCAGCCGGCGCCAGCCGAGATCGGCGGCAAGCTCGGGATGGGCCCCGCCCCAGAGCAGCGGCAGGGCGCCCGTGCCCGTGGCCAGCGCCGCGCCCGCGCGGGCGAGGGCGAGCGTCAGCACGAGAGCGGCGAATTCCTCGAGCGTCAGTGTCCGCGCGAGCGCGCCCGCGAGCAGGAGCCCGCCAAGTCCCGCAAGGCAGAGGAGCAGCCCGATGACCGGTATCGGCCAGGACTCGTGATCGGCAGGCATGAGCGCAGGTCCCCTCGGCTCGCGATGATCCGTGGGCCGGAGTCTAGGCGGGGGACGGTTCAATTAGCCTTAATCGAGGCTCCGGCCGCTGCCGGCGCCGGCAGGCCCGCGAGGCGGTCCTCGGCCCGCGCATGGCGATTGTACCAGCCGAGCGCGCCGCGCTCGCCGGGCGGGCCCTCGCGCAGGAGCGAGCGGGCGATTTCCTTGCCGAGTTCGACGCCCCACTGGTCGAAGGAGGCGATGGACCAGATCACCCCCTCGGTGAAGACGCGGTGCTCGTGAAGGGCGAGGAGGGCGCCCAGCCGGGAGGGCGTCAGCCGCTCGACGAGGTAGAGCGTCGAGGGTCGATTGCCGGGGAAGGCCTTGTGCGGGCTCGCCGCGTCGGGAGCGGGGCGGCCCGTCATCAGCGCATGCGCCTGGGCGAAGAGATTGGCCATGAGCAGGCGGTGATGGCCGGCGAGCGCGTGATCGGGCAGCGCGCAGCCGATGAAGTCGACCGGGATGATGTCGGTGCCCTGATGAAGAAGCTGGAAATAGGCGTGCTGGCCATTGGTGCCCGCCCCGCCCCAGACCACCGGCGAGGTGGCGCGCGCCACCGGCCCGCCGTCGATCGTCACCGACTTGCCGTTCGATTCCATCTCGAGCTGCTGGAGATAGGCCGGCAGTAGCGCGAGACGCTCGTCATAGGGCACGACCGCGCGGCTCGCGCAGCCGAGGACGTTCCGGTGCCAGATCCCGACGAGGGCGGCGAGCACCGGCAGATTGTCGGCGAGCGGCGTCCCGAGAAAGTGATCGTCCATCGAGCGCGCCCCCGACAGGAACTCCTCGAAGCCCGCGGGGCCGAGGCCGAGGACGAGCGAAAGCCCGATCGCCGACCAGACCGAATAGCGCCCGCCCACCCAGTCCCAGAAGACGAACATGTTCTCCGGCGAGATGCCGAAGGCGGCGACGGCGTCGGCATTGGTCGAGACGGCGACGAAATGGCGGGCGATGGCGCTCTCGGGGGCGCCGGAGGCAAGGACCCAGGCGCGGGCCGAGCGGGCATTGGCCAGCGTCTCCTGCGTTGTGAAGGTCTTCGAGGCGACGATGAACAGCGTCTCCTCCGGCGAGACACGGCCGAGGACGCGCGCCATGTCCTCGCCGTCAACATTCGAGACGAAATGCAGGGCGAGCTCGGGGGACAGATAGGGGCGCAGCGCATCGGCGACGAGGCGCGGACCGAGATCGGACCCGCCGATCCCGATGTTCACCACGGCGCGGATGCGCTTGCCCGTATGGCCCGTCCAGGCGCCCGAGCGGACCTTTTCCGCGAACGCGTCCATCTGTGCACGAACGGCATCCACCTCGGCGCTGACGGGACGTCCGTTGGCGGCATAGGCCGACCCTTTCGCCGCGCGCAGGGCGACATGGAGCACCGACCGGCCCTCGGTGCGGTTGATCGGCGCGCCCGCGAACATCGCATCGCGCGCGTCGGCGACCCCGGCGGCCTCCGCGAGCGCGAGCAGGGCATCCATGGCCTTGCGGTCGATCAGCGTGCGCGAGAAGTCGAAGCAGGTGAGCAAGCCGGCCCGGGAATAGACGGCCGTCCGGTTGGGATCGGTGGCGAAGAGCTGCTCGATGCGCGTCCCGGCGAGGCGCTGACCCTCGCGCGCCAGCCGGGCCCAGGCGGCGGCGAGCGCGGGCGAGCTGGCGTGGGCAGTCATGGGAGGGCCTCCTGTTGGCTTGGCGGGAGACGGGGTGTCGCCGGCGGTGCTGACCCGTGTGCCGGACGCCCATCCCTCCGCACGCTTCCTGTGTGCGGCGTTTTGGAGCGCGTGAAAAGCCCTAACCGTGCGGTTGCGCGCCGCAGGGCGGGCGTCATCGGCGTGTCAAGCCGTCATGCTACAAACCGGATCCGCCGTTCTGTGCCTGCCGTCACGCGAGGACCCAAGATGACCGCCCCGCCCGCGCGCCTCCGCCCCGCCTTCGCCGACGTCGCGGCCGCCCGCCTGTCACGGCGGAGCGCTCTCCTGGGGCTCGCCGCCGGCACAAGCC
>JACAEB010000227.1 GCA_013389075.1 Alphaproteobacteria bacterium
GTGAGGCGCGAGTTCGTCATGTGCGTGTGGACGGCGTCGGCGCCGTCATGACCGGGTCCCGCCCCCGCCCCGCCGCACAGCGTCTCGTAATACTGGATCTCGCCATCGCCGAAGGTGAGGTTGTTCATCGTGCCCTGCCCCGCCGCGAGAACCCCGAGGGCGAGGAAGAGGGCGTTGGTGACCGCCTGGCTCGTCTCCACATTGCCCGCGACGACGCCGGCCCCGGGCCGGGGATTGAGGAGCGAGCCCTCGGGCACGACGATGTCGAGCGGACGCAGGCATCCGTCATTGAGCGGAATATCGTCGCCCACGAGGCAGCGGAAGACGTAGAGCACCGCCGCGCGCGAGATGGCGAGCGGCGCGTTCCGGTTGCCCGCGACCTCCGCGCTCGTGCCGGTGAAATCGACCCGCGCGCGTCGGGCCTGCCGGTCGACCGACACGCGCACCGCGATCTGCCCGCCCCCCTCGAGCGGATAGACCGTCTCCCCGCCGTCAAGACTTGCGAGCGTGCGCCGCACGGCCGCCTCGCCATTGTCGAGCACATGCCCCATGAAGGCCGTGACGCGCGCGGGCCCGTGGGCGGCGCAGAGGTCGGCGAGCGCCTCGGCGCCGCGCCGGCAGGCGGCGATCTGGGCCCGCAGATCGGCGAGGTTGCGGGAGGGCGTGCGCGCGGGATGGGGGCCGGCGGCGAGGGCCCGGCTGATCTCCTCCGTGGCAAGACAGCCGCCCTGCACGACCTTGAGGGCGGACAGGACGACGCCCTCCTCCGCGAGCCGGGTCGACCCCGCCGGCATCGAGCCGGGCGTGAGGCCGCCAATATCGGCATGATGGCCGCGCGCGGCCACCCAGAAGCGCGGCGCCCCCTCGCCCGGAAGGAAGACCGGCATCACCGCCGTCACGTCGGGCAGGTGGGTGCCGCCCCCGAAGGGATCGTTCGTCGCGATGACATCGCCCGGGCCGAGCCGGCCCTCCCAGGCGGCGGCGACCGCGCGCACCGCAGAACCCATCGACCCGAGATGGACGGGAATGTGGGGCGCGTTGGCGATCAGCGCGCCGTCCGCATCGAAGAGCGCGCAGGAGAAATCGAGCCGCTCACGGATGTTCACCGAGCTTGCCGAGCTTTCGAGCGCGACGCCCATCTGGTCGGCGATCGCCATGAAGCGCCGGTTGAAGAGCTCGAGCTCGACGGGATCGACGGCGCCGCCGGGATCCTCGGAGGGCGGGGGCGCGCCCGTCCCGCCCTCATCCGTCCGTGTCAGGAGGAGAATGCCGCCCTCCCGCTTCACGGCCTGCCAGCCGGGGTCGAGCAGGATGGTGGAATAGGGCTCGGTGAGGAGCGCCGGCCCGGTCAGCGTCTCGCCCGGGCCAAGCGCCGCGACCGCAAGACGGGGCGCCTCGATCCACCGGCCCGACAGATGCAGCCGCACGCGGTCGGCCGCGCGTACCGGCGGCGCCTCGGGTTCGCCCGAAGGCGGCGTCGGGCCGGGCAGGATGACCTCGACCCGCACCGTGTCGATGACGAGCCCGCCATCGGCCTCGCCATAGCCGAAGCGGGCCCTGTGGGCATCGGCGAAGGCCGCTTCCATCGCCTCCGGCGCTCCGGGGGCGAGCGGCACCAGCGTGTCGTTGCCTTCCATCCGCAGGAGGAGCGTCACCTCGCGCCGCGGGGCCGCGTCCGGGCCCGCGCCGGGTCCGAGCTCTTCCAGCGCCTCCTCTGCGAGGCCCTCCGCCACCCGACCGGCCTCGGCGAGGCCCGCGACACCGAGCGGCAGCGAAACGGTGCGCTCGCGCAGGACGCTGCGGTCGGCGAGCGCGATGCCGAAGGCCGACAGAAGCGAGGCGTTCGGATGAACGAGCACCTTCTCCATGCCGAGATGGGCCGCAAGGCCCGTCGCGTGCTGGCCGCCCGCCCCGCCGAAGCAGTTGAGCGCGTGCTCCCTCAGCGCATGGCCCTTCTGGATGGAGATGGCGCGGATCGCCTCGGCCATGGTCTCGATGCCGATGGCGAGCGCGCCCTCGGCCACCGCCTCCGGACCGAGCGTGCCGCCCATGGCGGCGGACAGCCGCCCGAAGGCCGCGCGCACGGCGTCCATGTCGATGGGCGCGCGGCCCTCCGGCCCGAAGACGGGCGGAAAATCGTCCGGCTGCAGACGGCCCAGAAGGAGATTGGCGTCGGTGAGGGTCGGCGGCCCGCCCCTTCCGTAGGCGGCGGGACCGGGATCGGCCCCCGCGCTCTCGGGCCCCACGCGCAGGCGCTCGCCGTCGAAGCGCACGATCGAGCCGCCGCCCGCCGCCACCGTGTGGATGTCGAGCATCGGCACGGCGAGGCGCACCCCCGCGACGGCGCGGCCCGACTGCCGCTCGAACCGCCCCGCATGGCGGGCGACATCGGTGGAGGTGCCCCCCATGTCGAATCCGATCTGCGCGCCGATCCCCGCCTCCGCCCCCGCGCGCGCGAGGCCCACGACGCCCCCCGCCGGACCGGACAGCACCGCATCCTTGCCGCGGAAGGCGGCGAGGCGGGCAAGGCCGCCATCGGACCGCATGAAGAGGAGCTTCTCCTCGGCGGCCTCCGCCGGCCAGCCGAGCGCCGCCACGAGCCGGCCGAGATAGGCGCCGAGGACGGGGGCGAGATAGGCATCGGCGAGTGCGGTCTCCGCACGCGGAAGAAAGCGCGCGCGCGCGCTCACCTCGTGGCTCGCCACCACATGCTCGAAGCCGGCCTCGCGCGCGAGCGCCGCGACGGTCCGCTCGTGAGCGGGGTAGCGGTAGCCGTGGAGAAAGGCGATGGCGCAGGCCTCAAGGCCGTCCGCCCGCAGAGCGTCGAGCCCCGCCCGCACGCGGCCGGGATCGGGCACGGCGCGCACGCGCCCGCCCGCCTCCACCCGCTCGTCGACCTCGAGCACCGACTCGAAGAGCGGGGGTGGCCGGACGATGGCGAGGGCGAAGATGTCGGGCCGCGCCTGCGTGCCGATGCGCAGCGCATCGGCGAAACCGCGCGTCGTCACGAAGGCCGTCCGCGCGCCGCGCCGTTCGAGCAGCGCATTGGTCGCGACCGTCGTGCCGAGGCGCAGCTCCGCCACCCGCCCGGGGGGCACGGGCGCGCCGGCGGGAAGGCCGATCAGCCGGCGCATGCCCTCGACGGCCGGGTCCGCATAAAGGCCGCCGCCCTCGGAGAGGAGCTTGCACCGGCGCACCGAGCCGTCCGGGGCCTGGCCGATCACGTCGGTGAAGGTGCCGCCCCGGTCGATGGCGAAGCGCCATTTGCCCTCTGCGCCGGCTGGTCTATAGGTCAAGGTCTCGTCCGTGGTCGGGCGGTCAATCGGATCGAGGCAGTTAGGTCCAGGAAAGACGCGATGTCCATATGGGGAAAGCTGACCGGCGCGCTGGCCGGCTTCGCGCTCGGCGGTCCCCTTGGGGCCCTTCTGGGCGGCGTCGCCGGCCATTCGATCGACCGGGGCCTCGAGGAGCGCACCGAGCGGGAGACCCGTCCGGGCCACCGCAACGTGGTCTTCACCATCGGCGTGATCGCGCTCTCCGCCAAGATGGCCAAGGCGGATGGCGAGGTGACGGAAGACGAGATCCACGCCTTCGGCGAGATCTTCCACGTGCCGCCGGGCGAGATCGAGAATGTGCGGCGGGTGTTCAATCTCGCGCGCAAGGACGTCGCGGGCTACGAGGCCTATGCCCGCCAGATCGCGCGGCTGTTCGACCCGGGCGCGCCCATTCTCGAGGATCTGCTCGACGGGCTCTTCCACATCGCCAAGGCCGATGGCCTGGTCCATGAGCGCGAGCTCGCCTTCCTCGAACGCGTCGCCGAGATCTTCGGCTATGCGGGCTCGGCCTTCGAGCGAATCCGCCTGCGGCATGTGGGCGGGGAGAAAGATCCGTACACGGTGCTCGGGGTCGAGCCGGACATCGGCGATGCCGATCTCAAGGCCGCTCACAGGGCCCTGGTGCGGCAGACCCATCCCGACGCGCTGATCGCGCGCGGCGTGCCGGAGGAATTCGTGTCGCTCGCCAATGACCGGCTCGCCGCGATCAACGCGGCCTATGACCGGATCAGGAGCGAACGCTCGGGCCGGCCTCAACGGATCTCCTGATCCGTCGTCAGGCTGATTTGGATTGTCCGTCGGTCCCGCCTTCTCGCCAGCACGGCCGGGGGGCGCCCCCGGCCGTGCCAGTGTCTGCCTCAATAGCAGTCGGGATCGGTCGTGCACAGATCGAAGAACTGAGCCGTCGTCCGGACATGATTGATGTCGATGTTCTTCCAGCCGAGCTGCAGCAGAACGCGTGCAACCCAGCCGAGCTGCGTGTCGCCGGGCGTCGAATGGCCGCCATTGTCCACACGGACGGCCCGCAGAACGACATCTCCGCTGCGGCTGTGGTCGGTCCAGTATTGCCGCGTCTGGTCGTTTGAGACCGGATTGGCCTGTGCTGTTTCCGACCCTGAGGAGGTCACGCCGAACCAGGTCTTCCACTGGTCGATGGAATCGGCGGCGGACTCCACTTCTCCCTGCCGGCAATCGCCATAAGCCGGCGTTGCGACGCATCCTCCCGCAGGAGGCACGTACTTGTCGTTGTCGCCATAAAGGAAGAGCATCTTGCGGTCACCGGATTGCAGCGTCGACGTGTTCGGCGCCGAACATTCGTCCTTCGTGGCAATGCCGGAAATGTTCGGGCCAAATCCCGCAAACGTGCCTGTCGCTTCCTGGGCAAGCCTCTGAGTCATGAACCCGCCATTGGACGCGCCGACGACATAGACCTTCGAGAGGTCGATGTCCTCGTTCGTCTCGAACCAGTCCACGAGTTCGACGAGAAAGCCGACATCATCGAATGTGCTGGCATCGGCGGTGGAGGGATCGTACCCGCCATCGCCAGCTGAACTGGTTGGAGCCCGGCAGTCGTTCCAGTTCTTGGTGCTCTGGTCGCCTTCCGGATAGACGACCCAGAATTCGTTGGCATCGGCGGCATCGTTCCATCGCCCCTCCGTGTTGTCGATGGCGGCGTCCGCGTCGCCGTTGCCGCCATGCAGCACAAGGACCAATGGCCTGTTCGTGCCAATACCCGTGGGCTCATAATACTTGAACGTCCGGGTTTCGCCGTCCCAGGAGAGGCTGTCGCTGCTGAGTGTCCCCGCCAGAGCGGGCGCACCAAGGCAAAGCGATAGCGTGAAGGCGGCGGCCATCGCCGCCGACTGCTGAAGTCGCATGGAGTCCTCCAAGGTTTCTGGTGT
Source organism: Alphaproteobacteria bacterium (assembly GCA_013389075.1). GTDB lineage: Bacteria > Pseudomonadota > Alphaproteobacteria > JACAEB01 > JACAEB01 > JACAEB01. The sequence goes on from JACAEB010000227.1 coordinate 5,237, forward strand.
GTTACGCGAGACTGGATCTTCGCCGCGCACGCCTCCGCGGGGACGCCTGATCGACTTTGGCGACGGATACTGTCACGGCGCGCCGCCTGTTTACGCGTCACACGAAGCCGCGAGGCTGCCGGGCTCCAAACGCGCAGACAATATCGTATACAGCCTTCCGGGCCCGGGCAATTGATTTTCGTTAATCGAACCGGCATCAGCACAGGTGCGATTTCGGCATCTTCCCTGCCAACATCGTTTTGCTCAGTGAACTGATTTTCTGATCCCGCGCGGGCAGCGACGGGCCGCAGCCCAGTCCAGCGTCCGTACCCGTCAGAGCGGGGCGAGATCGAGCCGCGCAAGATAGGCGTCGGCCTGCTTGAGCTGGAGCTCGGACAGCTTGGCCCGGTAGGAATCGGCCATGTCGAAGATGATCCGGCGCAATGTCCGTCCGTCCGGATCGGTCTCGATCACCGTGTCGAGCGGCAGGACGCGCTTCGACCATTCCGGCTCCTCCGGCGCGAGCGCCACGCGCACCGCCGCATTGAGCCAGGCGAGCCCGACCACCTCGTCGGGCACTCCGGTGAACCCTTCGAGATGGAGCTGGGCGAGCTTGACCTGGGCGAGGGCGACGTTCTGCTTGCCCGCGAGGCGGTACCAGTCCATCGCATGCGGAACGTTCTGCGCGACCCTGTCCTCGACGCCCGCCACGAAAAGCTCGGCGAGGTCGATCTGCGCCACCGCATGGCCGTTCGTGCCCGCCTCGTAGAGGAGCGCAACGGCGCGGCGGTAATCCTGCGGCACGCCATGGCCCAGGCGGAGGAGCGTCGCGAGCTGGACGCGCGCCTCGTCATTTCCTCCGCGGGCGGACCGTTCGAACCAGCCGGCCGCGATCTCGGGATTGGCGGCCTCGAGCCCCTCCCCGCTCAGATACATGTTGCCGACGAGAAGCTGGGCGCTCGCATCCCCGGTTTCCGCCGCGCGCGTCCAGAGCTCGAGGGCCGCGCCGACATCGCCGGCATTGTAGGCGATCAGCGCCTGCTGGAAGAAGGGCGCGGCGGCACCCACCATCCGCCCCGCGCCCGAGCCCGTCCCGCCCGATCCCTTCGCCTCCGGCAGGGTCCCGGTCGGCGGGGCGAGCGCGATGACGGCTTCCTTCTCGCGCCGCCGCTGA
>JACAEB010000003.1 GCA_013389075.1 Alphaproteobacteria bacterium
CCATATCGTGGGCGCGGCGACCGGCCTGCCGCTCCGGCACGAGGAGGCGGCCTTCCGCGCCCCGCTCGAGGGGGCGGGCTACCGGGCGGAGGAGCTGTTCTATTTCGGCGAGTCGGTGCTTCTGCCAGCCTTCCGGGGGCGGGGGATCGGTCACGCCTTCTTCGACGCGCGCGAGGCGCAGGCGCGCGGGCTGCCGGGCATCGGGCACACGGCCTGCTGCGCGGGCCGGCGGGCGGCGGACGATCCGCGCCGGCCGGAGGGCGCCCGCGCGCTCGAGCCCTTCTGGCGGGGGCGCGGCTACGCGCCCTTGCCCGGGGTCGCCGCCCGTTTCCCCTGGACCGAGGTTGGCTCTGGCGCCGAAACCGTCCAGACGCTCGATTTCTGGGCCCGGGCGCTCTGAGGCGCGCGCCTCAGGCGCGGATGCCCGCCACCTTCGGCTGGTCGGACAGGGGATGGGCGATGCGTGCGAGCATTTCGCGCGGGCAGATCTGCCAGAATCGCCCGAGCTCGAGCTCCCAATGGGTGAGGAGCGTCTCGGCGAGCGGCGAGCCGGTCTCGGCGAAATGCGTCTCGATCAGCCTGCGGAGCACCGTCTCCCAGTGCGCGCTCTCGACGCGCTGGTGCACGACGCTGTCCTCGTTGAGGTAATTGGGGAAGCTGTTCGTCCTGTCGTAGACGAAGGCCATTCCCCCGGTCATGCCGGCCGCGAAATTGTCGCCCACGGGCCCGAGAATGACCGTCGTGCCCCCGGTCATGTATTCGCAGCCATTGTCGCCGCAGCCCTCGACCACCGTCTCGGCGCCCGAGTTGCGCACGCAGAAGCGCTCGCCCGCCTTGCCGGCGGCGAAGAGCCGCCCCGCCGTGGCGCCATAGAGGACGGTGTTGCCGATGATGGTGTTCTCGTGCGGCACGAGCCGGCTCGCCGGATGCGGACGGACGACGATCAGCCCGCCGGAGAGACCCTTCCCCACATAGTCGTTCGCATCGCCGGACACCTCGATCTTGAGGCCCTGGCAGGCGAAGGCGCCGAGCGACTGGCCGGCCGAGCCCTTCAGCCGCAGCGTGAGGTGGCCATGGGGCAGCGACGACATGCCGAAGCGCCGCACGATGCGCGAACTCGTCCGTGCGCCGATGGCCCGGTGCGTGTTCCGCACCGAATAGGTGAGCTGCATCTTCTCGCCATGCTCGAAGAAGGGACCCGCATCGCGCTCCACCTGCGCGTCCAGCGTGTCGAGCACGAGATTGCGCTCGCCGGGCGCCAGCACGCAGTAGCGCTTGTGCGGCCCGGGATCGGCCTGCACCAGCATGGGGTTGAGGTCGAGATCGTCGAGATGGGGCGCGCCCCGGCTCACCTGCATCAGAAGGTCCGAGCGGCCGATGATCTCGTTCAGCGACCGCACGCCCAGCGAGGCGAGGATCATCCGCACCTCCTCGGCGATGAAGGTGAAGAGGTTCACGACCTTGTCCGCCGTGCCCGTGAACTTCGCCCGCAGCGCCTCGTCCTGCGTGCACACGCCGACGGGGCAGGTGTTCGAATGGCACTGGCGCACCATGATGCATCCCATGGCGATGAGCGAGGCGGTGCCGACGCCGAACTCCTCCGCCCCCATCATGGCGGCCATCACCACGTCGCGGCCCGTGCGGATGCCGCCATCGGTCCGCATCACCACGCGGTGACGCAGATTGTTCAGCGTGAGGATCTGATTGGCCTCGGTGAGACCCATCTCCCAGGGGATGCCGGCGAACTTGATCGAGGTCTGCGGCGAGGCCCCCGTGCCGCCCACATGGCCGGAGATGAGGATCACGTCGGCCTTGGCCTTGGCGACGCCCGCCGCCACCGTGCCCACGCCCGCCTGCGCCACGAGTTTCACGCAGACGCGCGCCTCGGGGTTGATCTGCTTGAGATCGTAGATGAGCTGGGCGAGATCCTCGATCGAATAGATGTCGTGATGGGGCGGGGGCGAGATGAGCATCACGCCCGGCGTCGAATGCCGGAACCGCGCGATCATCTCGGTGACCTTGAAGCCGGGCAACTGTCCGCCCTCGCCGGGCTTGGCGCCCTGCGCCACCTTGATCTCGATCTCGCGGCAATGGTTGAGATATTCCGCCGTCACGCCGAAGCGCCCGCTGGCCACCTGCTTGATGGCCGAGTTCGGATTGTCGCCGTTCGGCATGGGCTTGAAGCGCGCGGGATCCTCGCCGCCCTCGCCTGAATCCGATTTCGCGCCGATCCGGTTCATCGCGATGTTCAGCGTGCCATGCGCCTCGGGCGACAGCGCGCCGAGCGACATGCCGGGCGTGACGAAGCGCTTTCGGATCTCGTTGATGCTCTCGACCTCGTCCACCGGAATGGCCTGGGCGGCCGGGCGGAAATCGAGAGGTCGCGGAGATTGATCGGGGGCAGATGATTGAGCCCCTGCGAGTATTTCTGGTAGAGGCCGAAATCGTCCCGGTCCACCGCCGCCTGAAGAAGGTGGATGAGCGGACCCTGAAACGCGTGGCTCTCGCCCTCCCGCCGATAGCGGTAGAAGCCGCCAATCGGCAGCGCGACCACGTCCTCGGCGAAGGCGCGGGCGTGGATGCGCGCGATCTTCTTGCGGATCCCGTTGAGCCCGATCCCCGAAATGCGGCTCGGCATGCCGGGGAAGAATTCGGCGACGAGCGAGCGCGAGAGGCCGAGTGCCTCGAAATTGTACCCGCCCCGATAGGACGAGATCACCGAGATGCCCATCTTGGACATGATCTTGAGAAGGCCCTGATCGACCGCCTCGACATAGCGGCTGACGATGGTCTTGAGATCCATCGTGCCGAAGAGCCCGCGCGCGTGCCGGTCGGCGAGGCATTCCTGCGCCAGATAGGCGTTCACCGTCGTCGCGCCCACGCCGATGAGCACGGCGAAATAATGCGTGTCCATGCATTCGGCCGAGCGGACGTTGAGCGAGGTGAAGGTCCTCAGCCCCTTGGCCACGAGGTGCGTATGCACCCCGCCCGTCGCGAGGATCATCGGCACGGCCGCGCGCGTGTCGCTCAGCCGCTCGTCGGTGAGGACGAGATGGGCGAAGCCCTGGCGGACCGCGTCCTCGGCTTCCGTTCGTATACGGTCGAGCGCCGCGCGCAGGGCGCCGTCCTGGCTCGTCCCGTCGCGGGCCACGTCGAAGGTGCAGTCGATCTCGTAGGCCGAGCCGCCGAGATAGCCGCGCAGCTTCTCGAACATGCCGTTCGACAGGACCGGTCTTTCGAGCACCAGCACTTCCGATTGCGGCGAGCCTTCGGCCAGCACGTTGCGCAAGTTGCCGAACCGTGTCTTGAGGCTCATCACCCCGTGTTCGCGCAAGGGGTCGATGGGCGGGTTCGTCACCTGGCTGAAATTCTGCCGGAAGAAATGCGAGAGCGGACGGTACTGGTCCGACAGGACGGCCAGCGGCGTGTCGTCGCCCATGGAGCCCACGGCTTCCTGCGCATCCTCCGCCATCGGATGGAGGATGAGTTCGAGATCCTCGACCGAGATGCCGGCCGCGAGCTGGCGCCGGCGCAGCTCGTCGCGCTCGTAAAGGCGCGGCTCGACGTCCGAACGGATGTCCTGGTCGATATAGTTGAGGTTCTTGTTCCACTCCTCGAAGGGGGCGGAGGAGGCGAGCTTATCCTTGAGCTCGCGGTCCTGATAGAAGGTGCCCGTGTCGAGATCGATGCCGATGATCTCGCCCGGACCCACCCGGCCCTTCTCGACGATGCGGGCCTCGTCGACCGCGCACATGCCGGTTTCCGATCCCACGAAGAGGAGGCCGTCCTCGGTGCGCGAGAAGCGCAAGGGCCGCAGGCCGTTGCGGTCCATCCCCGCGATCACCCAGCGCCCGTCGGTCGCGCAGATGGCGGCCGGCCCGTCCCAGGGCTCCATGATGGAGTTGGAATAGGCATAGAGCGTGCGGTGCGCCTCCGGCATGATGTCGGCCTTCTTGGACCAGGCCTCGGGGATGAGGATGGTCTTGGCCATGGGTGCCGAGCGGCCCGCGCGCACCAGCACCTCGAAGGCCGCGTCGAGCGCGGCCGAATCCGACGCCCCCGGAGGAATGATCGGCTTGATCTCGTCCCCATGCGCGCCGAACGCGTCCGAGGCCATGCGGATCTCGTGGCTCTTCATCCAGTTGGCGTTGCCCTTCACCGTGTTGATCTCGCCATTGTGGGCGAGCATGCGGAAGGGCTGGGCGAGCCACCAGTTGGGGAAGGTGTTCGTCGAATAGCGCTGGTGGAAGATGGCCACGGACGAAATGAACCTCTCGTCGCGCAGGTCGGGGTAGAAGGTGTCGAGCTGTTCGGCGAGGAACATGCCCTTGTAGATGACCGAGCGCGACGACAGCGAGCAGATGTAGAAATCGGTGATGTGGTCGGCGAGCACGCGCTTCTCGACACGCCGGCGGATGAGATAGAGCTCGCGCTCCATCGCCTCGACCGAGAGGTCGCGCTTGTTGTCGAACATGATCTGCTCGATCTCGGGGCGCGTCGAATTCGCCTTCTCGCCGATCACCGAGACGTCGACCGGCACCTGCCGCCAGCCATAGATGTAATAGCCGAAGGCGAGCAGCTCGCTCTCGACGATGGTGCGGCAGCGTTCCTGCGCGCCGAAATCCGTCCGGGGCAGGAAGATCATGCCGATGCCGAGCCGGTGGCCGCGATATTCATGGCCCGTGCGCTCGATCTGCTCGATGAAGAAGTCCTGCGGCACCTGCACGTGGATGCCCGCGCCGTCGCCGGTCATGCCGTCGGCATCCACCGCGCCTCGGTGCCAGACCGCCTTTAGCGCCTCGATGCCGCGCGCCACCACCTCGCGGCGCGGCTTGCCGTCGATGGAGGCGACGAGGCCCACGCCGCACGCATCGTGCTCGAAGGCGGGATCATAGGCATGGCCGGCCTGAAGGTGGCTGGCATTCCTGAGATAGCGGGCGATTTCTTCAGACATCGGATCTACCTTCATCGGGTCCGCGCGTCGGGGGCGCGGGAAAGGATCTCACTCCGCCGCCACGGAGGCGGTCGCGCTGCGGGCCTTTTCGTTGAGGAACGCCTCGATCTGGCCGGCGGCATCCTGGCCGTCGCGCACCGCCCAGACGACGAGCGAGGCGCCGCGTACGATGTCGCCGGCGGCGAACACGCCGGGCAGGTTCGTCATCATGGAGCGCAGGTCGGCCTTGACCGTGCTCCAGCGCGTGACGCCGAGTTCGGGCGCGCCGAAAAGGGTGGGGAGGTCCTCGGGGTCGAAGCCGAGCGCCTTGATGACGAGATCGGCCGGAACCGTGAAGTCCGAGGACGGAACTTCCTCGGGCTGGCGGCGCCCGGTGGCCTCGGGCAGGCCGAGGCGCATCTTCACCGACCGCACGCCCGACACCGTGCCCTCGCCCAGAAGCGCCTTGGGCGCGGCGAGCCAGACGAAATCGACGCCCTCCTCCTCGGCATGGGCGACCTCGCGCATGGAGCCGGGCATGTTGGCGCGGTCGCGGCGATAGAGGCACTTCACCGATTTCGCGCCCTGGCGCAAGGCCGTCCGCACGCAGTCCATCGCCGTGTCGCCGCCGCCGATGACGACGACGTCCTTGCCATGGGCGTTCAGCGTGCCGTCCTCGAATTCGGGCACGGCATCGCCGAGCCCCTGACGGTTGGAGGTGGTGAGGAAGGACATGGCCGGCCAGACACCCTTGAGCCCCGCGCCCGGCAGCTTGAGGTCGCGCGCGGCATAGACGCCCGTCGCGATCAGCACGGCCTCATGGCGCTCGCGCAGCGCCTCGAGCGTGACGTCGCGCCCGATCTCCGTGTTCATATGAAAGACGACGCCGCTCTCGGCGAGGAGCTCCGCCCGGCGCAGGACGATCTCCTTCTCGAGCTTGAAGTTGGGGATGCCGTAGATGAGCAGGCCCCCGGCACGGTCGTAGCGGTCGTAGATGTGGACCTGAAACCCCTTGCGGCGCAGCCGGTCGGCGGCGGCGATTCCGGCCGGCCCCGCGCCGATGATGCCGACGGATTCGGCCCGCTCGTGGCGCGGCTTGATGGCCCGCACGAGGCCCCGCGCCCAGGCGGTGTCGAAGATATAGGCCTCGACCGCGCCGATGGTCACGGTGCCGTGCCCGGACTGCTCGATCACGCAATTGCCTTCGCAGAGCCGGTCCTGCGGGCAGATCCGTCCGCACACTTCGGGCAGCGTGTTGGTCGAGATGGAGAGCTCATAGGCCTCTTCCATCCGCCCCTCGGCCACGAGCTTCAGCCAGTCGGGAATGTTGTTCTGGACGGGGCAGTGGACCTGACAGAAGGGCACGCCGCATTGCGAGCAGCGGCTCGCCTGCTCCTCGGCCTTGGCCTCGATGAAGCCCTTGTAGATCTCGTGAAAATCGCCCACGCGCTCGGCGGCCGGGCGCTTCTCGGGCGTCGAGCGGTCCACGGAGACGAATTTGAGCATGCGTGTCGCCATGGGGCGGCCTTCCTTCGAACGAGTCTCGATCAGGTGGTCCCGCACGGCCCGCCCGGCGGGTGGGGCGGGGGCGTGGGTCGCCTGAGGTCTATGGGCGCCGCGTCCGCCGCCGGGCATGGGCTCGGGGGGAGGGCGAGGGTCCATATAAGGCAAAAAAACCGCGGAGAAAACCCGTTTCGGGCCTATTAGGTCAAAATATGTGACCTAGTTTGACAGGCTTCCCCCGAAAGGGCCCCGCGCGCGGGCTGGTGGAGCCGCTTCCCCCAAAGGAAAGGGCCGAAACGGACCTATCGGATTTCCAGCCCTGCGGCAAGCCCGTTAACACGGGCGTCTGCCGCGCGTGCTATAAGCGCGGTCCTCGGCTCTGGCTCCCGATTCCGGAGGTTTCACGCGTGCTCAGCCTCGAACAGCTCATCCTTCTGGCGCTCATCCAGGGCCTGACGGAATTCCTCCCCATCTCCTCCTCGGCGCATCTCATCCTGCCGTCCGAGATTCTCGGCTGGCCCGATCAGGGCCCGCTCATCGACCTTTCCGTCCATCTGGGCTCGCTCTTCGCGGTGATGCTCTATTTCCGCACCGAGACGGCGGGCCTCGTGCGCGGGGGCATCGACACGCTGCGCGTCCGCTTCACGCCCGAATCGCGCCTCTTCCTCCAGCTCGCCCTCGCCACGGTGCCGGTGCTGATCTTCGCGGCGATCCTCGTCGGGCTCGACCTCGTCGACAGCCTGCGCTCGGCCCAGCTCATCGGCTGGACCTCGATCCTCTTCGGCCTCCTCCTGCTCGAGGCCGACCGGATCGGGCTCAACGTCAAGCGCATCGACGCCATGACCTTCAAGGGCGCGCTCATCCTCGGCCTCTTCCAGATGATCGCGCTGCTGCCCGGGGTGAGCCGGTCGGGCATCACCATGACGGGCGGGCGCTTCCTCGGCTATGAGCGGGGCGAGGCGGCGCGCTTCTCCATGCTGATGGCGATCCCGGTGATCCTGATCATGGGATCGGTCGCGGCCCTCGACGTCGTCGGCTCGGACGCGGCGGGGCTGAGGCGCGACGCGCTCGTCGCCGGCGCGCTCTCCTTCGTCTCCGCCTATGCGGCCATCGGCGCCTTCATGGCGCTGGTGCGCAAGGTGGGCTTCCTGCCCTTCGTCCTCTACCGCATCGTGCTCGGGGCGGGCCTGCTCGTCTATGTCTACGGGTTCGCGGGGTGATTGCCGGGCATGCCGAGGGCCCGGCAGCCACGGTAACAGTCCCGGTCATTGCGAGCGCAGCGAAGCAAACCAGGCCGCGGGCGGAACGTCCCGTCCGGCCGCCTGGATCGCCCCGCGCCGCTGGCGCTCGCGACGACATCGATGGGGTATTGCGGCCTCAGACCGCGTCCTGGAAGGGCTGGTCGCCGAACTGGCCGTCCTTGCGGAAGCGCCAGAGATAGCTCGCGACCACCGCCTCGGGGAAGCTCGGCTCGGGCACGCCGAGATCGGCGAAGGTGCCGACCGCCTCGCCGCTCGCGCCCACCACATTGTCCGCCTTCAGAAGTTCCACCTGATCGGTGGTGAGAAGCGGGGGCATGCCGAGAAGGCGGGTCGGGCTCATCTGGGCGAGGGCGGCGATGATGGTGGCGAGCGGGAAGGGCAGGGGCAGGAGCAGGCGCTTGCGGTGCGTCACCCGCAGGATCAGCTCCATCAGCTCGCGGAACGTATAGATGCGCTGGCCGCCGAGCTCGAAGATCCGGCCCGCCGTTGAGGGAAGGGTGAGGGCGCCGAGGACGGCGCGCGCCACATCGGCCACATAGGCGGGCTGGAAGCGCGTCCGGCCCCCGCCGATCAGCGGCAGCACGGGCGAATAGCGCGCCATGTCGGCGAAGCGGTTGAAGAAATCATCCTCGGGGCCGAACAGGATGGAGGGGCGCAGGATGCGCGCGCTCGGCACGGCGGCGCGCACCGCCGCCTCGCCGCGCGCCTTGGTGGCGGCATAGGCCGAGGCCGAGCCGCGCCGCGCGCCGATGGCCGAGACCTGCACGAAGGCGCCGATGCCCGCCTCGGCGGCGATGCGGGCGATGCGCTCCGCGCCTTCGGCCTGCACCGTCTCGAAGCGCTGGGAACCCTCCTCGTAGAGAATGCCGACGAGATTCACGACGGCATCCGAATGGAGGATGGCGCGGCGGAGCGCGGCCTCGTCGGCGACATAGCCCCGCACGAGCTCGATCTGCCCGACCCAGCCGAGGGGACGCAGGAACAGCGCCCGGTTCGGGTGGCGCTGGACCGCGCGGATCCGATAGCCCGCCTGGGCGAGCGTCTGCACCACATAGCGCCCGAGAAAGCCCGAGGCGCCGATGACGGTGACGATCTCGTGCCGGCCCGTGAGCGCCCGGCCGCGCAGGCTGTCTGCCATCCTGTCCATCCCGCTTCCCAAGGGGCGGCCCGGCCGGGCCGCCCTGTCTGGCCTCGCGGGATACACGCTTTGGGGGCCCCCTTCAATCGGACGGGGCGCCGCAAGCGCGCCCCGTCCGCGCCCCCTCGAACGCCCGGTTGACTTCCGCAAGGGCGGCAGGCATTTTCCCGCTCCTCGCAGGGCCGGTCGCCGGCCCGTGCTCCGGCCCCTGCCGAGGTGGCGGAACTGGTAGACGCGCTAGCTTCAGGTGCTAGTGACCGAAAGGTCGTGGAGGTTCGAGTCCTCTTCTGGGCACCATTTCGCGGCACACGGACGAGAGGCGGGATCGCATCCCGCCCTGCGTAGGGCGGGGTGAAACCCCGCGGTCGCCATCCCCCAGTTGCCCTCGCTCCCCGGCTGCGCTAAGGCCTGCCAGCGCAACGAGACGGGATTCTGCCCTACATGGCCATCACCCTGCACAAAGGCGACCTGCCGGCGCATGTCCAGTTTTCGGGCGTCGTCGCGGTGGACAGCGAGACGATGGGGCTCAACCCGCATCGGGACCGGCTCTGCGTCGTGCAGCTCTCGGACGGCGACGGCTCGGCGCATGTGGTGCAGCTCGGCCCCGGCTACGACGCGCCCAACCTCAAGGCGCTGCTCGCCGATCGCGAGACGGTGAAGCTCTTCCATTTCGCCCGCTTCGACATCGCTGTGCTGAAGCATTATCTCGGGGTGAATGTCTTCCCGCTCTACTGCACCAAGATCGCGTCGAAGCTCGTGCGCACCTATACCGACCGGCACGGGCTCAAGGATCTCGTGCGCGAGCTTCTCAACATCGACCTCTCCAAGCAGCAGCAGAGCTCGGACTGGGGCGCGGAGACGCTCTCCGAGCAGCAGATCGCCTATGCGGCGGCCGATGTCCTCCATCTTCACCAGCTCAAGGCCCGGCTCGACGAGATGCTGGACCGCGAGGGCCGCACGGCGCTGGCCGAGGCCGCCTTCGCCTTCCTGCCGGCGCGGGCCGAGCTCGATCTTCTGGGCTTCGAGGCCGAGGACATCTTCCATCACTGACGCCCCGCGCGCACGGGCTGCGCCCCTGTCGGCCGGTGCCCTCGCCGGGGAGGGGCCTTGTGCTATGGTTCCCTCTTGCTTAAGGGGGAGCGCTGGGAACCGGATCGGATGGGTGCGGGGGGTGGACGGGCGCAGGAAGGGCGCGAAGGGGCACATGGCGTCGATGCACAAGGTCTTTCAAGGTCCGCAAGGCCCGGCCCCCGACCGCGCCGCACGGGTCAGGACACGCACCGCATGGAGATGACCCAGCCACAGGGCGCGGGACGCGCGCCCGCCACGGGCAACGGCGCCACGCCCGGCGCCGATGTCGGCGTCGGCCGCAGGGTGCTCGGCCTCGAGGCCGAGGCGCTGCGCCAGCTCGCCGAGGCGCTCGATGCGCGCTTCGTCGGCGCGGTCGAGATCCTTCTTGCCGCGCGCGGCCGCGTCGTGGTCTCGGGCATGGGCAAGAGCGGGCTGGTCGGGCGCAAGATCGCGGCGACCCTTGCCTCCACCGGCACGCCGGCCCAGTTCGTCCATCCGGGCGAGGCGAGCCATGGCGATCTCGGCATGATCACCGCCGGGGACGCGGTCATCGCGCTTTCCAATTCGGGCGAGACGCGCGAATTGTCCGACCTCATCGCCCATACCAGGCTGCGCGGCATTCCGCTGATCGCCGTGTCCGGCCGGGCGGGCTCGACGCTGGTGCGCACGGCCGATGTTGCCCTCGTCCTGCCGCCGGCCGCCGAGGCCTGCGCGATCGGCCTTGCCCCCACCACCTCCACCACCATGATGATGGCGCTCGGGGACGCGCTCGCCGTGGCGCTGATGGAGCGGCGGGGCTTCTCGCCCGATGATTACCGGGTGCTGCATCCGGGCGGCTCGCTCGGCCAGTCGCTGCTGCGGGTGAGCGATCTCATGCACCGGGGCGAGGCGATGCCGCTCGTGAGCCTCGGGACGCCCATGCGCGACGTGCTGCTGACCATGACCTCGCGCGCCTTCGGCTGCACGGGCGTGCTCGATGCGGACGGGGGGCTCGTCGGGATCATCACCGATGGCGACCTGCGCCGGCACATGGGGCCCGATCTCCTCGCCCATGCGGCCGGCGACATCATGACCCCCCGGCCCAAGACCGTGCGGCCCGAGCTGCTTGCGGTCGAGGCGCTGCGGCTGATGACCACCAACCGCCCGACCATCAACGGCCTCTTCGTGGTGGGGCAGGGGGCGGCCCGGCCGCTCGGCTTTCTCCACGTCCACGACTGCATCCGCGCCGGCATCGATCCGCCGCGCCCGTCCGACCGCCCCGCGGAGGGCGACGAGGGGGGCGGGAAGGAGGCGGAATGAACGCACCGCGCATTCCCGCCGTCCCCGTGCCGCCGCCGCATCTGCGGGCCGGCCAGCCCGGCGCCGCCGAGGGGTCGATC
>JACAEB010000004.1 GCA_013389075.1 Alphaproteobacteria bacterium
GCCTCGACGGGCGATCCCGCCTCGGCCAGCACCTCGCGCGCCTCGCGGGCGAGATGGCCGAGCTCGGCGGGCAGGTCGGGGTGGAGGCGGGCGATCTGGACGAGCGTCTCGGCGAGCCGCCGCAGGGCGGGCATCTGGGCGATCAGCCGCGCCTGCGCCTCGACCCGGTCGGGATCGAGATCATATTCCGCGCCCGGAACGCGCCAGCCGCCCCAGTCGCTCTCGGCGGTGACGACGACGGGATAGGTCCCCGGATGGGGGTGATGGGCGCATTCGTCGGGCCGCTGCCAGCGATTGTGCTGGCGCAGGACGCGCCAGATCTCGCCCTCGCCGGGGCGGTAGGGCTTGTCCTGCTCGGCCTCGAGCTCGTCGGCCGAGAATTCGCGGCCGAGCCCGACGTCGTAGAAGACGCGGATCGGCTCATCGAGCCCCTTTGTCCAGTGCGGGACCACGCGCTCGACCAGCGCCCAGGTGCCCACCGGGCGCACGAAGACACGCTGGTTCTTGTGAAAATGGGCCTTGGCCATGACCGCTCCGGGGGTTCGCGCAATACGGGAGTCTCTCGGCCCATCCTGACGCGGCCAGGCTTGCCGGCGGGTAAATGGCCGACACTTTGACGGATCGGCGGGAACAGATAACCTAGGTGCGAATAACAGCCGGGAGGAACGGCCATGAGCACCGCTGACGGCGCCCGCAAGGGCGCGGGCCAGGGCGTCGCCCAGGCCGATACGCGCCGACCGGCCCCGGCCGGGGCCGATGTCGAGGTGGAATTCGAGATCGGCTGGCTGATGCACGACGTCCATCGGCTCCTGAGCCGCGCCTTCGACGACAAGTTCCGCAAGCTCGGGCTCACGCGCGCCCAGTGGCGGGTGATGGTCCACCTCCTGCGGGAGGACGGGCTGACGCAGAAGGCCCTCGCCGAGGTCGACCAGATCGAGAAGGCCCCGATGGGGCGGCTCGTCGACCGGCTCGAACAGCTCGGCTGGATCGAACGCCGGCCCGATCCGCTCGACGGCCGGGCGAGGCGCGTCTACCGCACCGCCAAGATCGATCCGCTGCTGCCCGAGCTGAAGGCCGGCGCGGCCACCATCTTCGACCATATGTTCGACGGCCTCGACGACGCCGACCGGGGGCGGCTGCACCGCACGCTGTCGGCCATGCGCGACCGGCTCACCGGGCTCTGCGAGGGCTATGGCGTCTTCGCCGAGCTCGACGGCCCGCCCGCGGGCGGGCTGCGCAAGCCCGCCGAACCGCTCCTGCGCGCCGACTGATTCAAGGTCCGCGCGCCATTTCTCCGTCCCCGTCCGATCGTGCACTCCGCTGGAGGTCCTGCCCATGAATCTCGACTTTTCCGACGATCAGAAGATGCTGAAGGACCAGGCCCGGAAGGTCCTGTCCGAAAAGTCCCCGCCCGGCGCCAATCGCGCCGTGCTCGAGGGGACGGCGCCCTATGACGCGAAGCTCTGGGCTCAGGTGGGCGAGCTCGGCTGGCTCGGCTGCGCCATCCCCGAGGCCTATGGCGGGCTCGGACTCGGCTATCTCGAACTCTGCGTGATCGCCGAGGAGCTGGGCCGGGCCATCGCGCCGGTGCCGGTCTCCTCCTCGATCTATCTCGCCGCCGAGGCGATCCTCCGTCTGGGGACGGAAGAGCAGAAACAGGCCCACCTGCCCCGCCTCGCCGCCGGTGAGGTGGTGGGCACGCTCGCCCTCGCCGAGGGCGTGGGCGTGCCGCGTCCCGAACGGCTCGAGACCCGCCTCGAGGGCGGCCGGCTCACCGGGCGCAAGATCGCCGTGCCGGACGGGCTCGGCGCGGGGCTCGCGGTCGTGGCCGCGCGGGAGGGGCAGGGGGTGAGCATTGCCCTCGTCGACCTATCGGAAAAGGGCGTCGGCCGCGCGGCGGAACGGTCCATCGACCCCTCGCGCAAGAGCGCGACGCTCACCTTCGAGGGCGCCCGTGCGGAGCGGCTCGGGCCGGCGGGCGAGGGCTGGGCGGAGCTTCAGGCCGTGCTCTCGCGGGCGGCGGTGCTGGTGGCCTTCGAACAGGTGGGCGGCGCCGATGCCTGCCTTGCCATCGCCCGGGACTACGCGCTGAGCCGCTATGCCTTCGGGCGCCTGATCGGCTCCTTCCAGGCGATCAAGCACAAGCTCGCCGACATGTACACCCATACCGAACTCGCCCGCTCCAACGCCTATTACGCCGCCTGGGCGCTCTCGACCGATGCGCCGGAACTGCCGCTCGCCGCCGCGAGCGCGCGCGTCTCGGCCAGCCACGCCTTCGACTATGCCGCCAAGGAGATGCTGCAGACGCTCGGGGGGATGGGCATCACCTGGGAGGCCGACGGCCACCTCTATCTGCGCCGGGCGGCCGGGCTGCGCCTTCTCCTCGGCGCCCCGCGCGGCTGGAAGGAGCGCCTCGTGCGCGAGCTCGAACGCCGCAACGCCGCCTGATACGCCGACATGCGAAAGATCTGCCCCGAGCGGGCCTGCTGGAGGACCCATCCATGAATTTCGACGATACGCCCGAAGAAGCCGCCTTCCGGGCCGAGGCACGCGACTGGCTCGCCCGCACGGCCCCCAAATTCGTCACGCCCGGCCCGGACGAGGCCGATGACGCGCGCGAAGCCGCCTATATCCGCCGGGCCAAGGCCTGGCAGGCCGCCAAGGCCGAGGGTGGCTATGCCGCCATCACCTGGCCGAAGGAATTCGGCGGGCGCGGCGGGCGCCCCATCGAGCAGGTCATCTACTCCCAGGAGGAGCGCCGCTACAGCGTGCCCTCGGGCCCGTTCCAGATCGGACTCGGCATGTGCGTGCCCACTGTCATGACCTGGGGCGATGACGCGGCGCGCAAGCGCTTCGTGGGTCCCGCGGTGCGGGGGGAGGAGATCTGGTGCCAGCTGTTTTCCGAGCCGGCCGCGGGGTCCGATCTCGCCGGCATCCGCACGCGGTCGGAGAAGAAGGGCGACGAGTGGATCGTCAACGGCCAGAAGGTCTGGACCTCCGGCGCGCATTACTCGGACTGGGGCATCCTCGTCACCCGCTCCGACCCCTCCCAGCCCAAGCACAAGGGGCTCACCTTCTTCTATCTCGACATGAAGTCGCCCGGGGTCGAGGTGCGGCCGATCCAGCAGATCTGGGGCGGGGCGAACTTCAACGAGGTCTACTTCAACGATGTCCGCATTCCCGACAGCCAGCGGTTCGGGGCGCCTGGCGAGGGCTGGAAGGTGGCGCTGACCATGCTCATGCACGAGCGCCTCGCCATTTCCGCCGGGCAGGTGACCACCGATGTGAAGGACTTCTTCGAGCTCGCGGGAGAGATCGAGCTCGAAACCGGACCCGCCCTCGAGAATGCGGCGGTGCGCGAGCAGATCGCCGACTGGTACGTCCGCAGCGAGGGGCTCAAATTCACCACCTACCGGGCCCTCACGGCGCTGTCGCGGGGCGAGACCCCCGGCCCCGAGGGCTCCATCGGCAAGGTGGTCTCCGCGCCCCAGCTTCAGGCCCTCGGCACGCTCGGCATGGATCTTGGCGACATGGCGGGCGGGCTGACCGAGGAGGATGTCGCCCCCTTGAAGGCGGCTTTCCAAAGGGCCTATCTATTCGCTCCCGGGCTCAGGATCGCCGGGGGAACCGACGAGATCCTGCGCAACATCGTCGCGGAACGGGTCCTCGGCCTGCCGCCTGATATAAGGGTGGACAAGTCGGTCGCGTTCAACGAGCTGCCGGTCGGCCGCTGAGGCCGACGGCGACCCTGGCGCCGCAGAAGGGCGATCTGCCCCAAAAGCGTCACGGTTGTGAGGCTCCTCTCTGGTCCGGCGCGGAGGTGCCGGCGGGTAAGGTGACGGCCGGCGGCGCGCCGCCGGCCGAGTGTCAGTGTCCCCGAAAGGGACTGCCGGCGTTCCCCGGCAGGCGATCCACCCGGCAATTGCAGGGATCGTTTTAACGACCGTTTTGCGCTCGGACCCTAAGGTTCGACTGTGGAGCGGGCAGGCGCGGCAAGTCGCCTGCGCAGCGTCCGCGACAGTCCCCAGGGCGGGGGCGGCGTGGGTACGGAGGCACGTGAGGATGGCCGGACACCGCGCGACGCGCTGGTTCGCCGCTGCGACCGTGGTCATCGCCGCCCTGGTGATGGCGGGGGTCTTCGTGCGCCTCTTCGAGCCCGAATTCTCCCGCAGCGAGTCCGTCCTGCGCGAGATCCAGCGCGAGGGCAAGCTGATCGTCCTCACCCGCAACGCGCCCACGACCTACTATCTCGATCGCGACGGGCCCACCGGCTATGAGTACGAGCTGACCCAGGCGCTCGCCCGCTCGCTGGGCGTCGAGGCCGAGTACAAGGTGTTCGGCACGGTGGCCGAGGTGCTGGAAGCGCTCGATGCCGGCGAGGGCCACATCGCCGCCTCGGCCATCGCCCGGACGCCCCAGCGCGAGGGGAAATACCGCTTCGGTCCCGACTACAAGGTCATCCGCCAGCAGGTCATCTGCCGGCGCGACGGGCCGAGCCCGCAATCGCTCGCCGATCTCGTCAACGTCACGATCGAGGTGCCGGCCAAGACCCAGTACGAGGAGCGGCTGCACAAGCTCGCCGCCGAGCTGCCGGGCCTCACCTGGCGCACCCGGGACAACATCGAAACCGAGGCGGTGCTCGAGAACGTCGCCGACGAGAAGGTCGAATGCGGCATCGCGGCCTCCAATCTCGTCGCCATCTACCGCCGCTATCATCCCAATCTCGAGGTGGCGCTCGAGCTCGACGACGCCGAGGCGCTCGCCTGGGTCATCCCCCCCGCCGCCGACCGTCTCGCCGCCTTCCTCGAGCGCTGGGTCGCCGAGCCCGCCCAGCAGGAGCTGATCGCCCGGCTCGACGAGCGCTTCTACGGCCATGTCGACAGCTTCGACTTCGTCGACATCGCGACCTTCCGCAAGCGGATCACCACGCTCCTGCCGGCCTATCGCGAGACCTTCGAGGCCGAGGCCGAGCGCTATGGTCTCTCCTGGACGCTGCTCGCCGCGCAGGCCTATCAGGAAAGCCACTGGGACCCCGCCGCCGTCAGCCCCACCGGGGTCAAGGGCCTCATGATGCTGACCCTGCCCACGGCGGCCATGTGGAAGGTCGCCGACCGGCAGGACGCCGAGCAGAGCATCGAGGGCGGGGCGGCGCACATGGACTATCTGATGAAGCGCATCCCCGAGACCGTGACGGGGGTCGACCGGATCTGGTTCGCGCTCGCCGCCTACAATGTGGGGCTCGGCCATCTCCTCGACGCGCGCGACCTCGCCGTCTCGCTCGGCAAGGATCCCAATGCCTGGAAGGACATGCGCGAGGTCCTGCCGCTCCTCGCAAAGCCGGAATATTACCGCAAGACCAAGCACGGCTATGCGCGCGGCTACGAGCCCGTCGCCTATGTCCAGCGCATCCGCGGCTACTGGGACATCCTCAAGCGCGAGTTTCCCGAGGACGGCGAGATCAAGGCCGCCATGCGCCTCGAGACGACGACGCGCTGAGCCGCAATCCGGGGGACCGACAGACAGATGGACCGGCGCCTATCGGTCGCCCCGATGATGGGCTGGACGGACCGCCATGAGCGCGTCTTCCTCCGCGGGCTGACCAGACACACCCTTCTCTACACGGAGATGCTCACCACGGGCGCGGTGATCCATGGCGATCGCGAGCGCCTCCTCGGCTTCTCGCCGCTCGAGCACCCCCTTGCGCTCCAGCTCGGGGGGAGCGAACCGCAGGCGCTGGCCGAGGCGGCCCGCATCGGCGCCGCCTGGGGCTATGACGAGATCAACCTCAATTGCGGCTGCCCCTCGCCGCGCGTTCAGTCGGGCCGGTTCGGGGCCTGCCTCATGGCCGAGCCGGGCCTCGTCGCCGACTGCGTGCGGGCGATGCGGGAGGCGGTGCCCGCGCATGTGCCGGTCACCGTCAAGTGCCGCATCGGCATCGACGATCAGGACCCGGAGGAGGCGCTGCGGAGCTTTCTCGATGCGGTCGCGGCCGCAGGGCCCGCCGCCTTCATCGTCCATGCGCGCAAGGCCTGGCTCGAAGGGCTGAGCCCCAAGGAGAACCGCGAGGTGCCGCCGCTCGATCACGCCCTCGTGCGGGCGGTGAAGGCCGAGCGGCCCGATCTCGTCCTCGTGCTGAATGGCGGGCTCGGCGATCTTGGGGCGGCCATGGCGGCGGCCGAGGGGCTCGACGGGGCCATGATCGGCCGGGCGGCCTACCAGACCCCCTATTGCCTCGCCGAGGCCGACGCGCGCGTCTTCGGCGCCACGACGCCCGTGCCGGGCCGGGCCGATGCCGTGCGGGCCTATCTGCCCTATGTGGCGGAGCGGCTCGAGGGGGGCGCGCCGCTCAATGCGCTGACGCGCCATCTCCTCGGCCTCTATCACGGCTGCCCGGGCGGTCGGCTGTGGCGGCGGGCGCTGACGGAGGGGGCGCAGCGGCCGGGCGCGGGCCTCGGTGTCCTCACCGAGGCGCTGACGCGGGTCGAGGAGGCCCGCGCGCGCGCCGGCCTTCCCTCGGCGGCCTGAGCCATGCCCGATCCCGGCATTCCCCTGGGCGAAGCGCTCGGCCTCGCGCTCACGCTGCTCGCGAGCGGCGCGGCGGTGGGCCTCATCGCGGGGCTTCTGGGCGTGGGCGGGGGCATCGTCGCCGTGCCGGTCCTCTTCTACGTCTTCGGGGCCTTCGGCGTGCCCGACGAGGTCCGCATGCATCTCGCCGTGGGCACCTCGCTCGCCACCATCGTGCCGACCTCGATCCGCTCCTGGCGCTCGCATGACAGGCGCGGCGCCGTGGACGGACCGATCCTGCGGCACTGGGGGGCGGGCATCGTGGCGGGCGTCGTTCTCGGCAGCCTGCTCGTCTCGATCATCAGCGGGGCGAGCCTCACCCTCATCTTCGCGAGCATGGCGCTGATCGTGGCCGCCAATCTCGCCTTCGGGCGGGAGGAGTGGCGCCTCGGGGCCAGGCTGCCGGGCCGGGCGGCGCAAATCCTCATCGCCACGATCATCGGCGCGCTGTCGACGCTGATGGGGATCGGCGGGGGGACGTTCTCGGTCACCATCATGACCCTCTATGGCGTGCCCATCCACAGAGCCGTCGGCACCTCGGCGGCGCTCGGCCTCGTCATCAGCCTGCCGGCGACGGCGGGGCTGATGCTGGCGGGGCTCGGGGAGGCGGGGCTGCCGCCCTTCTCGGTCGGTTATGTGAACCTGCTCGGCTTCGCGCTCATCGTGCCGGCGAGCGTCCTCGCCGCGCCCCTGGGCGTCGCGCTCGCGCACCGGTTCTCGCGCCGCACGCTGACGCGCGTCTTCGCGCTGTTCCTCGCCCTGACGAGCGCGCGCATGTTCCTCGAATATTTCGGCTGAGGGTTCCGCCCGGGGCGCCGCGCCCGTTCGACATCGCGAGCGCAGCGAAGCAATCCAGCATGGCCGAAAAACAAAGGCCCGGCGCGAGGGCCGGGCCACCCGATCGTCCGTCGGCGGGGAAGGCTATTTGATCTTGCCTTCCTTGAACTCGACATGCTTGCGCGCGACCGGATCGTACTTCTTCAGCACGAGCTTCTCGGTCTGGGTGCGGGTGTTCTTCTTGGTCACGTAGAAGAAGCCCGTGTCAGCGGTGCTGTTGAGGCGGATCTTGACGGTGGTCGGCTTGGCCATGGGTCGAACTCCGGTTAGGCCCCGCAAGTGGGCCGTCGTCAGCCTTAACTAATGAGCGCGAAGGGCGGATCTGTCAATCTCTCCGCCGCGCGAGAACGAGCCCGTAGGCCGCTATCGGCAGAAGAAAAACCGCGACGAGGCCGTGCGGGTCCCACAGATCCATGGCGCCCCCGGCGAGAAGGGGTCCCACGAGCGCCCCAAGGCCGTAGGCG
Organism: Alphaproteobacteria bacterium; assembly: GCA_013389075.1. Classification (GTDB taxonomy): domain Bacteria; phylum Pseudomonadota; class Alphaproteobacteria; order JACAEB01; family JACAEB01; genus JACAEB01. The sequence goes on from JACAEB010000004.1 coordinate 7,866, forward strand.
CTCACGAAGGCGGCATTGGCGGGCGCGGTGTCCGCAGGTCCCAGTCGCGCCATCAGCGCCGCGAGCCCCACCACGTACAGGCCGATCGAGGCGCCCCCGAAGAGGAACACCGCGAGGAGGAAGAGCGGCACGCTCGCGAGCGCCACCGGCACGAGGAGGAGGGCGCCGGCGCTCGCGAGGGCGCAGGCCGCGAGCACGCGGCGCGGGCCGAGCCGGTCGGCCGCCATGCCGAGCGGCACCGGCAGCACGACATTGCCGAACGCGTAGGCCGTGACCGCGAGGCTCGCCGCCGCCTCGCCGAGCCCGCCC
>JACAEB010000232.1 GCA_013389075.1 Alphaproteobacteria bacterium
ATCTGGGGCCGGCCCTGCGGGCGGGCGACTGGGCCCGCGTCGCCGAGCGCGCGGCCCCCGCAGGTCCGGCGGGGGGGGGTCTGCCCGCGCGGCTCGCGGCGATGCATGCCCGCCTTGCCGACGGGCCGCTCCCCGATCTCACCGTGCGGACCGCCCAGCTCTACCTCACCTATCTGAGCTATGACCCCCATGGCGTCGACGGGCACTGGGGGCCGATGACCCGGCATGCCCTCACGGCGTTTCTGCAGGCGCACGGACGATCCGCTCCCGCCGGAGAGGGGGGTGTCGTGACCCAGGACATGCTGGCGCTGATGCGCTCCGAACTCGACAAGATCCCGCTGGTATGGCCTTTGTGACGCGGGGCAGGTCCGGCCGAAGGCCGGCTTGCTCCTTGGCGTTTCCACGTGCAAAAACAGACCATGAGCGAAGGCGCGGGAACTCAGTCGAGCTTCCGGATCGTCGAGGTGCATCTCGACGAGAGCGCCGCCGTGCGCCGCAGCCCCGACATCGAGCACGAGCGCAAGGTCGCGATCTTCGACCTGCTCGAGGACAACAGCTTCCATCCCGAGGGGTCGGCCGGCGGGCCCTATGTGCTGCGGCTGGCGATCGAGGAGAACCGCCTCATCTTCGACATCCGCGTCGCGGGCGGGGCCGAACACGGCAAGGTCATGCTGTCGCTGACCCCTTTCCGCCGCATCATCAAGGATTATTTCCTCATCTGCGAAAGCTATTACGAGGCCATCAAGACCGCCTCCCTCAGCCGCATCGAGGCGATCGACATGGGACGGCGCGGCCTTCACAACGAGGGCTCGGACCTCCTGCGCGAACGACTGAAGGGCAAGATCGAGCTCGATCTCGACACGGCCCGCCGGCTGTTCACCCTCATCTGTGTGCTGCACATCCGGGGGTGAGCCCGATGAAGGGGCCCAATGGCGAGGATCTGCCCGGCGCGGTCCTGTTCTGCTGCAACCACAATGCCGTGCGCTCGCCCATGGCCGAGGCCATGATGAAGCATCTCTACGGCCGTCAGGTGTTCGTCGATTCGGTGGGACTGCGGGCGGGCGAGGTCGATCCCTTCGTCGCCGAGGTCCTCGGCGAGCAGGGGCTCGATCTCAGCCGTCACCGTCCCAAGAGCTGGGAGGAACTCGACGAGTCGATGTTCGACCTCGTGATCTCGCTCACCCCCGAGGCCCATCACCGGGCGATGGAAATGACGCGGGACAATGCGCTCGAAGTGGAGTATTGGCCTACTCCCGACCCGACCCTCGTGACCGGAAGCCGAAGCCAGCGTCTGGACGCCTACAGAGCCACGCGCGACGGGCTCGCCGCGCGCATCAAGGCCCGATTTGCCGGCCGGCCCGCGCCGGAAGCCTGAACCGGCCGACTTGATTTTTGCACCCGGCCATGCATCTTCACCGCAACCTCGACGGAGCACTATGGCAAAAGAAGAGCTTCTCGAGTTTCCCGGCGTCGTGATGGAGCTTCTGCCCAACGCGACCTTTCGCGTGAAGCTCGAAAATGAACACGAGATCATCGCCCACACGGCCGGCAAGATGCGGAAGAACCGGATCCGCGTCCTTGCCGGGGACAAAGTGCTGGTCGAGATGACGCCCTATGACCTCACCAAGGGCCGGATCACCTATCGCTTCAAATAAGGGACGTGCACGCCCGCGTCTGGTGCTCGCGAGCGCCTCCGAGCGGCGGCGCGATCTGCTTGCCCAGATCGGCATCGTGCCCGACCGCATCTGCGCGGCCGAAATCGACGAACGTCCGCACAAGGGCGAGCGGCCGCGCGCATGCGCGCTGCGTCTGGCCGAGGAGAAGGCGCGGGCGGTGGCGGCCCGGCTTCCGCTCGATCCGCCCTGGCTCGTGCTGGCCGGCGACACGATCGTGGCCGTGGGCCGCCGCATCCTGCCCAAGGCCGAGACGCGCGCCGAGGCCGGGATGTGCCTCTCGCTCCTGTCGGGCCGAAGCCACCATGTCCACTCCGCGCTCGCCTGCCTGTCGCACGACGGCCGGCTCGCCCTGCGCTGCGTCGACAGTCGCGTCCGCTTCAAGGTCCTCGACCGGGCCGAGCGGGAGGCGCTGCTCGCGGCCGGCGATTGGGCGGGCAAGGCCGGAGGCTATGCCCTGCAGGGCCGGGCGGCCGGCGTCGTGACCCATCTCTCGGGCAGCTATTCGGCCGTGGTGGGACTGCCGCTCGCCGAGGCGACGGCGCTCCTTGCGGGGATGGGCTGGCGCGCGCCGGATGGCGAGGCGGCGCCATGACCCAAGGGGGCCGGCTCAGCGTGGAGATCGGGCCGATCGAGACACGCATCCTCCTCGAAGAGCAGCAGGGCCTGCGGCGGATCTGGGCGGAACCCGTGCGCGCCCTGGCGCCCGGGGAGCGGCCGGGAGATCTCGTGCTGGGCCGCGTCACCGCCGTGTCCCGCGAGCTCGCCGGTGCCTTCGTCGACATCGGCGCGGCGCGGCCGGGCTTCCTGCCGCGCACGGCCGTGCCGTCGGACGCCTCGGGCTGGGCGGGCCTCCCCCCGCCCCGGCTC
>JACAEB010000229.1 GCA_013389075.1 Alphaproteobacteria bacterium
GAGGAGGCGTTGCCGCCGGCCGCCGCGGCGTCGGCGAGCAGGGCCGCTACGCCGGGGCGCAGCGGAGCGCTGGCATTGTGGTCGAGATAGATCATCGGGCTCCTCAGCGCGCCACGGCCGCCTGTGGCGTGTCCGCCCCGTCCGCCTCCTCGAGGCCGAAAAGGGCGCTGCGGCCGAGCACGCGCTTGTCGATCACGTCGGCCACCGAGACGGTGGACAGGAAGATGTGGATCTGCCGGCTCAGCTCCTCCCACAGATCATGGGTGAGGCAGCGGCCCTGCCGGCCCATGCAACCCTTGGCCGAGCCCACTTCGCAGCGCGTCGCGCGGATCGGTTCGTCCACGGCGAGGATGATGTCGGCGATTCGTGTCTCGGCGGCGGGCCGGGCGAGCCGGTAGCCTCCGCCCGGTCCCCGCACGGAGGTGACGAGCCCGCCGCGCCGCAGCTTGGCGAAGAGCTGTTCGAGATAGGAGAGCGAAATGTCCTGCCGCTCGGCGATGTCGGACAGCGTCACGGGGCCCCCATTGCTGGCCCGCGCGAGGTCCACGAGCGCCATCACCGCGTAGCGACCCTTGGTGGTCAGCTTCATGAAAGCCTCCTGCCGATACGGAAATCCTTGCCCCGCAAGGGGTTGATCATGCTAGAAGACCGCGCCCGCCTGCCCGGCCCGGCAGAAGGCGCCGTCCACTCGCCGGTGAGCAGAAGGTAAATTCCCGATCGGGAAAGTCAAGAATTACCGCTGCGATGACGGGCTGCATATGCGGCGAGGTTGATCGATTTTGTCGGCTTCCGGGGTCAAAGGCCGCGTCCGGCACAGGTGAGGAAGGTTCGATATGCCCGAAGTGATATTCAACGGACCGGCGGGAAGGCTCGAGGGCCGCTATCACCACAGCCCTCATCCCCGCCCGCCCCTTGCCCTCATCCTGCATCCCCACCCGGTCTATGGCGGCACGATGAACAACCGGGTCGTCTACGAGATCTATTATGCCTTCCAGCGCAAGGGGTTCTCGGTGCTGCGCTTCAACTTCCGCGGCGTCGGGCGCAGCCAGGGCCAGTTCGACAGCGGCGTGGGCGAGCTCTCCGATGCCGCGTCGGCGCTCGACTGGCTCCAGCTCAACAACCCCAATGCCAGCGAGTGCTGGATCGCGGGCTTTTCCTTCGGCTCCTGGGTCGCATTGCAGCTCCTGATGCGCCGGCCCGAGCTCGTGAGTTTCATCGCGGTGTCGCCGCCGGCGAACATGTTCGACTTCGGCTTCCTCGCGCCCTGCCCCTCCTCGGGCCTCATCATCCATGGCGACGACGACCAGGTGGCCCCGCGCCCGGCCGTGCAGAAGCTGCTCGAGCGGCTGCAGAGCCAGAAGGCCATCACGGTGGATTTCACCGAGATCACCGGCGCCAATCATTTCTACGAGGATCAGCTCCCCGATCTCGCCAGGACCGTCGAGGGCTATATCGAGAAGCGCCGGGCTGCGAAGGCGGACGGCTGAGGGGGACCCCCACCCCCCGGCCCCTCTCCCCTCTTGGCGGCCTGTCCGCCAGAAGCGTCAAGGTTGGGGAGGGGAGAAGAGAAGGCGCGCGATGCCGGCGTTCAGCCTTGCCTCTCCCAGCTTGGACGCTCTTGGCGGACAAGCCGCCAGGATGGGAGAGGCCGAAAGTCCGTCTTCGGACTTTCGGGTGAGGGTCCGCCCTCAGACCCGCACGAGGCGCCCGCCCGTCATCGGCTCCGGTACGCCCGTCGTTCCGGGCACGGACAGCGGCAGGCCGAGGGCCGAGCGCATGGCGAGATAGGCGAAGGCCTCCGCCTCGAGCTCGTCGCCACGCCAGCCGACCGTCTCGCAGGCCCGCACCGGCACGCCGAGCCGGGCTTCGAGGGCCGCCATGAGCGCGGGGTTGTGGCGCCCGCCCCCGCAGGCGATCCAGAGCGCCGGGGCCTCCGGCAGATGCGCCCGCGCCGCGGCGACGCAGGCGGCCGAGAAGGCGATGAGCGTCGCCGCGCCATCCTCGAGCGAGAGGCCGCGTACCGGGGCCATGGTGAAGTCCTGCCGGTCGAGGGATTTGGGCGGCGCGAGGTCGAAATAGGGATGGTCGAGCATGGCGGTGACGCGTTCCTCATGGACGGTCCCGCGCGATGCGATCGCCCCGCCCGCATCCATGGGCGCGCCCGTATGGGCCTCCACCCAGTCGTCGCAGGGACCGTTGGCGGGACCGGTGTCGAAGGCGAGGATGCCGCCTCCCTCGCCGAGCCAGGTGACATTGCCCACCCCGCCGAGATTGAGGACGCCCACCGCGCCCTCGAGCTTTCCCTCCGCCCGCGCCGCCGCCACGAGCGCGGCGTGATAGAGCGGGGCGAAGGGCGCGCCCTGCCCGCCCGCCGCGACGTCGGCGCTGCGGAAGTCGTGGACGACGTCAAGGCCGGTCAGCTCGGCCATCAGCGCCCCGTCGCCGATCTGCCAGGTGCGCCGCCGGTCGGGGTCGTGAAAGATGGTCTGGCCGTGAAAGCCGACGAGGCTCGGGCTGAGGCCTTCCGCCTCGGCCGCGGTGCGCAACTCGGTCACCGCCGCCGCATGGGCGAGCGTCATCGCCCGCTCCGCCTCGGCGATCGCGGCCGGCACGGGCGCGCCCGGCGCCACCTGTGGGGCGAGCTCCATCGCCTTGCGCAGCTGCGCCCGGAGCGCCGGAGAATAGGGCCGGCTCAGAGCGGGGCCGCGGTCGAGTCCGGCCTCGCCATCGGTCGTCAGCACGGCGGCGTCGATGCCGTCCATCGAGGTGCCGCTCATCAGGCCGATGATGGTGCGCCGGCGGGAAGGCGTCGTCATGGGCTCGCTCCTGCGTTCCGCTTGGCCGGGTGCCGTGCTAAAGGGGGCGGCTCCGACCGCCGCGCCGTGGCTTATCGCTGGACTGCCCATCATGACCACCTTTCGTTCCGACTTTCTTGCCGTTCTGCACGAACGGGGCTTCGTGCAGGACTGCTCCGATCTTGAGGGGCTCGACGCCCGGCTTTCAAGCGAGACGGTCACGGGCTATGTGGGGTTCGACGCGACCGCGCCCTCGCTTCATGTCGGGCATCTCACACAGATCATGCTTCTGTCCTGGCTCCAGGAGACCGGACACCGGCCCATCGCGCTTCTGGGCGGGGGCACGACCAAGGTGGGCGATCCCACCGGCAAGGACGAGATGCGCAAGCTGCTCACCGATGCCGAGATCGCCGCCAACATCACCGCCATCAAGGACACGTTCGAGCGCGTGCTGCGCTTCGGCGCGGGGCCGACCGACGCCATCCTCGTCAACAATGCCGACTGGCTCGACGGGCTCGCCTACATTCCCTTCCTTCGCGATGTGGGCCGGCATTTCACGGTCAACCGCATGCTGACCTTTGACAGCGTCAAGCTGCGGCTCGAGCGCGAGCAGCCGTTCTCCTTCCTCGAATTCAACTACATGATCCTGCAGGCCTATGATTTCGTGGAGCTCTACCGCCGCCATGGCTGCCTCCTGCAGATGGGCGGATCGGACCAGTGGGGCAACATCGTCAACGGGATCGATCTCGGCCGCCGCATGGCCGACGCGCAGCTCTTCGGGCTGACCTCGCCGCTTCTCACGACCTCGTCGGGCCGGAAGATGGGCAAGACGGAGAAGGGCGCCGTGTGGACGAACCCCGCCCTTCTGGGGCCGTATGCCTTCTGGCAGTACTGGCGCAACGTCGACGATGCCGATGTCGGTCCGCTGCTCTTGCGCTTCACGCGTCTGCCCGTGGCAGAGGTGAAGCGCCTTGCCGGGCTCGGCGGCGCCGAGATCAACGAGGCCAAGAAGATCCTCGCGACCGAGGTCACGGCGCTCGTCCACTCGCGCGCCGACGCGGAGACCGCCCGCGCGGCGGCGGAGGAGACCTTCGCGGGGAGCGGGCTTTCGGCGTATCTGCCGAGCGTCGATGTTCCGCGCGCGGAGCTCGAAGCCGGCATCGGCGCCCTCGCCCTCTTCGTCCGCGCGGGGCTCGCCGCCTCGAACGGCGAGGCCCGTCGCCTCGTCCAGGGCGGCGGCGCGCGCATCAACGATGCTCAGCTTACGGATGATAAGGCGGTGATCGGCGCGGGCGAGATTTCAGCCGAGGGTGTCGTGAAGCTGTCGGCGGGCAAGAAGAAGCACGTCCTGGTCCGCGCGGTGTAGGCCTGCCCCCCACGCGAGAGTACACGTAGGGCGGGGTGAAACCCCGCCCCCCCTCAAACCAGGCGGCTCTGCGCGACGGCGGCTTCGATGAAGATGGCGAAGAGGGGGTGCGGGTCGAAGGGTTTCGACTTCAGCTCGGGGTGGAACTGCACGCCGATGAACCAGGGGTGGTCGGGAATCTCCACCGTCTCGGGCAGGAGCCCGTCGGGCGAGACGCCCGCGAAGATGAGGCCCGCCCGCTCGAGCCTCTCGCGATAGGCCATGTTCACCTCGTAGCGGTGACGGTGGCGCTCGGAGATCCGCTTGCGGGCATAGATCTGGGCGATCCGGCTGCCCGATTTCAGGATGGCCTCATAGGCGCCGAGCCGCATGGTGCCGCCGAGATCGCCGCCGGCCTTGCGCTTCTCCCGCCCCTCGCGGCCCATCCATTCGGTGAGAAGGCCCACCACGGGATCGACGGCCGGACCGAACTCGGTCGAGCCCGCCCCTTCGAGACCCGCAAGATGACGGGCCACCTCGATGACGGCCATCTGCATGCCGAAGCAGATGCCGAAGAAGGGCACCTTGCGCTCGCGGGCAAACCCTGCCGCCGCGACCTTGCCTTCCGCGCCGCGCTCCCCGAACCCTCCGGGAACCAATATTCCGTGGACGGCTTCGAGCCGCTGAACGGCGTCGGGTGCCTCGAACACCTCCGAGGGGATCCATTCGGGCACGACGCGGACGCGGTTGGCGATGCCGCCATGGTCGAGCGCCTCGCGCAGCGACTTGTAGGCGTCCTGGATCTCGACATATTTGCCGACCACCGCGATGCGCACCTCGCCCTCGGGATGGCCGTAGGTGCTGGCGATGGTGTGCCAGCGCGAGAGGTCCGGCTCGGCCGCGTCGGGCAGGCCCAGCACCGAGAGCACCTCGCGGTCGAGGCCCTCGGCGTGATACTGCGCCGGCACCTCGTAGATGTTGCCCGCATCGAGCGCGGGGATCACGCGCTGGGGCTGGACGTTGCAGAAAAGGCCGATCTTGCGCCGCTCGTCGGCCGGGATGGGCCGGTCGGAGCGGCAGAGGAGAATGTCGGGCTGGATGCCGATGGAGCGCAGCTCCTTCACCGAGTGCTGGGTCGGCTTGGTCTTGAGCTCCCCCGCGCTCGAGATGAAGGGGAGCAGCGTCAGATGGATGAAGCAGGAGCGCCCCGGCCCGAGCTCGTTCCCGAGCTGGCGGATCGCCTCGAAGAAGGGCAGCCCCTCGATGTCGCCCACCGTGCCGCCGATCTCGATGAGCACCACATCGGCCTCCCCGGTGTCGGAGAGGATGAATTCCTTGATGGCATCGGTGACGTGGGGGATCACCTGGACCGTGGCGCCGAGATAGTCGCCGCGCCGCTCCTTGGTGATGATGTCGAGATAGATGCGGCCCGTGGTGGCGTTGTCGGCGCGCGAGGTGGGCACGCCGGTGAAGCGCTCGTAATGGCCGAGATCGAGATCGGTCTCCGCCCCGTCATCGGTGACGTAGACCTCGCCGTGCTGATAGGGGCTCATCAGCCCCGGATCGACATTGATGTATGGATCGAGCTTGCGGAGCCGGACGCGGAACCCGCGTGCCTGAAGCACCGCACCCAGTGCGGCCGCGGCCAGACCCTTGCCCAGGGAGGAGACCACGCCGCCGGTAATGAACACATACCGCGCCATGGGCCTCGACAGTAGCTCAGTTGCCGGCACGGTAGAAGCGCTCCGCGACATGAGGGTCCGCACAAATCTGTGCACGGGCGGGGCGCCCGCGCTATTTCAAGGCGTTAGAGGGTGAACCGCCGGGTCAGGGCCCGACGGGAACGGCCGGCCCGGCAGGCGCCGGAGAGGGAGCTGCGGGCGCCGGCTGTGCATCGGCCGGCGAATCGCCCGCGGCCCGGCCTGGCCCGGGTTCGGCGAGCGGCACCGCGGGCGCGTCC
>JACAEB010000225.1 GCA_013389075.1 Alphaproteobacteria bacterium
CGGCGAGCGGCGCCGGCGCCTCACCGCCCTCGGGCGAGCCGATGGAAGGCGCGCCCGGGCCCTGCCGGTCGAGGTCGATGCGGCCGGCGGCCTCGATCTCGCGGGCCGCCTCGCGCAGGGGCTCGACGCGCTTGAGTTCGTTCACCTGGCGGCGCAGCTCCTCGAGCTCCTGCTCGCGGGCGATCTGGTCGAGGCTCGAGCGGAACTCGTTGGCCATGGAGCGCGCCCTGGCGACGAACTGGCCGAGCGCGCGCAGCATGCGCGGCAGATCCTTGGGGCCGACGACCACGATCGCCAGCACCAGAAGGACCAACATTTCCATTCCGCCGATGGAGGGCATGGCTTCCTATCGCCTCCAAGAGGAGGCTCTGCGCGGCCGCCTCAGGCCGGCCGGGGGCGGATGGCTCAGCCGCGCTTGGCCGCGGTGTCGCGCTGGGCCGGCTCGGCCGCCGAGCCCGACAGGGTGGCGCCGGGGGCGGTCTCGTCCGACCGATGGTCGAGCGTGCGCTTGTCCGCCGTCTCTTCTTCCGAGAGGCCCTTCTTGAAGCTCTTTATGCCCTTGGCGAGATCGCCCATCAGCTCGGATATCTTGCCGCGCCCGAACAGGAGCACGACGAGAACGAGAACCAGCAGAATCTGCCAAATGCCAATCTGACCCATGGGTCACTCCTCAGATGTTGGTGGGGAGGCGGGCGCATGCCCGCTCGCCCCTCTCGCGCGCCCCGCGACCCCTCGCGCTCGCGGCGAGTATCGCAGGTTCATACGCGGAGTCATATAGCCCCTTCAACGCGCCGGGGCGAGGCAACCCGGCGGACCGGCTCAGCCGGCCGCCTCGGCCGGATAGACGAGGGCCCGGGCCGTGTCGACATCGAGGCCGACCCGCGTGCCCGGAGCGGGCGCATCCCGGGCCGGCACGCGCAGCTCGATGGCGGGCAGGCCCGCCTCCTCGATCTCGACCCGCAGGGCGAGCTCGGGCCCGAGGCTCCGGCAGGAGCGCACCCGGGCGAGCGGACGGCCCTCCTCGGGCGGGACGAGGCGCACCCCGTGGGGCCGGAGGGCGAGCACCACCTCGGCGCCGTCCGGATAGCCTGAGGCGGGGAACCGGCCGAGCGCCGTGTCCGCCTCCCCCGCCCGCACTCGTCCCGGCACCACGGAGACCTCGCCTAAGAAGCGCGCGGCCCAGAGATCGGCCGGCCGGTCGAAGACGGCCTGCGGCGTCCCGATCTGGAGGAGCCGGCCGGCCCGCATCAGGGCGAGGCGGTCGCCCACCGCCATCGCCTCGAGCGGATCATGCGTGACCATCAGCCCCGAAATGCCCTCCTCCCGCAGAACCGCGAGCGCCTGTTCGCGGACATGGGCTCTCAGCCCCGTATCGAGGCCGGAGAAGGGCTCGTCCATCAGAAGGACGCGGGGTTTCGGCGCGAGCGCCCGCGCCAGCGCCACGCGCTGCTGCTCGCCGCCCGAGAGGGTGTGCGGCCAGGCCTCCGCGAATCGCTCCATCCCAACCCGCGCGAGGGCTGCCCGTGCCCGCACCGCGCGCTCGGCCGTCTCGAGCCCGCGCAGGCCGAAGGCGACATTGCCGAGCACGCTGAGATGGGGAAACAGCGCATAGTCCTGGAACATCAGCCCGACCGAGCGGGACTCGGGGGGCACGAAGCGGCCCCCGCCATCGACGATCGCGCCCTCGACCAGGATCTCGCCCGCATCGGCGGCCTCGATCCCCGCCGCGAGCCGCAGCGTCGTCGACTTGCCGCAGCCGGAGGGTCCGAGGAGGCAGAGGATCTCGCCCGCGCGCAGGCAGAACGACAGATCGGCCACGGCCGGCAGGCGCCCAAAAGCCCGGCTCACGCCCCGGAAGGCGAGACGGACGGGCCGGTCGGCGGATGGCGTCGGGACGGCGGGCGGCTCTGTGGCGGCGCCCGTCCGCACATGCTCGGACAGGGTCATGCTTCCGCTTTTGCCATGCCCGGCCTGTGGATCAAAGCCCCCTGTCGCGGGGCCTCGCCCGCCACGGCGCCGGTCTACCTCAGCGCTCGTTCGCCGCGCGCGGGGGCGCGTCCTCCTCATCGGCGACCGCATCGTCATTGGCGGCCGCCTCGGCCAGCGCGTCCGCGTCGTCCTCGTCGCCCTCGGGATCGGTCTCGAACACCGCCCCGTAGCCGCCCTCGAGATCCTCGGGATCGGGCGGGTCGAGCTCTTCGTCGGAGGGCCCGGGCAGGACCCCCTCGGGCGGCAGCGCCTCGAGGAGGCCCGCCGCCTTGAGTTCGGCAAGGCCCGGCAGCTCCTCGGCCGAGGCGAGGCCGAAATGGGTGAGGAACTCCTCGCTCGTTCCGTACACGGCCGGGCGCCCCGGCGCGCGCCGGCGTCCCTTGATCCGCACCCAGCCGATCTCCATGAGGAGATCGAGCGTCCCCTTCGAGACGGTGACGCCGCGGATCTCCTCGATCTCCGCCCGGCTCACCGGCTGGTGATAGGCGACGATGGCGAGCGTTTCGAGGGCGGCGCGGGAGAGCTTGCGCTCCTCCTCGGTCTCGCGCTCGAATAGGAAGGCAAGATCGGGCGCGGTGCGGAAGGCATAGCCGCGGCCGCTCTCGACGAGCTGCACCCCCGCCCCCTCATAGGCCGCCGCGAGGTCGGCGAGAAGCGCGGGCACGTCGACGCCGGCGGGCAGCCGGTCGGCGAGATCGGGGGTCGTCAGCGGCTCGCGGGCGGCAAAGAGCATCGCCTCGAGCATGCGCCCGACATCGACGCCCCCGGGCAGGACGACCGGCGCCCGCGCCTCCGGCGCGTCCTCGCCAGGCTCCTCGTCCTCCTCGCCAGGCTCTTCCCGGGCCGTCGTCGTCGCGCCGTCCTCCTCGAGGGACGCCGCTTCCCCGTCCGCGCCGTCCGGCGCCTCATAGAGGTCGGCCGACAGATCCTCGGGCAGGTCGCCTTCGGCGATGTCGTCCTCCTCTGGCCCTTGCGTGCGCTCTCGACCGGTCATGCGTCATTGGCCCCCGCGCCGGAGGGATAGGCATCGGGCGGAGCATCGGCGCTGGCGCTCCGCCTGCGGACATAGATCGTTCCAAAGGTCTTCAGCTGGCGCAGCTCGAGCCGCCCGTCCTTGACGAGCTCGAGTGCCGCCGAAAAGGTGCTGGCGAGCCGGCTGCGCTTGAGCTCGGCATCCTCGGGCGCCTTCAGCGCGTCGACGAGGAAGGGCTGGAGCCCCACCCAGTCGGGCAGCGTGCCGAGCAGGCGCTGGAGACGCGCGCGCGCCTCCTCGATGGCGAGCACCGGCACGCGGACCGGCTGATAGGTCCGCGGCGTCACCCGCGCCGCGATCGCCGAATAGGCCTTGAGCAGCTCGAACAGCGTGTCGGTCTGGCGAGTCTCGCGCCGCACCCGGAACCGCTCGGGCATGCCGCGCGGAAACACGTCGCGCCCAAGGCGCGGACGCGCCATGAGCCGGTCGGCCGCCTGCCGCATCGCCTCGAGCCGCCGGAGCTGGAAGGCGAGCCGGGCGGCCAGCTCCTCCCCGCTCGGCCCTTCCGGTTCCTCCGCCGGCGGAAGAAGAAGGCGCGACTTGAGATAGGCGAGCCAGGCCGCCATGACGAGATAGTCCGCCGCGAGTTCGATCCTAAGACGGCGGATCTCGGCGATGAAGGAGAGATATTGCTCGACGAGGGCGAGAATGGAGATCTTGGCGAGATCCACCTTCTGCGTCTTGGCGAGGGCGAGCAGCACGTCGAGCGGGCCCTCGAAGCCCTCGACATTGACGACGAGCGCGTCGGCCGGAACCGGCACGTCCTCGAACGCCTCCTCGGCGGGGGCCATGGCCATCGCCTCCCCGGCGGGCCGGGGCTCGCTCGCGCCCTCGGGCAGCGCGCTAATCATGCCCGCCCCTCCCCCGCAAGGAGGCCCGCGAGCGTGCGCCCCGCCTCGGCCACGTCGAACGGCGCAGGGGAACGCGCCGTCACGGCCTCGGCGGCCGTCGCGCGGGCGAGCGCGCGGCCGGCCAGCGCGGGCGCCTCGGCGGCGATCGCCTCCATCTCGTCGAGCGCCCCATTGCAGTGAAGGGCGATGTCGCAGCCCGCCGCGAAGACCGCCCGCGCCCGCTCGGCCGGCGTGCCGCTCAGCGCCTTCATGCAGAGATCGTCCGACATGAGAAGGCCGTCGAAACCGATCCGCCCCCGGATCACCTCGCCGATCACGACAGGCGAGGTCGTGGCCGGGGCGGCGGGGTCGAGCGCGGTGTAGACGACATGCGCGGTCATGGCGGCGGGCGCGTGGGCGAGCCCGGCGAAGGGCCGGAAATCGACCGCCTCGAGCTCGGCGCGCGAGGCCTCGACCACGGGCAGCGTCTCATGGCTGTCGACGCGGGCCCGGCCATGGCCGGGCAGATGCTTGATGACCGGCAGGATGCCCGCCCCCATCATCGCGTCGAGGACGATGCGCCCGAGCTCGATCGCCACCTCGGGATCGGTCGAGAGCGCCCGGTCGCCGATGATGCCGTGTTCGTCCGCCGCCGGAATGTCGACGCAGGGCACGCAGTCGGCGCTGATGCCGAGGGCACCGAGCTCGGCGGCGATGAGGCGGCAGTCGAGGGCGAGCCCCGCCCGGGCGCGGGCTGGATCGGTGCGGTGGATCCTGCCGAACACGCCCATGGGCGGGGCGGCGCGCCAGTGCGGCGGACGCAGGCGCTGCACGCGGCCGCCTTCCTGGTCGATGAAGACCGGCGCGGGCCGCCCGACGGTCAGCCGCAGCGCCTCGACGAGGCGCCGCACCTGGTCGGGCGACTCGATGTTCCGCGCAAAGAGTATGAAGCCCCAGGGATCGGCGGCATCGAAGAAGGCCCGCTCGGCGGCGGCCAGCTCGAGGCCCGCGCATCCCAGGATCATCGCACGTGGAGCCAACACCCGCTCCTTTCCCCAACGCATGGAGGCCCCGGCCGGCCCCGCCCTCACATCTTCCGGACGAGGCAGTCCTGGCCGCGGCCCTTGAGGCTCGCGCAGAGCGCATCGGCCTCGTCCTTGGCCGCATAGGGACCCACGCGCAGGCGGTGCCAGACGCCCTTGGCCCCGAGATCGGCCTCCATCACTTCATGGGGCTCGCCCGTGAGGAGGTCCGCATGCTTGCCGGCAAGCTTCTGCCAGGAGGCTTCGGCCTCGGCGGGTGTCGGGAAGGAGGCGATCTGGACCATGTACCCGTCCGTCGGGACGGACCGGGCCGGCGCGGGCTCGACCGGGGCTGGCGCGGGCGCGGGCTCGACGGCGAC
>JACAEB010000237.1 GCA_013389075.1 Alphaproteobacteria bacterium
GCCACGACGAGCGCCTCGGTGCTGACGCTGCCCTCCTTGCGGACCGCCGCCATGCGTTCGGAGAAGACGGTCCCGGAGGCCGCCGTGCGCTCGGCGAGCTGGGTCGAGGTTTCCATCAGCTCCGAGAGCGTCCGGCGCAGCGTGTCGTCGATCCGCTGGGCCTGGCTCTCGATGGACGAGGCGAGGTCCGTCGCGAGCGAGCGCTGATCCTCGATGACGGCGCGCATCTTGGTCTGTTCGGTGTCGAAGCGCGCGGACATGGCCTCGAGCGCCTCGGTCTGCTCGCGATAGCGCTGGGCGATGGCCTCGGCGCGCTCGAGCGTGCCGGCTCCCGCCTTCACCAGCTCCTCGCGCTGGGTCCTGAGGACCGTCTCGGCCTGCTTCGCCGCGCGCAGCGCTTCCTCGCTGGCGGCGGTGAGAAGGCGGGTCTGTTCGGCGGTCGCGGTCTCGGACTTCTTGAAGCTCGCCTCGGCGCGCGCATTGGCCTCCGTCACGGCGCGGGTGCGGGCCTCGATGCGTTCGACGAGCTTCAGCACATTGGCGTCGAGATCGCGGGCCATGGCCTCGATCTTCGTGCGCTCCGAGCCCAGCAGCTCGTCGAGCCGCCCGACGCGCTTTTCGAGCGTCGCCGTGGAATGGTCGATCTGCGCGGCCTTCTCGCGCACGATCGCCTCGAGCATGCCCACGCGCTTGAGCGCGCCCTCGAGGCTGTTGTTGAGGCTTTCGATCTCCTGGCGGACGGCGGTGCCGAGGCCCACCACCTCGTTGGCGGCGGCGCCGACGGGTTCGGTGAGCCGCTGGGACACGCGGGCGAGATGGGCCGAGGCCCTGTCCGAGCGCCGGGCGGCCCCCACGAAGGCCGCGCCGGCGAAGATCACCACGGTGCCGAGCACCCCGAGCGCGAAGAGGCGGATGGCGGCGTCGATGTCGAGCTCGAGGCCGGCGGCGCCGCGCGTGACCGGCAGCCAGAGGAGGACGAGGACGGCGAGCCAGACGGTCTCGGCCATGAGCGCGCCGAGCCAGACATTGCCGGCGAGCTCCGCCATGCGGTTGCTGTTGGCGGCCCGGCGCGGGGTCGCCTCGGGGAAGGCCGCGGCCCGGCGCACCTCGGTGCGCTGCGGCTTTGGCTTGTAGAACATGGCCGGAGCCGCCGGCTCCTCGGCCGGCGTCTCGGGTGTCTGGTCTGGCTTGGGCTTGCGCATGTCGGTGCGATGCATCGTCCGTTCGGGGTCCGTTCGGGGCCGCTTGCCGCCCGGCACCCCTGCGGGGGAGGGCTGGCGGGGCGAACTCAGAGCTGACGGCACCCTGCCACGAAACGGTCACGGGGGATAGATGCTTTAACCCCTCGTTAACCTTTTAGGCAAGCCGATCAGGCACATAGCGCGAGTCGCGTTAACCATTGCGGCGGCGGGGCGCGGGGGGCCGTCCACAGCCCGCCCCGCGCCGTTCACAGCCTGTTCACAGGGTCTTCGGGGGCGGGGGCGGGCAGGGCGTCCCCGCTTGCTTGCGCACCCCGGCGATTCACAGAAGACTGGGCTGTGGATAAACCGTGCCGGCGCATGAGGTGCGCACGCTGCGGGCCGCCGCCCGGGACCGGGGTCCGGCACCCGCGAAAAAAAGCGGGCCGGGCGGAGAGGGGGAGGCCAGATGACGCAGCTCGTCCTTGCCGCGGGGGCATTCCTCGCCATTCATTTCCTCGTTGCCGGCACCGCGCTGCGCGGGGTCCTCGTGGGCGCCCTCGGCGAGCGCGTCTACCTCGCGCTGTTCTCGCTCGCCTCGATCGGGCTCTTCGTCTGGCTCGTCCTCGCCTATGGCGCGGCGCGCGCGGCGGGCAGCCCGCTCCTGTGGAGCGCGCCCCTCTGGGCCTATCACCTCGTTCCGGTGCTGATGCTGCCGGTGATCCTCCTCGCCGTCGCGGGGCTGACGACGCCCTCGCCCACGCTGGTGGGCGGGGAGGGGCGGCTCGCGCGGGATGCGGCGGCGCCCGATCACGGCGTGCGCGGGGTGATCACCATCACCCGCCATCCGTTCCTCTCGGCGGTGGCGCTGTGGGCGCTGATCCACGGGCTCGTGAATGGCGACGTGGCGGCGCTGATCCTCTTTGCGACCTTCCTCCTCCTGGGGCTCGGCGGGCCGGTCTCCATCGACGCCAAGCGGGCGCGGTCCGCCGGACCGGCCTGGGAGGGCTTCGCGCGGACCAGTTCGGCCGTGCCCTTCGCCGCCATCGCCGCGGGCCGGACACGGCTCGATCTCGCCGGGATCGGCTGGGGGCGCCTCGGGCTCGGGCTCGCCGTCTACGGGCTCCTTCTCCTCGGCGGCCATGCGTGTCTCGTCGGCGCCTCGCCGATGCCGGGCGTGCTCGCCGCCGCCTGTCCGCTTTAACTCCGTCCTCAGCGTTCTTCGTCAGGATGGCTGCCGATCGCCGCCCTCCCAGCCGATCGAACCGGATGCCGCCCCATGACCCGACCGAGACTCATCGTGCCCGCGAAGCTCCTGTCCCATGCGGCGGGGGACGAGGTCGTGGCGCGCGAGGTGCTGGCGCTGTTCCGCGACCATGCCGGCGACTGGGCCGAGAGCGTGCGCGCGGCGCAGAGCCTCGTCGAGATGCGCCAGGCGAGCCACCGCATCGTCGGGGCGGCGCGGGGGATCGGCGCGGAGGCGGTGGCCGCGCTCGCCGCCACCATCGAGCGGGCCGAGGCCCTCGAGGCGGGCCGGGCCGAGGCCGAGCGCCTCGTGCCGCTGATGCAGGCTCTTCTCGCCGAGATCGACATGCTGCTTGCCTCGGCCGCGCAGCTGGGCGAGACAGGAGCCGGGCGGGGCATCCCGGCGTGACGGCCGTCACGCTTTCGGGTTTCCCGCGCGCCCGACCGGCGCAGCCGGCCTATCTTCTCAGGACCTGACCGGCCCGCGGAGGCGACATGTCCTTCAAGCTGAAGTTCTGGGGCGTACGGGGCAGCATCGCCTGCCCGGGGCCGCGTCACATGATCTATGGCGGCAATACGAGCTGCGTCGAGCTCGCCCTCGGCGGCCGGCGGGTGATCCTCGACGCGGGCACGGGCATCCGGAATCTGGGGACGTGGTTCACGCGCAAGGGCTTCACCGAGGCGACGATCCTGCTGTCCCACACCCATTGGGATCACATCAACGGCTTTCCGTTCTTCGGGCCGGCCTTCGAGGCGGGCAATCATTTCCACATCATGGCCGGCCATCTCACCCATGGCATGAAGATCGAGACGGTGCTCGCAGGCCAGATGACCCATCCCTTCTTTCCGGTGCCCATCGAGGTGATGCACGCACGGCTCACCTTCGAGGATTTCTCGGCCGGGGAGACGCTCGACCTCCATCCGGGGGTCCGCGTCCGGACGGCCTGCCTCAACCATCCGGACCGGGCGACGGCCTACCGGATCGAGCACGCGGGCAAGGCGGTCTGCTACGTCACCGACACCGAGCACGCGCCGGGCAAGCCGGACGAGACCATCCTCGCCCTGATCGAGGGCGCCGATCTCGTGATCTACGACAGCACCTATTGCGACGCGGAGTTTCCGGAGAAGGCGGGCTGGGGCCATTCCACCTGGCAGGAGGGCATCCGCCTCGCCCGGGCGGCGGGGGTCCGCAAGCTCGCCATCTTCCACCACGATCCGGACCATGACGACGAGGTGATGGCGCGGATCGAGGCCCAGGCGCGGGCGAGCTGGGCCGGCGCGTTCGTCGCCCGCGAGGACATGCGCCTCGTGATCGGCTGAGCCTCAGCCCTTGGCGCGCAGGCGGTCGAACACCTCGAACTCATGGGCGATCGAGCGCTCGATCAGCGTGCGCCAGACGGGTTCGGCGATGGCGGGGCTGAGGCCGGCCCGCGCCGCCTCGGCCAGCACCTTGCTCACCACCTCCTCGATGCGGGCCGGATCGCGCACCGTCCCGCGGTCGCCTTTGATGCGCGCCGCCGCCTCGATATAGCCTTGCCGCTCGGCGATCAGCGCCACCAGCATCCGGTCGAGCCGGTCGATTCCGGCCCGCACCTCCTCCATGCGGGTGCAGCGCTCGGCCGGAACGGTCGGGCGGGCGGGGGAGGCGGCATCGGGCGGGTTGGCGGCCATGGCGCTCTCTTGTCAAATGGCGGCGGGTCGCGCAAGGGCTTATGGCGGGAGCGGGCGGCCGTGTCGCGGGAGCGCGGCCTAAAAAACACCCTTGCAATGGGAATTAGGGTGAATTACATCCCCGCTTGAGGAAATTGGGCCGGCACGTGCCGGCGCGAAAGGATGGCCGATGAGCGCTTTTGGACAGGGGGTCGTCGACCGGCTCGAGCCCGGTGGACAGCACAGCACGGATGTCGTGGTGATCGGGGCGGGGCCGGTCGGCCTCTTTGCGATCTTCGAGCTCGGGCTGCTCGACCTCAAGTGCCACCTCGTCGACATTCTCGACCGGCCGGGCGGGCAGTGCACCGAGCTCTATCCCGAAAAGCCGATCTACGACATTCCGGGCCTGCCGCTCGTCACCGGCCAGGAGCTGACCGACCGCCTCCTCGAGCAGGCGCGGCCCTTCGGCGCGAAATTTCACCTCTCGCAGATGGCCGCCGGGCTCGAGCGTCTGGCGGATGGCCGCTTCCGCGTGACCACCGACATGGGCACCACCATCGAGGCGCCCGTCGTGGTCATCGCCGCGGGCGGGGGCAGCTTCGTGCCCAAGAAGCCCCCCATCCCCGGCATCGAGGCCTTCGAGGGGACCTCCGTCTTCTATTCGGTGCGCCGCATCGAGCAGTTCCGCGGCAAGCGCCTCCTCATCGCGGGCGGCGGGGACAGCGCGCTCGACTGGACGCTCAATCTCGAGCCCGTGGCGCGCAGCGTCGCGCTCGTCCATCACCGCGACGGCTTCCGGGCCGCGCCCGATTCCGTGAACAAGATGAAGGCGCTGGTCGAGGCCGACCGGCTCGGCCTGCACATCGCCAAGATCAAGCGTCTCAACGGCGAGAAGGGCGCGCTTTCGTCCGTGACCGTCGAATCCAAGGATACGGGCGAGTACGAGATCCCCTGCGACACGCTGCTGCCGTTCTTCGGGCTGACGATGAAGCTCGGCCCCATCGCCGAGTTCGGGCTCAATCTCCACGAAAATCTCGTTCCGGTGGATACGGAGAAATTCGAGACCTCGAGCAAGGGCATCTTCGCCATCGGCGACATCAACGCCTATCCCGGCAAGCTCAAGCTCATCCTGTCGGGCTTCCACGAGGCCGCGCTCATGGCCCAGGCCGCCAAGCGCCTCGTCCATCCCGACCAGAAGGTGGTGTTTCAGTACACGACCTCCTCGACCAGCCTTCAGAAGAAGCTCGGCGTCGCCTGACGCCACGCCGAAAGGGCGATGACGATGTCTGACGGGATCTTCCTTACCGTGATCGACCGCGAGGGCGTGCGCCATCGTCTCGAGGCGCTGGAGGGCTGGCGCGCGATGGAGGTGATCCGCGATCACGGCCTGCCGATCAAGGCCGAATGCGGCGGAGCCTGTGCCTGCGCGACCTGCCATGTCTATGTCGATCCGGACTGGCTCGGCCGGCTTCATCCGCCCACGGATGAAGAGATCGACATGCTCGACCAGGCCTTCGAGGTCGAGGAGAATTCGCGCCTGTCGTGCCAGATCCTGATGGCGCCCGAACTCGACGGGCTCACCCTCACGCTCGCCCCCGGCAGCGAGCCGGGCTGAGCGGCGGCGGGGGGGCTCGCGCACGGCGCGAACCGTCACGAGTCCGTCGCCGGAAGCGTGTCATCAAATGACCGCGAAAACGGGACCCGCGCGGGCGCAAAACCAGGTTGACTTTGCTCAATTCAGAGGGTTGGGTCATCGCCGATAGTGGCGTTCCCAGGACCGATGGGTCTGTGTCGTCCGAATGCGGACGGCGCGAGAACACCGTCTCGGCCGGGAGAATTGGGGGCCCGGCCGGATGGTCCGCCGAGCAGGTCAAACGGGGCAAGCGAAATGGCAACGATCATCGGCAATGACACGGGCGAAAACCTCGTCGGCACCACCGCGCCGGACGACATCAACGGGGCGGGCGGCGACGACTCCATCGACGGTCTCGGCGGGCCCGACACCATCGAGGGCGCCGAAGGCAACGACACGATCAACGGGGGGAACGGCGATGACTCCCTCGGCGGCAGCGGCGGCGACGACGCCATCGAAGGCGGGCGCGGCAACGACACGATCACCGGCGGCGACGGTCGCGACTACATCACCGGCGGTCTCGACGACGACTCGATCGAGGGCGGCGACGGCAACGACACGCTGAGCGGCAATGAAGGCAACGACTCGCTCAAGGGCGGTCAGGGCGAGGACCTGCTCAATGGCGGGGACGGCACCGACAGCCTGTGGGGCGGGGCGGGTTCGGACCTCCTCAATGGCGGCGACGGCGACGACAAGCTGTTCGGCGGGTCGGGCCGCGATCAGTTGAACGGCGATGAGGGCGATGACCTCATCCGCGGTCAGGACGGCCACGACACGCTGAACGGCGGGCTCGGCAACGACACGCTCGAAGGCGGCGACCAGGACGACACCTTCCTGTTCGTCGGCGCCGATTTCGGCGAGGACACCGTTCTCGACTTCAACAGCGACCAGGACATCATCAAGCTGATGGGCACCGGCGCCACCGCCTTCTCCGACCTCGTCATTTCGGCGGTGAACGGCGATGTGCTGGTCGAGATCGGCAGCAATTCGATCCTGCTGAAGAATGTCGCGCTCGGCGACATCGACGCGACCGACTTCATCTTCGCCTGATCGAAAGCACCCTCACCCCGCCTGGCGGCCTGTCCGCCGGGCGGGGAAGGGCGCGAGACGAGACGGATGCCGCGCCTCTCGGGCGCGGCATTTTTTTGGGCGAGGCCCCCCCGCTCTGCGGGGGGAGGAAGAGAAGAGAGGCCCCCGTCAACGGGGGGAGGA